>NZ_JBVVPP010000011.1:85353-164420 GCF_055811315.1 Bradyrhizobium sp. MI1.4 | reverse complement strand
CCCGCCGCGCCCCCCCCCCCCCCCCCCCGCGCGGGCGCGGGGCCGCCCCCCCCCCCCCCCCCGGGGGCGCCCCCCCCCCCCCCCGCCGCCGCCCCCCCCCGCCCCCCCCCCCCCGCCCGGGGGGGGGCCCCCCACGACAGCGAATGTGGGGCGCGTCCGCCGCTCTCAGCGCGGCGACAGGAACGGGATGATCATCGGCACGCGGCGGCAATAGGCGCCGTAGGCGTCTTCGCCGAGCTCCTTGGACAGGAACACTTCTTCCATCCGGCCCTTCTGCCACATGCCGAGCGAGATCAGGATCGCGCCGAGCATCGCGGTCACCGTGCCGACCGCGATGCCGGTCACCAGCATGCCGAGGATCAGGCCGGTGTAGATCGGATGGCGTACGATGCCGTACGGGCCGGTGTCGATGACGCGGTGGTCTTGCTTGTGGGTGATGGTGTTGGACCAGAATTGTCCGAGATGCAGCCGTCCCCACCAGGTGAAGGAGATGCCGGCCAGCACGATCAGCGCCACCACGTAGACAGCTGTATTGCTGAACACCCAGAGCGGCTTCTCGCCGAGCACTTCCGCGGTCCATGGCGTGAACAGGATGCCGCCGACCAGGATCGGGATGCGATAGCGGCCGGACTCCAGCGTCATTACCTGCTTCTGGGTGCGGCCCTGCCAGAACGAGGCGCCGACCCAGCTTGCGAGCCAGGCGAGCCAGATCAGGGCGAGCAGTTGCGTCGGCCAAGTCGTGGTCCAACCACCCCAGGCGACAGAGAGAAGCTTGCTGAAATCGAAGGACATGCGGAAAGGTTCTTTGGGTTGGGCGGCAGCTCAGCTGGCGCGCGAGGAGAGCGCGTGATGCTCGATGGCGCCGGAGGCAAGCGCGCCGCCGCGGGCGAGAAGATGGGTGATGGTTTCGCGCAGGACCGGCTCGATCGGGCGCGGCGCGTAGCCGAGTTCGGTGCGCGCCTTGCTGATCGAGAGGTCGCTCGCGGCGAGCGCAATGCGCACGCCCTCGGCGGTGCCGTTGGGCGGCCTGCGCGTGATGCGGTCAGAGAGATATTCGAGCATGATGCCGGACAGCTCGGCCATCTTGCCGGGAACGACGACCGGGAATTGCCGGCGGCCGCTCATCGCGGACATCATCCGCAGAATCTGGCCGAGCCTGACGCAGTCGCCGCCGAGGATGTAGCGCTGGCCGTTACGCCCGCGTTCCATGGTCAGCACGAGGCCCATGGCAACGTCGCGAACGTCGACGAGATTGACCGGGAAGTCGAGATGCGGCTGCACTTTCTTCTGCAGGAAGTACCACAGCATCGCAGTCGGCGGCGTCAGATTGTGGTCGGCAGCACCGATCGGCATGGTCGGGGTGCCGATCACCAGCGGAAAACCTTCAGCTGCGGCCTTCGCGGCGCAATGCTCGGCCAGCGATTTCGACCGCGTGTAGGCGCCCGGCATCGCCTCGGCCGGCTGCAGCGCCTCTTCGGCGGGAACACCGTTGAGGTCGGAATAGGGGAACAGGATCGATTCCGTCGAGCAGTGCAGGAAGCGCGAGACCCCGCGCTTCATCGCGGCCGCGAGCACGATCTCGGTGCCGCGGCAATTGACGTCGTGAAAGGCCTGCTTGTCGGCGACCCACATGCCGGGCAGGCCCGCGAGGTGATAGACCTGATCGACGCCGGCAATCGCGGCATCGACCGCGGCACCGTCGAGCACCGAGCCTTGGGCATATTCAACGTCGACATACGGCGCGGCAGGCGCACGGACGTCGAGAACACGCACCCGCTGCCCACGGGCGCGGAGCGCTTCTACAAGATGATGTCCGATGAAGCCGCTGCCACCGGTAACCAGTACGAGAGCCATGCAGTAGGTTTGCTGTTTCGCGTCTAGAACTATCGGGTTGAAAGGGAATTGGTCGGAGCAGGCGCCAGAATCGCGGCAAGGTCGCGACGGAAGCCCAATGCAATGAATAATTTTGCCATGACAAACATCGGTCCAAGCAGAAAATGCGTGGGGTGGTCGACCATCGACGGCTGCCGCTCCTCGAAAACCTTGTGACCAACGATTTGCGACGCGACGCCGAGCCCGATCAGCACCACAAAAATCGACCACATCATGACGATCGAGACCTGATTGCCAATCGCGGTTGCGACCGAAAGCAGCACGATCATCGAGGCGAGGATGCCGAGCCCGATCCCGGCGTCCAGCATCAGCCAGTAGGCCAGCACCGGCAGGGCAAGAACCATGGCCAGGCTGACCTCGATCCCGAACACCGGGAAATGGACCAGCGTCAGCGGCAGCACGGCGCCGGTGAAGAGCAGGAGGATGCCGACCACGTGCATCGCGCAGTTCCAGGGATCGCGATGATATTCGACGTAGTCGGCCAGCTGACGTTGAAAATAACTGGCCATCTCGGTCTCGTGCAGCATGGGGTCGGGCAGGGCGAAAAAAGCCTATAGCACCTGATAGGGCGGTGCACAAACCGGCGTAATTGTCGCGCGAAACCGCGCTGTTGCGCTGTGAGACAGGTCACAAAAGAAACGTGACTTCAAAGGGTTGCGTCAGACGCCGTGGCGCGTCCGCTCAGCGCTTCTTGGCGGGCTTTTTCGCCGCAGGCGCAGGTGTCGCAGCCGGATGCGCAGGCGCTTCCTCCGGTACCTTGGCGTAGGTCAGGATTTGCAACTGGGCGTTGGCGGCTGAGGTCGGCCTGGCCCGGTCGAGAAACTGCTCCTCGCCGAGGCCGATCGGATGCAGCCGCTTGGTCGAGATCTTGAACGTGTTCACCAGCACGTCGCGTATCGCATCCGCCCGGCGCTGGCTCAGGATCGCATTGGCCTCGCGCGTCTTCGCGTTGGATTCGACATGGCCGACGATCAGGAACGTGTAGGGCAGCAGCGAGGCATGGACCAGCGCATCGGCGAGGCGGCCGACGGTCTGGTAGGACGCCGGCTGGATGATCGGCGTGTCGGCGTCGAACTGGATCTGCGCAGTGAAGGTCGGCAGATTGACCAGATCAGGCGCGATCAGCGGCCGGTTCACCGGACCGGGATCGTTCTTGATCCTGGCCTTGGCCCGCTCCATCACCTGCAGCTTCAGCGCGGGGAGATCGATCTCGGCGGCTTGTTCGAAATGGTTGAGCTTGCCGACGATGTCGTCGCGGGTTGGCGGCGCCGTCTGTGCTTCCGCTGTGCCCGCGAGCAAAGCGAGGCCGAGCGCGATGCATATTCCGGCGGTGGAAAGCCTCGTCGCTGGCATCACCGATACCCCGCGTCGTCAACGGCCTTCAGGCAATTGTTGCTGATGCCCTTGGGCGTCGAGACCAGGCAGGGGACCGCCTTGCTGGTCTCCTTGGTCGAGCCGCCGCAGACCTTGACGATCTCGCGCTGGCAGACGTTCGCCACGGTGACACGGGCTGCGACGCGCTTCTGGATGGCGTCGAAGGCACCGAGATAATCGCTCTGGCACTGCTGCGAGAGCACGTCGCGGTTGCGCGAGAGGCACTCCTTCAGGCGGGTCGAATCCGGGTTGACGCCGCGGCAATTGGCGACGATTTCCGCGCCGCAACTTTTCGCCAGCAGCCCGATCGCATCGCCAAAGCTCATGGTCTCCGCCGCCGCAAGCGACGGCATACCCAATGCCAGCAAGATCAGTGTGATGGAGCCCCGGACCATGGTCGCATCTGATACGGGGAAGTTCACGGTGGTCAAGGGCTGTTCGGACCTGAACTGTCGAGAGTCCGACCAGTGCGGCGAACAGTCCTCACTCCGTGGCCTCAGTGAGGGGTGGCCATTCGATCAGGGCGACCGTGTGCTTCCCGAGCTCGTCGGCGACATCAGGGTCGGCCTTGAGCTCGTCCAATGTCCGCGGCGGGGGAAGCTGGCGGCCGTCCGCGGTCAGTTCCTGTGCATAGAACGCGAGTGCCTCGGGCGCATTCTCCAGGGCCTCATCGACGTCGTCGCCGCCGGAAATGCAGCCGGGCAGGTCGGGAAACCACACGCCGACGGCTTCGTCCGGGCCGGCGTCCTCGATGATGGCGATGTAGTGCGGCATGCAGGCCTCACGCCCGCTGCACAAAACTGTCCACGACCTTCTTCTCCCCCGCCTTGTCGAAGGCGATGGTGAGCTTGTTGCCGTCGATCTTGGTGACGCGGCCATAGCCGAATTTCTGGTGAAAGACGCGGTCGGAGAGGGAGAATTCCGAGGTCGTGCCGGTGGATTTGGCCACCAGCTCGCCCTCGATCGTCAGCGGCCCGCGGCGGCGCGAGGAGAAGCTGCCGAAATCGGGCGAGGACGACTGGGACGAAAACGACGAGGCCTGTTCCTCGAAACTGCCGCGGCCGCCATTGCCGCCGCCACCGCCGCCGCGATTGCGATTGGCCTGGGCGCGCTGCCAGCCCGGGGTCGAATAGGTGGAGCCGAACGCTTCCATGTCGTCGAAGCGGGAGGCGCCGTAGCCGCCGGTGCCGCCCCAGGCCGAGCCGCCCTTGGATTCCGTGATCTCGACATTGGCCGCGGGCAGTTCGTCGAGAAAGCGCGAGGGGATCGTGGTCGACCAGGTGCCGTGGATCCGGCGGTTGGTGGCAAAATAGATTTTGGCGCGGCGGCGGGCCCGGGTCAGGCCGACATGACCGAGCCGGCGCTCTTCCTCGAGGCCGGCGCGGCCCTGTTCGTCCAACGTGCGCTGGCTCGGAAACAGGCCTTCCTCCCAGCCGGGCAGGAACACGTTGTCGAATTCCAGCCCCTTGGCCGAATGCAGCGTCATCAGCGACACCGCGTCCTCGTCGGCGCCGCTGTCGCGGTCCATCACCAGTGAGATGTGCTCCAAAAACCCTTGCAGGTTCTCGAACTCCTCCATCGAGCGCACCAGCTCCTTGAGGTTTTCGAGCCGACCCGCGGCGTCCGCCGAACGGTCCTTCTGCCACATCTCGGTGTAGCCGCTCTCGTCGAGCACGATCTCGGCGAGCTCGGTGTGCGAGGTGACCTCGCGCTGGGCGCGCCAGCGGTCGAACTGGGCGACGACGTCGCGCAAGGAGCCGCGCGCCTTCGGCTTCAGCTCATCGGTCTCGACCACCGCGCGCGCCGCCTCGAACAGCGGGATGCGGCGCTTGCGGGCGTGATCGTGCAGCATCTGCACGGTGGCATCGCCCAGGCCGCGCTTGGGCGTGTTGACGATGCGCTCGAAGGCGAGATCGTCGGCCGGTGAATTGATGACGCGGAGATAAGCCAGCGCATCGCGGATCTCGGCGCGCTCGTAGAAGCGCGGGCCGCCGATGACGCGATAGGGCAGGCCGAGCGTGACGAAGCGGTCCTCGAACTCGCGCATCTGGTAGGAGGCGCGCACCAGAATCGCGATCTCGTTGAGCTTGTCGCCCTGGCGCTGGATCTGCTCGATCTCCTCGCCGATGCCGCGGGCTTCCTCTTCCGAATCCCAAGAGCCTGTTACCGTGACCTTCTCGCCGTCCTGGTCCTCGGTGCGCAGCGTCTTGCCGAGCCGGCCCTCGTTGTGGGCGATCAGGTGCGAGGCGGCGGCGAGGATGTGGCCCGTCGAGCGGTAGTTGCGCTCGAGGCGGATGACCTTGGCGCCGGGGAAATCATGGTCGAAGCGCAGGATGTTGTCGACCTCCGCGCCGCGCCAGCCATAGATCGACTGGTCGTCGTCGCCGACGCAGCAGATGTTTTTGACGTGGCGCGTCTGCTCCTTCTCCCCGCTTGCGGGGTCGCGACGAGCTTCGCTCACGCTGAGAAGGTCAGGATGAGGGGCTGCCTCCACGAGCTCAGCTTGCTGAGAGTCCCCCTCACCCGGATCGCTCGGGCGCGCAATTGCGCTGCCGGGCGATCCGACCTCTCCCCGCACGCGGGGAGAGGCAAAAGAAGTCGGCGCTTGGGACAGCAGCCGCAGCCACAGATATTGAGCGACGTTGGTGTCTTGATACTCATCGACCAGGATGAATTTGAAGCGCTGCTGGTACTGCCGCAGGATATCCGGGTGCTCGCGGAAGATGCGGATGTCCTCGAGCAGCAGATCGCCGAAATCGGCGGCGTTCAGGATCTTCAGCCGCTCCTGGTAGCTCGCATAGAGCTTGCCGCCCTTGCCGTTGGCGAACACGGCGGCTTCGCCCGACGGCACCTGCGACGGCGTCAGGCCGCGGTTCTTCCAGCCGTCGATCAGCCCGGCCAGCATGCGCGCCGGCCAGCGCTTGTCGTCGATATTGTCGGCTTGCAGAAGCTGCTTGAGCAGTCGGACCTGATCGTCGACGTCGAGCACGGTGAAGTTCGACTTGAGCTGCGCCAGCTCGGCGTGGGTGCGCAGGATGCGCCCGCCGATGGAGTGGAAGGTGCCGAGCCACGGCATGCCTTCGACGGCATGGCCGAGCATCTGACCGAGCCGATGTTTCATTTCGCGCGCGGCCTTGTTGGTGAAGGTCACCGACAGGATTTCGGATGGGCGGGCGCGGCCCTGGCTCAGGATGTGGGCGATGCGCGTGGTCAGCACGCGGGTCTTGCCGGTGCCGGCGCCGGCCAGCACCAGAACCGGCCCGTCCAGCGTCTCCACAGCCTCGCGCTGCTCCGGATTGAGCCCGGACAGGTATTGCGGGCCTACCGAGGCGCGCGCACGCGCGGCGATGCCGCCGGCTGCGGGCTGGTGGTCGGGGACGCTCTGGGACGTGATCTTGCTCGGCTCGGTCATGCGAATCATTTGCCCCACGTTGGCACCGCGGGGTGGTGAAAGGGGAGCCTTCTTAACAGGGATTGGTCCCTATATGGGGCCGCGGACAGGGGTTTTCCACGTGCGCCGAAAGCCAATTTGTTCCTGTCGGTCAGGCGAATTTCCGGCTTCAGCGGCCCGGAACCATTGTTCCGAGTTGGCGATTGGTTCTGCAAGTGAGGCGCGTCAGCCGCGCCGATCGCAGACAGACATCGAAACAGAGGTTCGGATCATGCTTAGCTGGGTAGTTACGTTTCTGGTTATCGCCCTGATCGCCGGTATCCTGGGCTTTGGCGGCCTCGCCGGCGCGTCGATCGAAATCGCCAAGATCATCTTCTTCATCGCAGTCGTGTTGTTCCTGGTCTCGGCCGTTGTCGGACTGGCACGGGGTCGTAACAGGGTTTAGCGCGCTTACCGCTTCGAGGGCATCGCCACGTTCCGGCCGATGCCCTCGGGCCGCGGGACGGCGCTGTGGGCCTTGACCACCGCTGCGATGCGCTCACGGATGTCTGGGGGAAAAGCCGCCACCTTTCGTGAGCCCATGTCGATGTGAAGCGACATGTTTTCCGATGTGGCGGACAGCCATCCTTCGGTCGCGTGCCGCAGCTCCTGGAAGGTGTGCAGCCGCTTGTCGTCGGCTTCCAGCAGCCAGACCGAGACCTGCACGGGATCGTCGAGGTGGATTTCGCGCAAATACCGCACGTGGCATTCGGCGGTGAAGGTCGAGCCGCCGCGCTCCTTCATGTAGCCCGGTCCGATCCCGAGCGTCAGCCACATCTGGTCGATCGCGCGGTCGAACATCACGTTGTAATAGGCCATGTTGAGGTGGCCGTTGTAGTCGATCCATTGCGGCTCGATCTGCATGATTGACGAGCGGAACGGCACGCCCTCGATCGTTGTGGCAGCAGTCTCCGGCATGTGTCCTTCCCCAGCTATGCGTCCGGTCGCTTGACTTGACCGGTGAGATGTCCTTTGCCACGGTTCGTCTCGTCGGGAGGAACGTCCGTGGGTACGACCATCACCAATAATCCGCCGCGGCCGGCGCCGAAAGCCCTCGCGAGCGCGCTGGAGCAACTTGCCGCGCGGTTCGGCAACCGCCTCATCACCTCGCAAGCCGTCCGCGAGCAGCACGGCCATACCACCACATGGATCGTGAACCAGCCGCCGGACGGCGTGGTGATGGCGCAGGAGACTGCCGACATCCAGGACGTGGTGCGGATCTGCGCGAAAAACGGCGTGCCCGTCATCGCCTTCGGCACCGGCACCTCGCTCGAGGGCCAGGTCAACGCACCCGCCGGCGGAATCTGCATCGACCTGCGCGACATGAACAAGGTGCTCGCGGTGCATGCCGAGGACCTCGATTGCGTGATCCAGCCCGGGGTCACCCGCAAGGCGCTCAACGAGCATCTGCGCGACCAGGGCCTGTTCTTCCCGATCGACCCCGGCGCGGACGCTTCCCTCGGTGGCATGGCCTCGACCCGCGCTTCCGGCACCAATGCGGTGCGCTACGGCACCATGCGCGACAGTGTGCTGGCGCTGAAAGTGGTCCGCGGCGACGGCGAGATCATCACGACCGGCACGCGTGCGAAGAAATCATCCGCCGGCTACGACCTGACGCATCTGTTCGTCGGCGCCGAGGGCACGCTCGGCATCATCTCGGAGCTGACCATCCGCCTGCGCGGCATCCCCGATACGATCGCGGCCGGAGCGGTGTCGTTCGAGACCGTGCACGGGGCGTGTCAGGCCGTGATCCTGGCGATCCAGACCGGTATTCCCGTGGCGCGCATCGAGCTGCTCAACGCCGCGCAGGTGCGGGCCTGCAACGCCTATTCGAAGTTGACCCTGCCCGAAACGCCGCTGCTGCTGATGGAATTCCACGGCAGCGAGATAGAGGTCGCCGAACAGTCCAAGGCCTTCGGCGAGATCGCCAGGGATTGCGGCGGCGGCGATTTCTCCTGGACCACCAAGCCGGAGGACCGCACAAAACTGTGGCAGGCGCGGCACGACGCCTATTGGTCGGTGAAAGCGCTGCGGCCCGGCGACAGCATCGGGGTGGTCGCGACCGACGTTTGCGTGCCGATCTCGCGGCTTGCCGAATGCGTCGGCGAGACCGAGGAAGATCTCAAGCGCCTCAACCTGTTGTCGCCGATCGTCGGCCATGTCGGCGACGGCAATTTCCACTGCTCGCTGGTCTGCGACACCAACGATGCCGACGAGATGGCGCGCGGCGAGGAGTTCATGCATCGGCTGGTCGAGCGCGCGCAGGCGATGGACGGCACCTGCACTGGCGAGCACGGCATCGGTCAGGGCAAGCAGAAATACCTCAAGGCGGAGCTCGGGCCCGAGGCGATCGACGCGATGCGGGCGCTGAAAAAGGCGCTCGATCCGCAGAACATCTTCAATCCCGGGAAGATCGTACCGGAGGCGTAGCGCGCGGCGTGGCCGCCGTTTATGCTCGCTCCCTCACCACGGAGCAGGCAATGCAGTGGTTCGCGCGCAAGACGCGTCAGGACGTCTGGGACGAAGCGATCGAACGGCCGCTCGGCGACATCGAGGCCGCCGAGCGCATCCGTGCGATCTGTGACGCCGCTGCGGCGAGCGCGGCAGGTAGCGCGCGCAGCGACAAGCGCGACAGCGAGCGCTACGAGCGCGCGGCGAAAGTCGCGATGGAAATCGCGATGAAGATCTCGGATGGACTGATGCGCGACGACGCAGTCCGTCGCATCGTCGATCTCTGCATGAAGGCGAACGACCTCAAGACGGCGCAAATCCTGTTTCGCGCGATCCATGCCAGCTGGATCCGCGAAACGATCCAGCGCGATCACCCGCCATTGGCGCAGTGAGCCCAGTTATCGCGCCAACTTCCGCACGGCCTCGTCGACGCTGTGGAAGACACGCTCTCTCGGCAGGGCGTCGAACAATCTAAACCGCTCGAACGCGTCCTGCGCGCGCACCGATTCCAGCCGGGCCAGCGCGACGGTGACGCCCTGTTCGCTGCACGCCCTGAACACGTCCAGCAGGATCTGCGCGGCGGTGAAGTCGATCTCGACCATGCCGCTCGCCTCCAGCACCAGCAGCTGTGGCGGCGTCGTGCCGAGCACCTTGATCACGTCGCTGCGAAAGCCGGGCGCGTTGAGGAAGGACAGCGGCGCCTGCAGCCCGAGCACGGCGACGCCGGCGATGCGCTCGCCGGCGATGTGCGGATGTGCCGGCCACCAGATCGTGGTGCCCGGCACGCGCTCGAACTCGACCAGCCGAGCGCGCGTCGTGCTCCAGATGCCGTGCAGCAGCGACAGCACGATGCCGAGGAACGCGCCTTGCTGGATCGGCAGCACGATGATCAGCGCGGCGGTGGCGGCAATCAGCAGGAATTCGCTGGGGGATTGGCGATAGATCGTGACGATCTGCTTCACGCGGATGATGCGCAGCGCGACGAACAGCAGGATGCCGCCGAGGGCTGCGTCTGGAACGTGCTGCAGCAATCCCGTTCCAAACGCGAGCAGCGCCAGCACGATCGCAGCGGCGGCGAGACCCGCGAGCTGCGATTGTCCGCCGGTCTCGGCGACAATGCCCGTCCGCGGCGGGCTGGCGTTGACCGGAAACGCGCCGAACAGGCCCGACAGTACGCAGCCTACGCCCGCGCCGAGAAAATCGCGATCGACATCGGCCGGCTTGTCGGGATCGGACGGGAATGAGCGCGTCGTCGCCGCGGTCTGCACCATCACCACGACCGTGATGACAAAGGCGAGCGGCACGAGGCGGACCCATTGCTCCGCTGCAAGCTCGGGGAAGGTCGGCCGCGGCAGCGTCCCCGGCACGAGGCCTACGACATTGACGCCCTTGCTCTCGAGGCCGAGCGCGATCGTGGCCAGGGTCGCGGCGACGAGCCCGATCAGCGCGCCCGGAATTTTTGCGCTGACCTTCTCGGCGACGAAGACCACGGCCAGCACACCGAAGCCGATGCACAGCGTGAAGGGATTGGTGCGGCGGAGCTCGCTTGCGAGCACACCGATGCGATCGAGCGTCGGCCCGTTCGGCGAGTCCAGGCCCAGCACGCCCGGTAATTGCGACACGATGATGTGGACGGAGATGCCGGCGAGGAAACCGACCATGACGGGCACGGACAAGAGATTGGCGATGCCGCCGAGGCGGAAGGCGCCGCCGGCCAGCATCATTGCGCCGACCATCAGTGCCAGCGCGATCGCGAGGCCCTGATACTCAGGCGAGCCGGCGGCGGCCAGCGCCGCCAGCCCGCCGGCGAAGATCGGCGTGATCGTGGAATCGGCGCCGCAGGACAGGAAGCGGTTTCCGCCGAGCATCGCAAAGCCGAGCGATCCCGCCATGAAGGCGAAGAAGCCGATCTGCGGCGCGAAGCCGCCGAGCCGCGCCGTGGCCATCTGCTCTGGGATCGCGATTGCCGCGAGCGTCAGGCCGGCCATCAAATCGCCCGGCAGCGAATAGGACGCGAGTGAGCGAAACAGCGGCCATGATGTTGCGGTGTGAGCGTCCTGCGCCATCAGCAGCGAATCCCCGAAGCGTTCCGTTGGCCGACCAGACCACAGCTGCCGGTCGTCGGCAAACATGGGGTTGCCGGCCTCGCCTGTATATCGTGCGACACCGCAGGGCTCGCGGCACTTATCGCGTCTGCGAGCCCCACGCGCACTCCCGCGAGGCACGCCCTATGGCTTCGACGCCTGCGCCTGCTTCAGCGCGCTCTTGCAGCCATCCGACAGCTGTTGAAATGCTCGATCATGCACTGCTTGACGCGGCCGCCTCCCGGCATGATGCCGGAGCACAGCGCGCGCATGTCCGCGGTGCACGCTTGGCGTATCTCCTGTCGCGGTTGCTGGGCGGACGCGGCGCCCGCGGACGATATCGCGACCAACGCGGCGATGATGACCGCGATCGCGCGTCGCAGCTCCCGTAGCTGTACAGGTCTCACCATGCGCAGACCCTCCGCACGCCGAATGGCGTGCTGGTCCACCAACAGGCCCCAGGATAGGGAGGCGCCGCATAGGCATAGGGTGGATGGGCGTAGGGCACGATGGTCCGCCGGCACAGGCCGTTGGCCGTCAGGTGCCAGCCGGGTCCGCAGCCGCCGCTGACTTCGGTGAGGCCGTCGGACATACCGGGGTGAGGGCTGGGGGTGAAGGCTAGCGCGGTCGAACCTGCGGCCAGTGCGGCTGCCGCGGCCGACGCCAAGATCGTCAATCGTCGCATTCGAGATATCCATGCTTGCAAGTTGGAGGAAGGCAGTCCGCGGCCAGTGTTCTGACCCCGGCCGGAATTTCGCGGTCGTCCGGCGCGACGGTCAGTACCGGTATTCGTAATAAGGATGAGTCCCGACCGTGCCGCTGCGCGTCACGCTATGGCCGTTCGGACCCGTCGCGGTGCGCGTGTAGTCGAATGCATGCGGAGCGACGCGCGTGATGCTGCCGCTGCGTGCGATCGTGCCGCCATAAGGTCCCGTCACCGAAGCCGAACGCGAGCAGGTTCCGCCGGCGCATCCGCCGCTGGCGCTGCCGTAGTAGGTACCTCGCCAAGTCGTGACGCTGCCGCTGCGAACCCAGGCGTTTGCACCGGAGGCTCCCGTGAGGGCCAGCACCGTTGCGAGTGATAGCGAAGCGAGAATGGGTTTCATCGGATACTCCTGTTTGTGAGGACGCGCCGGAACGAGACCGGTCGCCGCATGGGGCCAATCTCGCCTCGATCTTTTGCCGTGATGTTGCCGGCGAGGCCGGAAGTGTAACGTTTTGTAACGAGCGACGGGGTCGCCACATTCCTGCCAGCGGGCTGCTCGATAGAGGCCGCGATGGACACTCGGACGATCATGATCGTGGAGGACGACCGCGAGATCCGCGCGCTCTTGGCGGACCTGCTGACGCGGGAGGGCTATGCGCCGGTTTGCGTCGAGAACGGCGCGGCGATGGACCGGGCGCTGATGCAGGCATGCCCGGATCTCGTCGTGCTTGACATCATGCTGCCGGGCGAGGACGGACTGTCGATCTGCCAGCGCCTGCGCAGCAAGAGCCGCACGCCGATCCTGATGCTGACGGCCAAGGCCGACGATGTCGACCGCATCATCGGCCTGGAGCTCGGCGCCGACGATTATCTGCCGAAGCCTTTCAATCCTCGGGAATTGCTGGCGCGCATCAAGGCCGTCTTGCGGCGTGTGGACGGCCCGCTGCAGATGCCGCCGCCGCGGCGAATTGCTTTCGGCAGGCTGGTGGCCGATCTCGACGGGCGCAGCCTGACCAACGACCAGGACCATATCGTCGAGTTGACGGCAGCGGAGTTTGATCTGCTGGCATGTTTCCTCGAACGGCCCAAGCGGGTGCTGTCCCGCGACCAGTTGCTCGACTGGACGCGCGGCCGGACCGCGGATCCGTTCGACCGCGTCATTGACGTGTCGGTCAGCCGGCTGCGCCGCAAGCTCGTCGCCGCGGATCCCAAGGCTGCGTTCTCGATCAGGACCGTGCGCAATGGCGGCTATCTCTTCAGTGCTGACGTTCGCCCGCTCTGAGCACGGAGCCTGTGCGGGATGAGCAGGCTTCACATCGCCGCCCGCCTCGGCCTTATCGTCGTCGGCGCCATCATTCTCGTGCAGTTGCTGTCGGTCGCCATCTATTTCGTGGAGCAGCGCGGCCGCGGCGAGCCGTCCGGATTTGCCGCTTTGTTCGCGCAGGTCGCCGCCTTGGCGGAGGCTATCGACAGGGTACCGCGCGACGATCGCGACCTGGTGCTGCGCGCGGCCACGACGGCGCGATTCAAGCCGGTCGTGCGTCAGGACGTGCCGCCCAACCCGTTGCATGGCCGTTTCCTGAGCAGCGCGGAGCAACGGCTGCGCGCGCAGAGCGGTGTGCCAGCGGAGCGGCTGGTCGCACTGTCCTTCGTCAACGTCAGGGACGGCCAACAGGTGGCCCGCTTGCGTGATCTCGTCACCTCGCGCCTGCAAGCTGTCATTGAACTTGCTGGCGGCGGCTATCTGGTGATCGAGACCGCAGGTGAGCTCAGCCTTCGCCTGCTCGGCATTCCTGTCGGCCTGCTGGCCGGAATTCTCGGCTTCGTCGTCGCTTTGGCGGCCTTGCTCGCGGTCCGCCACGAGACCAGGCCGCTGTCCGAGTTGACCGTCGCCATCGAGCGCTTCGGCGCTGCAATGGAGACCATGCCGGTCAGCGAGCGGGGTGCTCCCGACGTCCGGGCGCTGATCCGCGCCGTCAACGCCATGCAGGCGAACATCGCCGAACTGCTGCGCAGCCGCACCCTCGTGCTCGGCGCGATCAGCCATGATCTGCGCACTTATGTCACGCGGCTGCGGCTACGTCTCGAGCTGCTGCCCGAAAGCGTGCAGCGGGACAAGGCAACCGTCGATCTCGACGACATGCAATCGCTGATGGATGATGCGCTCGCCTTTGTCCGCGCCTCGTTCGCAGGCCCGTCGGCGGAAACCGTCGATCTTGCCCGCGTCGCGCGGACCGAGTACGAAGCGCGCAAGGGTGCCTGCGCAGCGCTGACGCTCACCTGCGAAGATCCGGCTCTCCTCATCCGCGGCTCGGCTGCGGGCATGGCTCGGGTCGTTGCCAATCTCGTCAACAACGCGATCCTCTATGGTGGCGCCGCGGACATCTCGTTGTACGCCGAGACCGATGTGATCGAACTCCTGGTCGAGGACCGCGGGCCGGGAATCCCGGTTGACGAACGCACCCGCGTATTCGATCCATTCTACCGGCTGGAGACCTCGCGCAGCCGCGAGAGCGGCGGCGCAGGATTGGGACTCACAATCGTGAGGCAAGTTGTCGAAAGCAACGGCGGCACGGTCGCCATTGAGGATCGTCCCGGTGGCGGCACCCGTGTCCGCGTCCGGCTGCCGCGCGAGCGGTCTCAGTAACGGCTGCGGTAGCCATCGCCGTGTCCCGGGCCGCCGTAGTTGCCGCCTCGACCGCCCATGCCCATGCCAATTCCGATGCCTATTCCGACACCTAAGGCTTCTGGCGGCGGGCCGCGATCCGGTGGCGGCGCGCGCTCGTAGATCACCTCATCAGGCGGCGGCCGGCGCGGCCTGGGCGGCGTGTCGACCACCTTGCGCTTCGGCGGTGTGTCGTCGACGCGCTTCTTGATCACAGGCGCGATCGTCGGGTTGATCGGCGAAGCCGGTGGTGTGGGCGTCGAGCACGGGCAGGTCGGGGCCATCGCGACGGCGACCGGGGCAGGAGCGGCCGCGACCGCGGCAGGCAAGACGTAGTTGCGGTTCTGCACGCGGAGCAGCAGCCGGCGTGCGGTCGCGGCCAGATCGCTGTTGTCCCAGTTCGCCAGATACGCCTCGAACGAGGCGCGGGTGTTGATCGCGGTGGCGCGCTCCCACGCCAGCATCTGGCGCCGGCGCTCCACAATCGTGCGCAGCCGCGGCGTACGGGTATCCTGAGCGTACAACTCGATATAGGCCTGATACGCCGGCACGGTGTCGTCGGTGATCACTATCTCATAGGCGACCATGGCCGGCTTGCCCTGCAAATCCTTGCGCCAGTCCTCGAGGCTGCGCGTGCCGCTCGCAAGTGCCATGGAGGATGCGCCAGGAAGCGCAGTCTGACTGCCGCTGCTGTCGCCGCCGAAGAACTTGAAGTCAGTCGTCAGCGACGAGCTTTCCCAGGGGATCTGGCGTCCGTCGGTCGATTGCGCCACGGCGACGCGAATGCGCTTGAACACTTCCTCGATCGGCAGATTGGGCTGCTTGGCGACGGTCAGCGCCGCGGTGGTATAGGGGCTGTCGATGCCGGAGCCATCCTCGGCTTCGGAGCCCGGCGAGGTCGAATAGGAAATGAAGGAGCCCGGCGCGCCGGCCTTGGTGTCGACGATCGCAAGCCCGTGTCCGGCGCCGCTGAGCGCAGGGAAGGGATTGTTGCGGCAGGCATCGAGCATGAAGATGCGCGCCCGCGTCGGCAGTGCGCCGAGCGTGTTGAGCAAATCGTTCAGTCGCACACCCTGCAGCGGAATGTCGGCTTCGCGCTTGGGGTCGAGATCGACGGGAACGAGATAGTTCTCGCCGTCGATCTGGAGGCCGTGGCCGGCATAGAACACCAGCGCGACGGTGTCGGCGCCGCTGGCGCTGACCTTGCCGGCGAAATCCGAGATCGCCTGACGCATATCGTTTTGCGCCAGATTGGATGCCGTGGTGACGGTGAAGCCGGCATTGCCGAGCAGCTCCGTCATGCCCTTGGCGTCGTTGGCTGCGTTGGGGAGTTCCGGCACGGTGCGATAGGCCGATTGGCCGATCACCAGTGCGAGCCGCGCTTCGGCCGCGGCCCCCGTCGGCATCGTCAATTGCGTGAGCGCGAGAAGAGCGGATGCAAGAAACAAATTGCGAAAGACTGGACGGCGCATGGTGTCACCTCCATCGGCAATGCGCGCGATGATGTCACCTTTTCTAGGTGGCCGCCATGCGTCTGTCTGTGCACTGGATCACGTTGAGCTGCGGCAAAATGGGGCAGAAGGTCTGCCAGAGCTGGTGCGGCATCGTTCTGGCGCCATCCATGTGAATTGCGCATTGATCCATGCGCCAATTGGATCGATGCCCAACGCTGCGCGAAAGCATCTTCTCGCGCATCGGCCCCATGCCGATCTGATCGAGAATCCCGCAAAAACATGGCTGTTTTGCCGCGCGCTGATGCCGTTGATCCTCGCGACACGCCGCTTTGCAACGGCCGGCCGCAAGCCTTGCCTGCGCCGTCGCTTTGGCCATACAGTCCGCGCAACGGGCTGCGGCAACGACCGTTGCTCGAAAAACAATAATTGGGGAGAAACCGCATTATGTCCATCGTGCCCGTGAACCGTCGCGCGTTCATCAAGTCGTCGACGGGACTTGCCGCCGGCCTCGTGCTTTCCCCCGCACTCATCGGCCGCGCCGAAGCCGCGACGCTGAAGCTGAAATGCTCCTCGTCGCTGCCGAACGATCCCAAATTCGCCAACGGCCGGGTCTACTACGACAATCTGGTGAAGAACCTGAAGGCGAACGGCCTCGGTGAGCAGGTCGAGGTCGCGTTCTTTCCCGACAACCAATTGGGTCAGGAAATCGACGTCATCAACTCAGTGAAGCTCGGCGTCATCGACCTCATGGTGTCGGGCTCCTCGATCTCGGCGAATCTGGTGCCGCTGGTCGGCACCTACGACCTCGGCTTTCTGTTCTCGAGCTTTCCGCAGCAGACCAAGGCGTTCGACGCTGGCGCGGCCAAGCCGATCGAGGACGCGCTGCTCAAGGGCAGCAACATCCGCATCATCGCCTGGGCCTATAATTTCGGTTCACGCAGCGTACTTGCGAGGAAGCCGGTGAAGACGCCGGAAGATCTCGCCGGTCTCAAGATCCGCACGCTGCCAAATCCCGTCATCACGGAATGCCTGCGCCTGATGGGAGCCGCCGCGACGCCGCTGGCGTTCGGCGAAATCTACACGGCATTGCAGGCCGGCGTGCTGGACGGGCTAGAGCACGACCCGCCGACCATCCTGGCCAGCAAGTTCTTCGAAACGGCGAAATTCTATGCATTGACGCAGCACAATTTCTCGCCGCTCGCGATCTATTTCAGCGACACGACCTACAATCGCATGGATCCGAAGCTGCGCGAGGGATTTCTCGATGCCGCGAAGAAGGCTGCGGCCGACACGCGGACCCACGGGCTCGCCGTCGAGAAGGAAGCGCTGTCGGCCTTGACCGAAAAGGGCGTGACGGTGGCCGAATGCGACCGCGAGGCGTTCAAAAAGCGCGTCGCGCCGCAGATCGAGAACTTCATGAAGGCGCGGCCGGAATCCAAGGCCGTGATCGACATCATCCGCGCCACGCAGGCCTGACGTGGCAATGACAGCTGCCGTACCTCTCTCGGGCGGCCGCCACGGGAGCATCGCCCTGCTGCTTCGCTTCAGCGACGCGATCGCGGCCATCCTGCTGGCCACGGATCTCGTCGTCGTCTGCGGTTCCGTGCTGCTGCGCTTCTGCTTCAACGCGCCGGTGGAGTGGTCCGACGACGTCGCGCGCGGACTGATGGTCGGATCGGCCTTCTTCGGCGCGGCGAGCGCGCTCGCGCGCGGCGAGAATGTCGGCGTCTCTTTCTTCCGCGATCTGGCTCCGGTACGGCTGCGCGCGCTGGTCGACGCCGCGAGCGCGCTGCTGGTGGTGCTGATTTCGGGCTACGTCGCCTACAACGCCATCAAGCTCGGCTCGCTGACGGCGGGCCAGACCACCGGATCCGGCCTGCCGCTGGAGCTGACCTTCTACCCGATGGGCGCCGGCGCGCTGTTCATGACGGTGTTTGCGATCGACCAGCTCTGCGCCAGGCCGCTCCCTGACATCGTCAGAGGCCTCGTCGCGATTGCCGTCGTGACCGGCCTTTATCTCGCCTGGGATTATCTGTCGCCCGCCACGGTGCCGTCGGCGGGCACGCTGATGCTGATCGGTTTCTTTGCGACGTTGGTCGGTGGCTTGCCGATCGGCTTTGCACTGGCGCTGGCCGCGCTGATCTTCATCTGGGTCGAGGGCGCGCTGCCCGGCGTGATCTTCGCCCAGCAGATGGCGCGCGGCATCGACAATTTCGTGCTGCTCGCGATTCCGTTCTTCATTCTCGTCGGCTACCTCATGGAAGCCAACGGCATGTCGGTGCGGCTGATCGAGCTGTTGCAGCGCGGGGTCGGCCGCATGCGCGGCGGTTTGAACGTCGTGATGGTGGCCTCGATGGTGCTGTTCTCCGGCATTTCCGGCTCGAAGATGGCCGACGTCGCCGCGGTCGGCTCCGTGCTGATTCCGGCCGCGCGCCGCTCCAAGCAGAATCCGGGCGGCGCCGTGGCGCTGCTCGCAGCCTCCGCGGTGATGGCGGAGACTATTCCGCCCTGCATCAACCTGATCATCCTGGGCTTCGTCGCGAACCTGTCGATCGGTGGTCTGTTCGTCGCAGGGCTGTTGCCCGCGGCGCTGATGGCGCTGGCCTTGATCGCCGTCTCCATCATCTTCGGCAAGACTCCAATTGAGACTCCAACTGAGTCTCCAGCTGATGCCGAGGTCATCGCGCCGCAGATGCCGGTGTCGGGCCTGTGGAGCGGTGCGATCGCCTCGTTCGGCCTGATCTTCATGATCTTCTTCGGCTTCAAGAGCGGCTTTGCCACCGCCACGGAAATCTCGGCCTTCGCCGTGGCTTATGCGCTCGTCGTCGGCAGCGTGGTGTTCCGCGAACTCAGCTTCACATCGGCTGCGCACAGCTTCGTCCAGGGAGCGACGCGCGCGGGGCTCGTGCTGTTCATCGTTGCCGCAGCGCAATCGCTGGCGTTCACGCTGACCCTGCAGCAGGTGCCGCATGCGGTCGGCGATTTCATGCTGGGATTGTCCAAGACCAGCGGCACCTGGCTGTTCATCCTGCTCGCGATCGGCGTGCTGATCGTGATGGGCTCGGTGCTGGAGGGGGCGGCCGCGCTGATCATCTTCGGGCCGCTGCTGCTGCCGGTGGCCGTGCAGCTCGGCATCGATCCCCTGCATTTCGGGGTGGTGCTTGTGATCGCGATGGGCATCGGCCTGTTCGCGCCGCCGCTCGGGCTCGGGCTTTACGGCGCCTGCCTGATCGGCAATGTGCCGATCGAGCAGACGGTGAAGCCGATCATGGGCTATCTCGGCCTGTTGTTCCTTTGCCTGCTCGTGATCGCGTTCGTGCCATGGCTCAGCACGGCATTGCCGCGCGCGTTCGGCTATTGAGGGAGTATCGCCGTGAAAGTCCTGCTGGCCCACACGCCGGAGATGCGCCGCAATTACTACGGCGATCGCAGCCTGAACGGCTTGCGCGCGACCGCCGAGGTGATCCTGCACGAGAGCGATGAGACGCTGGTCTCAGCCAGCCTCGTGCGCGCTGCGCAAGATGTCGACATCATCGTGGCCGATCGCATGACCGAGGGACGCGGCGAGATCTTTGCGCAACTGCCGCGCCTGCGCGCCTTCGTCCGCTGCGCCGTCGACATCCGCAACGTCGATGTCGAGGCGGCCTCGAACGCCGGCGTGCTCGTGACCCGCGCCGGGCCTGGCTTCGTGCAAGCCGTTGCCGAGCTCGCGGTTGGCTTCATGGTCGATCTCTCCCGCGGCGTATCGCGAGCGACGGCCGATTATCACGCCGGCCGCAAGCCGGAAGCGCGGATGGGCCGTCAACTCGCCGGCAGCAAGATCGGCATCATTGGCTATGGCAGCATCGGGCGCTATCTCGGGGAAATCGCCAAGGTGATGCGCATGGAAGTGCTGGTCGCAGATCCCTTTGCGACCGTGACCGACGGTGCCATCCGGCAGGTCAGCCTCGACGAGCTCCTCGCCGCGTCCGACTATGTCGTCTGCCTTGCCATCGCCAACGAGCAGACCGAAAATCTGATCGGCGAGGCGGCGCTGGCGCGGATGCAGAAGCATGCGGTCTTCATCAATCTCTCCCGCGGCAACCTGGTCGACGAAGCGGCGCTGGCGAAGGCGTTGCTTGAAAATCGAATCGCGGGTGCCGCGATGGATGTGGGCCGCGCGCCCGACCAGATGCCAAGCCCGGAGCTTGCGAAGCTTCCCAACGTCATCGCCACGCCCCATGTCGGCGGCCTGACGCCGCAGGCGATCGAATATCAGTCGCTGGAAACCGTGCGGCAGGTCGAAGCGATCGTCAAAGGCGAGATCCCGCAAGGCGCCGTCAACGCCGACCGCTGGACGCGGCGGCCGTGATCTGCTCTATAGCCGGTCCACAGCTTTGAACGTCCCGTCCTTCTGGATCACCGTCAAAAACACCTTCGGCGGCGCGTCGAGCATGCGCATGCCGACGGTGATGGTGCTGCCGCTGATGTCGAAGCGGCCGACATCGTTGATGGTGCGCAGCAGGCTCGCGCGCGTCGGTTGCGGTCCGGCTTGTTCCAGCGCCGCGGCCGCGAGACGGCCGGCGATATAGCCTTCGAGCGCCACGAAATTCGGTGTCAGCGCCGGGTCGAACGCCGTCTGCGCCGCCTGGTAGTCGGCGACCAGCTTAAGCGAGCGGTCCCAGGGAAACGGCACGACCTGCGTGACGACGACGCCTTCGCCCTCGGGGCCGAGCTCCTTGGCGAGCGCAACGGCGCCGACAAAGGAGATGTTGACGAAGGTCGGATTGGCGCCGCTGCGGTGCGCGAGCTTGATGAACTCGGCGCAGGGACCGTAGGTCCCGACCATGACGATCGCCTCGGGTTCGACGCGCTTGATCGTGCGCCAGGCCGACGCGACGGCGCGGGTGTTGCGCTCGAAGGTGCCTTCGGCGGCGAGCTCGAGGCCGCGCCTGGCAAGCGCGCGCTTCACGCCGGAAAGACCGTCGCGCCCGAACGAGTCGTCCTGGTAGAAAATGGCGATGCGGGTGAAATGGCGATCCTCGGTGAGATGCTTGACCCACGCCTCGGCCTCGGCGCCATAGCTTGCACGGATGTTGACCACGTTCGCAAGCTCGAAGTCGCGCAAGAATTCAGCGCCGCTGAAGGGACCGATGAAGGGCACGTTCCTGGCGCTGGTGATCGGTATCGTCGCCACCGCGGTCGGCGTGCCCACCGCGCCGATCAGCGCGAACACCTTCTCGTCCTCGATCAGCCGCAGCGTCTGCGCCAGCGAGCGGTCGGGGTCGTAGCCGTCGTCACGGCTGATGAGCTGGAGCTTGCGGCCGTGGACGCCGCCTTTGGCGTTGATCTCGGTGAAGGCTGCGACGATGCCCTGCCGCATGCGCTGTCCGAGTGTGGAGGAGGGACCCTCGAGCGCTGCGGCTTGGCCGAACAGGATCGCATCCTCGCTGACGCCGATCTCGTCGGCTTTCGCCGGCAGCATGATTGCTGCCAGGACGGCGACGGTCATGACGATGCATGTCGCAGATCGAGATCGATACATCAGAAAAGTCTTGCCGGGTGCGGTGAGTAGCTTCGTGAAAGCTATCGCCACGGGATGAATCGGCGATGTATCGACGGCTCCGTACTACTCCGGGGAAAACCGGCAACTTGCTTCGACAGAGCCCGCATCATCCTGCACTTCATTAACTAAACCGGGTAATGCGGAAAAGCCGGGTTCCGAAATTGTGCAGTTCTTAACCGCGGTCCTGTTCCGATAGTGGCTCCGGCGGCTCAACCAGAGGTTCGGTTGAGCGCGACAGGGGACGGCGGTTTTTGGAATGGGCGGTCGGGATCAGAACGATCAGGATCGGGGGCGTATGACCGGATGGTGGCGTGCCGCGCCGCTGCTCGGGCTCTATCGCCCTGCGCTCGTCGCAGTCGGCGTCGGTCTTCTGTTTTCGGTCATGGCTGCAGCCGCCGTGGCGCGATGGGAAGGCCGCGTCAACAAGATCGAGTTCGAGAACGCGGCCGAGACCGAAGTGATCGTCATGCAGAACGGCATGAGCGAGTACATCTCCAGGCTCGTCGCGCTGCGCACGCTGTTCGAATCGACCAATCAGGAGATCACCCGCAGCGAATTCGAGACCTTCAGCGCCCGCCTGTTCGAGCGCCATCCCGGCATGCTGCGCATCTCCTGGGTGCCGCGGGTGAACCGCAAGGAGCGCGCCGAATACGAGGCCGCGGCGATCACGGACGGCGTGTCCGGCTATCGCATCAAGTCGCTCCAGGGCGATGCGTTCGCGACCGCGCCGCAGAGCGACGAATATTTTCCGGTGTTCTACTCGACCCAGCCGAAGACGTCTCCAGTCTACGGAATGGACTACGCGACCGTTCCGGAGCGCCGCGCGGTCCTCGAGCGCGCGCGCGACACCGACCGGATAGGGGCCATTCGCACCCGCCTCTACGAGCCGAAGGAGGGCGGCCGGTTGCCCGACGTCCTCGTCGCCATTCCCGTCTACGCCAAGGGAACGTCGCGCGACGCGGTCGTGGACCGGCGCCGCAATCTCGCCGGCTTCGTCGTCGGCGTCTTCGACCTGCCGCTGCTGATCCAGTCCATTCGCGTGACCACCGGGGCAAGCCCCGCGGTCAGCGTCAACGTCTATCCGCCGTTCGCGGGTCAGATCGTCGGCCTGGAGCAAATGCTGCCGGATTACTCGTCGGCCGCGACGGCGCCGCAGACGATGCGGGACGTCGCGCGGACCCTGCACTGGTCGGGCAATCTCAAGATCGGCGACACCGATTGGCAGGTGCGGGCGGTTCCGGCTGCCGGCGGTCCGCTGGAGACGACTTACGATCGCGCGGGTGCGGTGCTGATCGTCGGCATGCTGCTGACGCTGTCGCTTTCGACCTATCTCATGCTCGCAAGCCGCAATTCGCAGCGGCTGTCACTGGCGAACCGGCGGGTGCTCGAACTAGCCCAGACCGACATCCTGACCGGATTGCCGAACCGCGCTTTCTTCCTGGCCCGGCTCGACGAGCTCAAGGGCCGTTTGAAGGACACCGGTCCGACCTTCTCGATCCTGATGCTCGACCTCGACCGCTTCAAGAACGTCAACGACTCGCTCGGTCACGGTGCCGGCGATGCGCTGCTGCGTCAGGTCGCACAGCGGCTGAAATCCGCTTTGCGCACCAGCGACGTGCTGGCCCGGCTCGGCGGCGACGAATTCGCCATCATCCAGGAAGCTTGCGAGGATCAGCGCGTCTGCTCGACCGAACTGGCGGGGCGGATCGCCAAGCTCGTGGCCGAGCCGTTCCTTCTTCCCGGACACCGCGTCGAGATCGGTACCAGCATCGGCATTGCGATCGCGCCCGATCATGGCAGCGATCAGGAGCAGCTGCTGAAGAAGGCGGACCTGGCGCTCTACCGCTCGAAATCGTCGGGCCGCAACTGCTTCACCATCTACGACAAGGCGATGTCGGCCGAGCTCGAGGCGCGCAGCACGCTGGAAGGCGATCTGCGCGACGCCATCGCGCGGTGCCAGCTCGAGGTGCACTACCAGCCGTTCGTCGACGCCCTCAGCGGCACGCGGCGCGGCTTCGAGGCGTTGGTGCGCTGGCGGCATCCGACGCGCGGCTTGATTGCGCCGGACCAGTTCATCCCGCTTGCGGAGGAGACCGGGCTGATCGTGCCGCTCGGCGAGTTTGTGCTGCGGCGCGCCTGCGCGGACGCGGCCGGCTGGCCGTCCGATCTTGCGGTCGCCGTCAACCTGTCGCCGATCCAGTTCAAGGAGGCCGAGCTGTTCGAGATGATCAGCGCGGCGCTCGCCGATTCCGGATTGCCGCCGCAGCGGCTGGAGATCGAGATCACGGAATCCGTGCTGCTGGAGCGTGGCGTCGAGAACCACGCCTTCATGGAGCGGCTGAAGAGCATCGGCATCGCGCTCGCACTCGACGATTTCGGCACCGGCTATTCGTCGCTCAGCTATCTGACCGCTTTCCCGTTCGACAAGATCAAGATCGACAAATCGTTCATCCGGAACCTCACGCATCAGCCGCGCAGCTCCGCCATCATCTCCTCGATCGTGACGTTGGCGCGCGGGCTGGACATGTCGGTCACCGCCGAGGGCGTCGAGACCCGCGAGGAGTACGAGCGGCTGAAGGCGCTCGGCGTCAATTTCGCGCAAGGCTATCTGTTCGGCCGCCCGCAGCCGATCGAACGGATCCTGTTCGACGCGCCCGCCAAATCGTCGCAACGCGACGCGGCCTGAGGGCGGCCGCCCAAGGGTCGCTCAATGAGGCATGCGCGAAAAGCGCTTGACCCGGGCGGTCCCGGATGGTCGGAAGGACCGTCCAGGGATGAAACACACAATGCGGCTTCCGTTCTTCTACGGCTGGGTCGTGGTCGCGGTGACCTTCGTCACCATGGCCATCGGCGTCAACGCGCGCACCGCCTTCTCGCTGTTCTTTCCTCCCATCATCTCCGAATTCGGCTGGGAGCGCGGCGTCACCGCGGGCGCCTTCTCCTTCGGCTTCGTCGTTTCGGGCATGGTCAGCCCGCTGATCGGCCGGCTGATGGACCGCGCCGGCCCGCGCGCGGTGATGGAGCTCGGCGTGGTTCTGATGGGCGGCGGATTGCTGCTCGCGCCGCTCACGAGCCAGCCCTGGCATCTCTACGTCACCATCGGCGTCATGGTCGGTGCCGGCTCGGTGTGTCTCGGCTATTCCGGACAGTCGTTGTTCCTGCCGAACTGGTTTATCCGCACGCGCGGCCTCGCCATCGGCATCGCCTTCGCCGGGGTCGGCATCGGCTCGGTCACGCTGCTGCCATGGGTGCAACACATGATCGAAGGGACCGGCTGGCGCACCGCCTGCACGGCGATGGGCCTGATGATCCTGATCGTGCTGGCGCCGATCAATCTGTTCCTGCATCGACGTCCCGAGGATATCGGCCTGCGGCCTGACGGCGATGCGGCCCCGGCCGCAGGCGCCGCAAAACCCGTCTCCAACATCGTCGATCCCGTCTGGGCCGGGACCGAATGGACACTCCGGAAAGCGGTCGCCACGACACGGTTCTGGTGGATCGCGCTCGGCTATTTCTGCGGCCTCTACATCTGGTACGCGGTGCAGGTGCACCAGACCAAATTCCTGCTCGACATCGGCTTTAGCCCGGGTGTCGCGGTGTGGGCACTCGGCATCGTCAGCCTGCTCGGCATTCCCGGCCAGATCCTGCTCGGCCATGTCTCCGACCGGATCGGGCGGGAATGGGTGTGGGCGATCAGCTGCGCGGGTTTTGCGATCTCTTTCGCGGCGCTGATGGCCCTGAAATTCCAGCCGTCATTGTGGCTAGTCTATCTCATGGTGTTCACGCAAGGCGCGCTCGGCTACGGCCTGACCTCGATCATGGGCGCGGTGGTGTTCGAGATTTTTCAGGGCAAGCACCAGGGCAGCATTTTCGGCACGATCATGCTGGCGGCATTGGCCGGCGGCGCTGCCGGTCCCTGGGTCACCGGCTTGCTTTTCGATCGGGTCGGCGACTACACGCTGGCCTTTGGCGTCGCCATCATCGTGAGCGGATTGTCGGCGCTCTCGATCTGGCAAGCTGCGCCCCGCAAGGTGCGCGCCGTTGCCGGCAAGCTTCAGGTGGAAACCGGCGCCGAATAGGTTCCGTGCGCGCCCAATTACCTTCGTTTCTTTCGCGGAATGTTAATCATGTCGCGTCTTGGCGCGGTGCGAGGGGACTGCAAAAACGACTTGGACACCATGGTGGCGCTAGCGTCGGTTGCATATTTTCCCGATGCCTCCGGGTCTAGCGATGTCCGCCTCCGATTGTGCCATGATAGAAACTCCGGAAGTGCTATTGGCCGCGCTCGAACGCGCCGACGAGGGCATCGTCATCGTCGACAGCGCGCATCGCATCACGCATTTCAATGCCGGTGCGGAGCGGATCTGGAAACTCGCACGCGCTGATGTGCTCGGTCACGACGCCGAAATTCTCACCCTCAAATGCCTTCAGGCCGATCCGGTTGCAGAATTCCGTGACGAGATCAGCCTCGTGCGAAACGACGGCAGCCGCATCCGGGCGGCCATCTCGCTTTCATCCATTGCAAGTGAAGGCATCACCTATCGCATCGTGTTCGCGCGCGACGTCACCGCGGATGCCGAACGCCGCGCCAGGATCGGGCTTCTCCACGCCGTCTCCGACCAGACCAACCGCGCGGTGCTCATCACCGACACCGACCAGAGCATCGTCTACGTCAATGCCGCCTTCACGACGCTGTTCGGCTACACCAGCGAGGAAGCCGAGGGCCGCCGTGCCAGGGGCCTGCTCGCCGGCCGCCACACCGATCGCAAGGCCGTTGCGAAGCTCGTCAAGCGCCTGATGGAGGGTGGCCACCGCGGCGAGGTCGAGATGCTCGCCTATGACAAGGACGGCGAGGAGATCTGGGTCTGCGCTCGCATCGATGCCTTCCGCGACAGGAAGGGCCAGGTCAAGCACATCTTCGCGCTGCTCGAGGATATCACCGAGACCAAGCAGCTGCGCTCGCTGCAGCAGCTCATCATGGGCGCGCTGGCTGACGAGGTTCCGATCGGCGAGATCGCCGACCGGCTGTGCCGCCGTGTCGAGCAGATCGCGCCCGACGTCGTCTGTTCGCTGCTTCATATCGATGCCGCGGGCCTGATCCATCCGCTCGGCGGCCCAAGCCTGCCCGAGGACTATTCCCGCGCACTGGACGGCGTTGCCATCGGCCCCAATGTCGGCTCGTGCGGAACCGCGGCCTTCTACGGCGAGCCGGTGCTGGCGACGGATCTGGAGACCGATCCGCGCTGGCGGCCGTACAAGGCGATGCCGCTCGCGATTGGCCTGCGCGCATGCTGGTCGACGCCGGTCAAGGCCAAGGACGGACGGGTCATCGCCACCTTCGCCTTCTACTACCGGGAGCCGCGCGCGCCGAGCAATTGGCATCGGCGCATCGTCGAGGCCTGCGTCAATCTCGGCGCTTTCGCGATCGAGCGCAAGGAAGCGCGCGCCGAGATCGCGCGGCTCGCCTATCACGATATCCTCACCGGCCTGCCGAACCGCGCGCAATTGCGGCGCCTGATCACCACCGCCATCGATGCCTGCCCGACCGGCAGCCACGTCGCGCTGGCCTTCCTCGACGTCGATCATTTCAAGGACGTCAACGACACACTCGGTCATGCCGCCGGCGACGAGCTCCTGATCCAGCTCGCGCAGCGCCTGCGCGAGCAGATCGGGCCCGAGGACATGCTGGGGCGACTCGGCGGCGACGAGTTCGTGATCCTGCTGCCGCAGCGCAACGCCGAGGGTGCCGAGCGCGTCGCGGCCGGAATCACCGAAGCGCTGGCCGCGCCGCTGCGGCTCGGCTCCAGGCAACTGCAGATGTCGGCGAGCATCGGCGTCAGCCTCTATCCCGATCACGCCACCGACATCGACACCCTGATGCAGCAGGCGGACGCGGCCATGTACATGGCCAAGCAGGCCGGCCGCTCGACCCATCGCCTGTTCAGCGCCGAGATGAACGGGCTCACCGAGCAGCGGCTGGCCTTGATTGCGGCGCTGCGCCGCGCCATCGCCGAGGGCACGCTGACCCTCCGCTATCAGCCGCAGATCCGCAGCTGCGACGGCGCGATCCATGGCGTCGAGGCGCTGGCGCGCTGGCACGATGCCGAGCTTGGCGACGTCTCGCCGGCAAAATTCATCCCACTC
This sequence comes from Bradyrhizobium sp. MI1.4, assembly GCF_055811315.1. Classification (NCBI taxonomy): domain Bacteria; kingdom Pseudomonadati; phylum Pseudomonadota; class Alphaproteobacteria; order Hyphomicrobiales; family Nitrobacteraceae; genus Bradyrhizobium; species Bradyrhizobium sp. MI1.4. The sequence goes on along the minus strand of NZ_JBVVPP010000011.1, from coordinate 136,674 downwards.
GCCGAAGAGTGCGGCCTGATCGAGCAGATCGGCCTGTGGTCCGTGCGCGAGGCCTGCCGGCAGATGGCGAGCTGGCGCCGCGCCGGGCTGAACATTCCATCTGTGTCGGTGAATCTGTCGCCGATCAATTTCCGCAACGTCACGCTGGCCGCGCGGCTCAAGGACATCCTCGCCGAATACGATCTGGCGGCGGATGCGCTGATGCTCGAGATCACCGAGGGCGCGTTCATGCAGGACAGCGTCGCCGCGCTCGAGACGATGAACGCGATCCGGGAGCTCGGCGTCGGGCTTTCCGTGGACGATTTCGGCACCGGCTATTCCAGCCTCAGCCGGCTCGCCCATCTGCCGATCCGCGAGCTCAAGATCGACCGCAGCTTCATGCGCGACATCGAGCGTGACGCTGGCGCGCTCGCGATCGCCACCGCCGTGGTGCGCGTCGGGCAGGGCCTCGGCATAACCGTCGTCGGCGAAGGGGTTGAGACCGAGGCGCAGCGCAAGGTGCTGGCCGAGCTCGGCTGCGACGTCGTGCAAGGCTTCCTCTACGCGCCCGCGCTCGCGCCCCTAGCGTTTGAGCGCTGGCTGATCGAGCACTGCGCCGAGCAGGCGCGGGCGATGCTCGCTCGTCTCGACATTGCACCGGCCGGCGCGACCGCGGTGAAGCGGTCGGCGTAGGGCGTCTACTCTCGGAGCCGCCACGGCAGCAACGACCGGCTAGTCATCGAAATCAACGAAACGCGTTACTTCGATCGTGTCTGGTTTGATTTTGCTCGGCATTGACGCGGCAATGCATAGTGAACGGTCAGCAGGCTTTCGTTCCTGTCATCGAAAATCAAGTGATCGGTCAAGGCCATTTCCGCGCGCATCGCGTTGCAGCAGAAGATCATCCATCGATTGAACGTGGGCAACTGGCTCATGGAGCGGTAAAGCTCGCCACACTCGATGGTCAGGTTCGGCCGGCCTTGCGCGTTCGCCAATTCGAGCCGGGATCGAATCTCTTGCCGGAAACCATCCGTTGAAACCATGCGACTCCGATAGCCGAAAACCCTTCTGAGAGGGGGATCAGCCGGCCAGTATTGAAATCGAGCGATGAGCCCCGTCAACTCAGACGTCAGGCCGTGTGACCATAGAGCAATGCCAACACAAAGATACAGCTAATAAAGCCGATCGGATCGATGCGCTCGTCTCGCTATTGGGTGACGGCGTTCCTATATGCTCGAGATCACCGCCCGCCCTTGGCAGTTATCGGTGACTGAGAGCATTGCGCTCCCGCCTCAACCACGCAGGCGGTCGGATGTCCGATATCCCAAAATACAAATCTCCTGGACTGATTGGTATCTCGGGTGCCGGTGCGGGTCGCTTCGTCGGCCTGCATGCGGCGGAATCCATTTTCAATTGATCTGCGGCAGCGATCTCGCACGCAGATCGTCAGGAGGTTTACGTGGCAAACACAGCAACGATCCGAAATTCGAACGGACTTCCGGCCACATTCACGGGATCGAAGACCGGGCAGGACGACGCTCCGTTTGTCTTCGTCAAGGTCGGCGATGAAGAGCGCCGCATGCGAAGGGCCGAATGGGATGCGCTTCCGCCCTGGACCGGTCCGCGCCCGGCACGAACAGCCAACGACTGATCGCACAGCCTTGGGGAGGCCCGCTTGACGGTCGAACATGCCATCGTGCGAACCAAGCCGAAGCCCTGGGGCAGTCTCGATCTGCGGCCCTGGAGTGAGACGTCGACGAGCGACGGGCCGATCGGGGAATTGTGGTTCGAGCGCCCGGGTCTTGCTGCGCCCAAGACGACGTTGCTGCTCAAAATGCTCTTCACCACCGAGCCGCTGTCGATTCAAGTTCATCCGGATGATGCGTTCGCGCGCTCGATCGGGCTTGCCAATGGCAAGACCGAAGCCTGGTATATCGTCTCCGCGATCCCCGGCGCCCGGGTCGCGGTGGGATTGAACCATTTGCGCTCCGCCGCGGAGTTGCGAACCGCGATCACTGATGGCTCGATCGCCGATATCGTGGATTGGCAGCCGGTTCATCCAGGCGACGTCATTCTCATTCCTGCTGGAACGATCCACGCGATCGGCGCCGGCATCGTGCTCGTGGAAATCCAGCAGCACAGCGACGCCACGTTCCGGCTGTTCGACTATGGACGAGCGCGCGAACTGCACATCGACCATGCCGTCGCGGTGGCGACGGCAGGCCCACGCCAGATTCAATCGCCGTCCGAACGCCTGAGCGGCGCGCGAACGGTCCTCACGGTCAATTCCTATTTTGCGCTGGAGCAGACGGACCTTGCTCCTGGCTCCGTTTGGATGCTCGACGCACCGAAAGAGACCTGGCTGCTGGCGATCGAAGGCCACGCCCAACTCGGCTCGACGAGGCTGGCGCCGGGGGAGGCGTTCTTCCTAGAAGCCGACCACGCGGAAATCGAGGTCGGTGCGAGCGGCTTGAAAGCGCTGCTGGCCTATCCCGGCCCGAAGATAAACCCTGCTGCGCTAACAGAGCGCAGCGCCGCGAGCGCCAGTCGCGCACCGCACGCCTTTCCCGGCACCCTGGTCCCGTCTCCCGTCGAGACCGCCACGCTCAAACAATCGGAGACGCCAAATTGGCTGCCGTAAATCGTATTGCATTCATCGGCAATTCGCTTCCCCGCCGCTGCGGCATCGCGACCTTCACCACCGACTTGCAGAGCGCCGTTGCGGCGTCCCGGAGTGATCTGGAGACGGTCATCGTCGCGATGACCGATCACGGCCAGGTCTACGATTATCCTGCCACCGTGGGCCTGGAGATCAACGACGACAGGCAAGATGATTATGTCCGTGCGGCTGCCTATCTGAATAGCGGCGGCTTCGAGGCCGTTTCGCTGCAACACGAATTCGGCATTTTCGGCGGCGAAGCCGGATGCCAGATCATGGCGCTTCTGTCGCGCCTGACCATACCGATCGTGACAACCCTGCATACGGTCTTGTCCGAGCCGACCGAGGCTCAGCGCGACGTCATCACGCGCATCGTCGAGTGCTCGTCCAAGATCGTCGTGATGGCTGAAAAAGGCCGGGAGTTGTTGCGCTCCGTCTATCACGTGGCTGACGAGAAGATCGAGATCATCCCGCACGGCATCCCGGAATTTGCGTTCGTCGAACCCGACGCGGCCAAGGCTGCGCTCGGATTCAGCAACAAGTCGGTCATCCTGACCTTCGGATTGCTGTCGCCGAACAAGGGCATCGAAGTCATGATCGATGCGATGCCTTCCATTCTGAAGACCCGACCCGACGCCGTTTACGTCGTCCTCGGTGCGACGCATCCCAACCTCGTGCGCGATCGTGGCGAAGCCTATCGTGAGTCCCTGATCGCGCACGCGCGCCAGGCTGGCGTCGAGGATCACGTCGTGTTCCTCGATCAGTTCGTCGACAAGAAGACGCTGCTCGATTTCATCTCGATGTCCGACGTCTACGTGACGCCGTACCTCAGTGAGGCCCAGATGACCTCGGGCACGCTGGCCTATAGTTTCGGCCTCGGTAAGGCCGTGGTGTCCACCCCGTATTGGCATGCCCGTGAACTATTGGCCGATGGCCGCGGTATCCTGGTTCCGTTTGGCGATGCGGCAGCGCTTGGCGTCGAAATCGCCAAGTTGCTCACCAACGACGTGCTTCGGCAGGCGATGCGCAAGCGCGCCTATTCGAGCAGCCGCGCGATGACATGGGAAAGAACCGCCGAGCGCTATATGTCGGTCTTCGAGAACGCCGGCCGCCGGCATCGGCTCAAGACCATCGCGCGTATGGATACTGGCACGCTGCTGCGCGACAGCCGCGCCCCGCCGGAAATGCAGCTCGGCCATTTCCTGTCGATGTGCGACGACACGGGACTGTTTCAGCATGCCGTTCATAGCGTGCCGGATCGTGCCCACGGCTATTGCGTCGACGACAACGCCCGGGCGCTGCTCGTGGCCTGTGCGCTCAACAATCCGGGTGAAGAGCGGCTGCCGGAAGCGCTGACGGCGCGATTTGCCGCTTTCGTCCAGCACGCCTGGAATCCGGATACACGACGATTTCGCAATTTCATGGGCTTCAACCGCTGCTGGTTGGAGGACAAGGGGTCGGAGGACAGTCACGGACGTACGCTCTGGGCCTTGGGCGTGTGCGCGTTGACCGACGCCAGTTCGTCGCGGCGCTCATGGGCCGCGGCCTTGTTTTCCGAAGCAATGGTGACAGTGGAAGATTTTCGTTCGCCCCGTGCGTGGGCGTTCGTATTGCTGGGCCTCGATGCTTACTGCTCGGCTGTCCCGGGCGATGTCCAGGCGACCCGCCTGCGTGCCGTGCTTGCCGATCGGTTGATCTTGATCTTCGACACCGTGGCAACCGGCGATTGGGTCTGGTTCGAGGACGGGTTGGCCTATGATAACGCGCGCTTGCCCCAGGCGCTGATCATAACCGGTCTTGCCAGCAAGACATCGCGCTATGTCAATATCGGGCTGGAGTCGTTGCGCTGGCTTGTGAAGCGGCAAACCTCAGCGAAAGGCCAATTCCGCCCGATCGGCACGGCGGGGTTTGGCGATCGACGCCAGCCGTCGCAAGCCTTCGACCAGCAGCCGCTGGAGGCCGCGGCGACCATCGCGGCATGCCTCGCCGCGTGGCGGGCCGATCACGATGTCGAATGGAAAGCCGAAGCCGCGCGGGTCTTCGCGTGGTTTCTGGGCAGCAACGACCTGTCGGCCTCGCTGGTCGATCTGGAGACCGGAAGCTGCCGGGATGGCCTGCATCCCGATCGTCCCAATGAGAACCGGGGAGGGGAATCCGCGGTGTCCTATTTGCTTGGGCTTTCCGAGATTCGGCAAATTGCCCGCCTGAGCGAAAGCCGGGCCAAGCCTGCTCCTCTCGTCGCTTGACGGAGCAGGATTACGATTTCCTCCTTCAACCCATCGAGGCCGTCTTGTCGCAATCTCCCTTCCTCAAACGTCAAGCCCTTCAGCTGCGGCCTGATCCGACCCGTGTCATCGTTCGGCCTTTCAAGCCGGCAACAGAGCCGCGCGACCTCAATCCGACGGACAAGACCCGCGCCAACCATATCGTCGAACGGGTCCTCGCGCTCGATGCCGAGACGGCTGACCGGCAATTGGCCGACGTTCTGGAGAATTTCCTCGGCCGTCACCGCAACCTGTTGCAGATATTCGAGACACGCGCCGCGGAAATGGAAGAGGCGCTGGCCGACCATGCTGTATTCACGCAGGTGCAGCGCCAACTCGCGGGCGCCTATTTTCTCAACGAATATTCGTTCGAGGCCTCGGCATTGTTCAATCCGAGTATCGTGCCGCATCCCGATCAATCCGGAACGCCGGAAGGCAGCCTTCGCTTCATCCTAAGTCTTCGTGCCGTCGGCGAGGGTCACGTGTCGTCCCTGACATTTCGCTCGGGGCTTATTGCGGCAGACGGGACCGTGACCATCGACCCGACGGCGCGCCTTGCATCCAGCCCCGATCTCGTCAAGCTGACATCGGGCGCCGGCGGCGACGAGATTGATGTTACATTTGCGGCCGGCCAGGATCTGAGCGAGCGGGTGATTTTCCCGGTCACTGAAGCGCAGTCGAACGGGATCGAGGACGCCCGCTTTGTGCATTTCAGCAACGCCGGCGAGACGATCTACTACGCGACCTACACCGCTTATAGCGGACGGGCGATCCGGTCGGAGCTGATCGAGACGTCCGACTTTGTATCGTTCCGGCTATCGACCCTGAAAGGCAGTGCCGCGCGCAACAAGGGCATGGCGTTATTCCCGCGCAAGATCGGGGGCAGATATGCGATGATCGCGCGCCAGGACAACGAGAACCTCTATCTGATCTTTTCCGACGACCTCCAGACGTGGGATGGCGGCCAGCCGATTCTGAAGCCGCGATACCCCTGGGAATTTGTGCAGATCGGCAATTGCGGATCACCCATCGAACTCGACGTCGGGTGGCTGCTTCTGACGCACGGCGTCGGACCTTTGCGAAAATATTCGATCGGGGCCGCGCTGCTGGACAAGAACGACCCTTCGAAGGTGCTCGGCCGCCTGCGCGAGCCACTATTGCGCCCGGACCCTTCCGAACGCGAAGGATATGTTCCAAACGTCGTCTACACTTGCGGCGCGATGCGCCACCACGACAAGATCATCTTCCCCTACGCGGTCTCCGACAGCTACTGCAATTTTGCGACCATCGAGATCGCATCCTTGATCGCGGCCATGGACAGGAGCGCATAGGAACTGCGCTGACCGTTCTCGACATCCATCCGGTGGATTGGAAAAGCGTGAAGCGGTCGGCGCAGAACACTGCGTCGAGCGGGTGATTTCCGGGCTCAGGCATCCGGTTGCAGGAACGTGCCGTACTGCTTGGTCGCGGCGACCGCGGCCGCGGCCTGTCCGATCATCCGCATCGCGGCCATCATCGGCCACGGCCCAAGGCTGACCCGCCGAACGCCGACGCGAGCCAGATCCGGAAGTGCGGGAACGCCTTGTGTCACCATGATGTTGACCGGCAGAGGCGTGAGCTGAACGAACTTTTCAATGAGAGCGAGGTCGGTGAGGCCGGGGACGAAAATTCCGTCGGCGCCGGCCTCGGCATAGACCTTCGCCCGCCTTGCCGCTTCATTCATGCACTCGTCCGGCGATCCGAATTTCAGTAGGAACGGATCTGTTCTCGCATTGATGAATAGCTGAACTCCCAGATCTTTCGCGGCGTCGCGCGCGGCCTTGATCTTGGCGGCATGGAGTTCGGGATTGACCAGTTGCCGCTTTCCCCCCGATAGCCCGTCCTCGATATTGATGCCGACGGCGCCGGCTTTCAAAATCTCGGTCGCCGATCTGGCGGCGGCCTCCGGGGTGTCGCCATATCCTGCCTCCAGATCGATTGAGACTGGAACCGACACGGCCGCAGTCATCCGCGATACGAGGCCAGTCACCATGTCGAACGGGACATTTTCTCCGTCGGCGTATCCAAGTGCGGAGGCGACCGCGCCGCTGCTGGTCGCGATGGCCGGAGCGGTCTTCGCGATGGCTTTGGCGGTGGCGGCGTCCCAGGCGTTGAACAGGACGAGCGGATCGCCCTTCCTGTGAAGGGCATGAAAGGTCTCGGCATATTGATGTTGTGTCTTGGCGTCCATTGCGCGCACTCCAGATTAGAAAATCGAAGGATGTTGTGGGCCACCGCCCTCTGCGTTCAGTCAGGCGCGTGCGTCTTGAACCAGTCCATGATCAGGCCGGTGACTTCTTCCTCACGCTCGAGGTGCGGGAAGTGCCCGACATCGGGCAGGACAATCCGCTTGTGCGGCCCCTTGAACAGCGGCTCCTCCTTGACCGAGTACCTCGCTGTCGGATCGTTGCTGCCATAGATCGTCAGCGTCGGCGTGTGCATGTCATTGATCGGCAGCCGGCCCGTGAGCCCCGCATCGGTCAGGCCTCCGTAATATTTCAGCGCCGCGGCCATCGTGCCGGGCGAGCTGAGTGTCTCCTTGATCGAACGGATGTGCTCGGCATTGTTGAATGTCGGTGACCACAGCTTCCAGAGATAGTCGACGAAGGGGAGGCCCTCGGTATTGACCGCGGATTCGGCGCCGGGCAGCTGGAAAAAATAGACGTGGAAGACGGCTCGAACGAGCTCCGGATCCCGTCTGATGCTCGAAATTGTAATCGGGTGCGCGGTGTTCATGACCACGGCGGCCTTGATTGCCGATGGCGCCGTGGCCAGCGCCTGAAGGGTCGAGGTGCCGCCCCAATCCATGCCGACGACGCGTGCCTGTCCGTCGTCGCTCAGCGCCGCGATGAGGGCTTCGAGATCCTTGCCCAGTGCGATCGGATCGAAAATGCCGTCCGCCGGAATCTCGGTCGGCGCATAGCCACGCAGGAACGGCGCGACGGCACGATACCCGGCATCCGCGAAGACCTGCAGCTGCTTTCGATACGACCAGGCATTGTCGGGAAAGCCGTGCAGGAGCATGACCAGGGGGCCATCGCCCTGTTCGAGATAGGCGAAGCGCACGCCGTTGGCCTGCACGTATTTCAAGGCGGGTTCGGTGCCCCTGGTATCCGCTTGGGCATTCGCTTGTCGTGCCGCGCTCCGAGTATTCATCGTCATTCTCCATGTGATCGAGCCTGCGATCCAAATTATGTGCGGAGTGCACATATCGTCAAGTTGTTTTTTGTGCGCTCCGCACATATTGTCGGCGTATGGAAACTGGAATCGCAAATTTGCTGGGGGCGCTTTCGCTCGCCGTCATGGATCGGATTGAGCAGGGCGCGCGCGAGGTCATAGGCCGCGGTGGCGAGACCCCTGCGGCACTGGTCGTCATCGGCTATGGCCAGGGCATGACCAACGACAAGCTGCGGCGGATCCTTGGCCTGTCGCATTCAGGAACGGTCCGGCTGGTGGACCGTCTGGTGTCGGATCGGCTGGTCGAACGTCGGCCCGGACAGGACGGCCGCGAGGTTGCCTTGCACCTGACGGCGAAGGGCGCCGCAATCCGCAACGATTTGATGACTTCGCGGATTTCGGCCGTCGCGTCGCTTCTGGATGTACTGTCGCCGGCCGAAACGAAGCGCCTTGAAACGCTGCTCCATGAGTTGTTGGCTCGGCAGGATACCTCCGAGATGGATCGCTTCACGATCTGCCGCATGTGCGACGACAGCGCTTGTACGAATTGCCCCTTGCCCACGGACAAGGGCAAACGCGCTCGCTAGCGGGCGCGCTCGAGACTATCATCCGGCTTGGGCGCAACGCGCGTTCACATCGCGGAAAGGAACGTCCGGCGTTTCCCCACGTTGTCGGCCCACCAGCAAAAGCCGGGCCATACGATGAAGAAGATCGCCACCATCCTTGTCATGCTCTTTGCCTTTCCGGCTGCCGCCCGCGCGGACAGCTGGAGCGGCTATCGCATTCCCGAGACCGGGACCAGCGTCGATATCCCTTCGTCCATCTTCACCGAGCAAGCCGGCCGGCCCGACGGCTATGGCATGCAGTACCGGACCAGCGACGGCCGTGCGGATTTGACGGTGCAGGCCGTTCCCAATGACGGCAGCTCACCGGCCGCTTTCCTGGCGCGGAAGAATCCGCCGCCCGGCATCACCTACAAGCGCATCACGCCGCGCTTCTTCGTGGTCTCCAGCACCCGGGGCGGCAAGATCTGGTACGACCGCTGCAACTTTGGCCGCCGCTACGTGCATTGCGTGCTGATCAACTATCCGGCCGCCGAGAAGCGGCAGTGGGATGCACTCGTGACCCGCGTCAGCCGCACGCTGAGCGGCGGTTGATCCGTTCACCAACGAACAACCTGCTCACAAAGAAAAACTGCCCGCAGGTTGCGGGCAGCAGTCTCGTGAGGATGGTTCAGCGCACGTTGGTCGATGTCGTCGACATGGTCGGCTTGGAGCCCGGCACGTGCGACATGGTCTTGGTGGTCGACCCGACCTCCTCGCCCGCCTTGACTTTCGTGCGGGTGTGGGAGCGGCTGAACGTACCACCCTCATGCGCCTGCGCGCGCGCATTGGAATTGAGCACCGGACCGTTGCCCTTGTTCATGCTGGTGCCGGACTGCGCCTTGCCGTTGGCAGACGCGGCGCTGCCGCCCGCTGCAATCGACGAGCCGGTCTGTCCGGAGCCCGACGTCGACGTGCCGCCGGTGCCGAGCGTGCTGGCCGAGGTGCCGCCGGCCGCGGCCGAGCCCCCAGTGCCGCCGGTCATGCTGGTTTGCGCCGACAACGGTGAGGCGGCGGCGAGCAGAAGTGCGACCGACGAGGTCGCGATCAACATTCTCATCTGTGAAATCCTTTTGCTAGGGCGACGATGTCGAGATGGTGCAGCCGTTGACCGTGACGGTGCTCGCGCTGGTCGAACCCGGGCCGCCGGCCGTCGAGGACGAACTCGACACGTTGCCGCCACCGGCCTGGACGTGCACCGACGATCCGCCGGCCGAGCTAGAGCTCGACAGCGAGCCGCTCGATGAGGTCGAGCCGGTGGTGCCCGAACCCGATGACCCCAGCGCGGTAATGCTGCCGTCGGGATGTTTTTCCACCGTGACCCGGCAGGTCTCGCCGGACGCGGTCTTGCCGGTTTTCTGCATGGTTTCCCCCGCAGCGGCGCTGCTCATCAAAGTCAAAACTGCGATCGCAACGATTGGTCTGTTCATGCCAGTCCTCCTCAGGAAGGACGAAGGAGCGGCATTGCTGCCGCTCCGCCGGCCGGATGTCAGTCCTTGTCCTTCTTCATCTCGTCCTTGTGGTGGCCTTTGCCCTTTTCCCTGCCCATGTCGCTGGCATGTCCCGCGGAGGAGCCGGCCGCTCCCACGGTCGAGCCGCTCTTGCCGCCGCCGGCCGACGAGCCGCCCGTGCCGACTGTCGATGCCGAGTTGGAGCCGGAGCCTGCCGCAGAGCCGCCGGTGCCGACGCTGGACGAACTCTTGCCGCCACCCGCCGACGAACCACCGGTGCCGAGCGTCGAGGCCGAGCCTGAGCCGCTGCCGGAGCCTGCGGCGGAGCCGCCGGTGCCGATCGACGAACTGCTGGTGCCGCCGCCCGCCGACGAGCCGCCGGTGCCAAGCGTCGAGGCCGAGCCCGATCCGCTGCCCGAACCCGCCGATGAACCGCCCGTGCCTACGGTCGAGTTGCTGGTGCCACCGCCGGCTGACGACCCGCCAGTGCCGACCGTCGAACTCGACTGCGCCACGGCGAGCGCGGTACCGGCCAGCAGCGCAGCTGCGGCCGCAGACAATTTCAGAATCCTCATCGCTGTCTCCTCGAATGATCAAATTGCCAAAACAGGCACGGGATAAAGTGGCAAGCTGCAGAAACGTTCCTTGGATCGGTATGAGGATGTGGAAATGCGCGCGAGAATTGCGACGAGGTTCCAGCGGCGCGGCGCGCCGATGCCGAGCGGGAACAGCGAAGCGCGACGATCTGAAGAAAACAAACGCTACTTCAACGACAATCCCGTCCTGCGCCGCAGATCCGTGATCGCGCGCAGAAAACTGTCGGCCGGCGTCGTCTCCGGATCGATCAGGCGGTGCAGGCGAAAGCCGTCTTCCAATGCCAGCACGACGGAGGCCATCCAGGGGGGATTGAGCGTGTCGCCCTTCGCGTTGCTCTTCAGCGTTGCCTCGATGATGTCGGCGACCAGCTTGCGCCGCGCGCGCAGGCGCTTTGCAAGCTCCGGTCGGCGCTTCTCGGCGCGGGCGACAAACAGGATCATCTCCATGTGGAGCAGCGGCGAGCGGCCGAGCGGATCCTGCCTTGTGCGATCCATCGCCTTCAGCGCCGCGATGAAGTCGTCGAGATTGTCGTGCTGCGCGAGGATGTCCATGTTGCGCCGGATCGACTGCGCGACATGGTCCTCGAGCATGGCGATAATCAGCTCGTCCTTGCTCTTGAAGTTGGAATAGAACGCGCCGCGGCTAAATCCGGCCGCCGCCGCGATCGCCTCGATGCTGGCGCCGCCGATGCCGTCCTGCTCGAACACGCGCGCCGCCGCCTCGAACAGCCTGTCGCGCGTGTCGTCCCTGGTCGGCCTAGTTCTCACCCTTGACATCGGGGCAGTTTAGGGCAAAATGCAACTCGATACAACAATGTATCGAGTTGATAATTCCGGGATGGTTACGCTGCGCAAGAGGGGCTGCGGCGTATGCGATTCATGCGGCAACCGATATGAGGTCACCATGAACGAGCACGTGCAGGGCACCGGCGGTCCGCTGTTCAACCCGCTGTCGCCGGACTTCATCCGCGATCCCTATCCGCATTATGACCGGCTCCGCGCGATCTACCCGATTCACGTGACGCCGTTCGGCCAGTTCGTCGCCAGCCGCCATGCCGATGTCAGCCTCGTGATGCGCGACAAGCGTTTTGGCAAGGATTTCGTCGAGCGCTCCAGGCGCCGCTATAGCGAAAAGATCATGGAGGAGCCGGTCTTCCGCAGCATGAGCCACTGGATGCTGCAGGCCGATCCGCCCGACCACACCCGCCTGCGCGGCCTCGTCGTGAAGGCCTTCACCGCCCGCCGCGTCGAGGACATGCGGCCACGCATCCAGGAGATCGTCGACCAGACCATCGATGCCGTGATCGACCGCGGCCACATGGACCTGATCGAAGACTTCGCCTTCCGCCTGCCTGTGACCATCATCTGCGACATGCTCGGCATCCCCGAGGACCATCGCGAGACTTTCTATAACAGCTCGCGCGATGGCGGACGGCTGCTCGATCCCGTGCCGCTGTCGCCGGAGGAAATCGCCAAGGGCAACGCCGGCAACATGATGGCGCAGATGTATTTCCAGCAGCTGTTCGAACTGCGTCGCAGAAATCCCGGCGACGATCTCATCACCAAGCTGGTGCAGGCCGAGGAAGACGGCAACAAGCTCACCAACGAGGAACTGACCGCCAACATCATCCTTTTGTTCGGCGCCGGCCACGAGACCACGGTCAATCTGATCGGCAACGGCCTGCTGGCGCTGCATCGGAATCCGGACCAGCTCGCGCTTTTGAAGGCGCGGCCGGACCTGATGGTGGGCGCGATCGAGGAGTTTCTGCGCTACGATTCCTCGGTGCAGATGACCGGGCGGGTCGCGCTGGAGGATATCGACGATCTCGGCGGCGCCAAGATCCCCAAGGGCGAGACCGTGCTCTGCCTGCTGGGCTCGGCCAACCGCGACCCGGCGGTCTATCCTGACCGCCCCGACCGGCTCGACGTCACCCGCCAGAATGTGAGGCCGCTGTCGTTCGGCGGTGGCATCCATTTCTGCCTGGGGGCCCAATTGGCCCGGCTCGAGGCCGAGATCGCCATCGCCACGCTGTTGCGTCGGCTGCCCGACCTGCGCATCGACGACGTCGAAAACCCCGAATGGCGGCCGACCTTCGTGCTGCGCGGCCTGAAGCGGCTGCCTGCGAGCTGGTGATGGCTCGCCGGCGTTAACCTCCGCGCGCAACAGTCGCTGTGACTTCGCCACACTTCCCCCTATATAAGGGGCTGTTCCGGTACGTCTGAGGCCCTGCGGCTCAGGCAAGGCCCGCATCCGGTTTGGCCGAGGGGAGACCCGTGCAGACGACGCTGCTCGGATTGGCGATTGCCTTTATCTTGGCGCTGCTGGCCGCTCTGATCGGACCGTACTTCGTCGACTGGAACCAGTTCAGGCCCCAGTTCGAAGCAGAGGCCGGCAGGATCATCGGCGTGCCGGTGCGGGTGGCGGGCGAGCTCGACGCGCGGCTGTTGCCGGCGCCGACGCTGCGGCTGCGCGCGGTCACCTTCGGCGGCAACAACGATCTCGGCCGCCTGCGCGCCGACAAGCTCGACGTCGAATTCAGCCTGAGCTCGCTGATGCGCGGCGAATGGCGCGCCACCGAGCTTTCGGTCAACGGCATGGCGGTCGATCTCGGTCTCGACGCGCGCGGGCGGGTCGATTTGCCGTCCACGGCGAGCGGCAGCTTCAATCTGGCATCGCTGGCGATCGAGCGGCTGAACCTCACCGGCCGCATCGCCCTGCATGATGCCGCCAGCCATTCGACACTGGAGCTCAACGACATCGCTTTCTCCGGCGATGTGCGCTCGCTGGCCGGCTCGGTCCGGGGCGACGGCAGTTTTGCCCTCAGCGGCGTGCGCTATCCGTTCCGCGTCTCCTCCGGCCCGAGCGCCGACGGCAACGCCACCCGCCTCCACCTCAACATCGATCCCGGCGAGCGCGCGATCCTCGCCGATCTCGAAGGCGTGCTCGCCTTCGACAACCGCCTGCCGAAATTCGAGGGCGCGCTGACGTTCGCCGTGCCGGCGCCGAAGAAGCCGGGCGAGGCGGGGCCGATGCCCTGGAAGCTCACGACGAAACTCAAGGCTGATCCGGCCGGCGCCAAGTTCGAGCAGGTCGACGCCAGCTTCGGGTCCGAAGACTCCGCGCTGAAGCTCGGCGGCGTCGGCGATATCAGTTTCGGGGCTTCGCCGCTGCTGCGTGCGGTGCTGTCGGCGCGCCAGGTCGATGCCGACAAGCTGACCGGCAAGGATGAGCCGCAGCGCATCCTTCCGGCGCTCCGCGCAGGCCTCGCCGCAATCCCGCAGGCGCCGATCCCGGCACAGATCGAGTTCAACTCCGACCAGATCATGCTCGGCGCACGGCCGCTCCAGAACATCACGGCCGAGCTTGCGACCGACGGACGATCCTGGACCTTCCAGCGGCTCGAGCTGCGCGCGCCGGGACAGACGCAGCTCTCGCTCAACGGCGCGACGCCCGGTGCCGACAGCTTCAGCGGCCGTCTCAGCGTCGATTCCTCCGATCCCGATACGCTAGTGGCCTGGCTCCAGGGCCGCAGCGAGGTCAACCGCCGCAGCACGCGGCCGCTGCGCCTTGCCGGTGACGTGACCATCGCCGCCAACCATTTCGCCATCGACAGGCTGAAGGCCGAGATCGACGGCGGCGCGGTCGAAGGCCGCATCGCTTTCGTCCAGACCGGCGCGAGCAAGGGCTCGCGGATCGACGCGGAGCTCAAGGCCGACCGCCTTGACCTCGATGCGGCCGCAAGTTTTGTGCGCGCGCTTTCGGGATCGCAGGGCGAATGGCCGGAGGAAGCGAAGCTGTCGCTCGATATCGGCCGCGCGATCTCGGCCGGGCAGGAGCTGCGGCCGTTCACCGCGAAACTCGGCTACGGCCCCGCATCGCTCTCGCTGGAGCAGTTGCGGTTCGGCCAGGCCAGTGGCGTGACCACGGAAGCAAGTGGCAGCTTCGACCGCGCCAAGGCCACGGGCAAGCTCGCGCTGAAATCCTCCGCCAATTCGCTGCGCGATCTCACTGCACTGCTCGAGCCGTTTGCGCCATCGGTGCGCGCGCGCTTCGACGCCATCCCGTCGCTGCCGGGTGCGACCCGCCTGAAGCTCGACCTCAGCCTCGACAAGAACGCCGAGCACGCCGATCGCAACGACGCGCGCGCTGTCCTCGAACTCGACGCGCCGCAGCTCAAGGCCACCGCGACGCTGGCTGCGCAGACGCCGGTGGCCGCCGTCAACGGCATCGACGTCGACCGCTTGCGCAACAGCGACTTCACGCTGGACTCGAAAGTCGCGACACCGCAAGCCAGTGCACTGCTGGCGTTGCTCGGGCTCGATCGCGTGGTGGCCGCAGGCGAGGGCGCTTCGCAGTTCGAAGGCCGCTTGAGCGGCGCGTGGCGCCATCAGCTGCAATTGAATGCCAAGCTTAGCGGCGGCGGGCTGGATGCGGACGCACAAGGCAACGTCGAATTGTCGGAGCCGAAAGGCAGCGTAAATTTGCGCGTGCGCAACGCCAATCTGGGGCCGCTGTTCGGGACCAGCCCGGCCGATAAATCGGTGCAGAGCGTCAATCTGTCCTCGCGCGTCGGCCTCTCCGGCAACCGCCTGACCTTCAACGATCTCGAGAGCACCCTGGCCGGCTCGCATTTGCGCGGTCATCTGGCGGTGACGCTCGATCAGGAGAAGACCGTCGACGGCGAAGTCGGCCTCGATACGCTCGACCTCGTGCCCGCGCTCGCGATGGCCATCGGCGCGGCCGGACACGATGCCAATGCGCCGCTGAGTGCCGGGCTTCTCGGCGGCTGGCGCGGCCGCGTCGCCTTCCAGGCGTTGCACGGCACGTTGCCCGGCGGCATCGAGCTGCGCCCCTTCGGCGGTACGGTCCGGAGCGACGGTCAGTCGCTCGCGCTCGACGCAATGAAGGGCGGCGTCGGCGGCGGCGAGATGTCGGCGAGCCTTGATGCGCGCAATGGCGCCAATGGTCTGACGCTCAACGCGCGCATCGAGCTCGGCAATGTCGACGCGGCGGCGCTGCGCTACCGCGACCTCGCGCTGCCGAAGGGACGAGCCTCGGCGCAGATGGCGCTGACCAGCCAGGGCCGTAGCGTCGCGGCGCTCACCGGTGCGCTCGCCGGCAACGGTACGGTGACGCTCGAATCCGCTGAAATCTCCGGCCTCAATCCACGCGCCTTCGAAATCGCCATCCGCGCCAGCGACGGCGGCCAAATTGCCGACGACAATCGGCTGCGGCAGCTGGTCGAGCCCGCGCTGTCGGCGGGTCCGATTGCAGTGGCCTCGGCGCAGATCCCGTTCACGATCCGGGACGGGCGCCTGCGCGTCGGCGCAACGTCGCTAGAGGCGAAGAACGCGCGTGCCATCGTCTCCGGCGGTTACGACATCCCCGCCGACCAGGCCGACATCCGTGCCAGCCTGACGCCGATCATGACCGGGCTCTCCGGCGCGCCGCCCGAAATCCAGCTGTTCGCGGCCGGTCCCCCCGACAGGCTCAATCGCACCGTCGATCTTGGGCCGCTGTCGTCGTGGCTCGCGGTACGCACGATCGATCGCGAGACGCGCCGGCTGGACGCCATCGAGCGCGGCGAGCCGCCGCCGGCCACCGCCGCGTTGCCGACGCTGGTGTCGCCCGAACCGGCGCCGGAGCCGTCGCTCACGGATGTGCCGATGCCCGGCCGCGATCCGCGCCGTGCGCCGCCGCCGAAGCCCAAGTCCGATATCAGGGTTGCGCCGACGCCAAAGGCGCCGCAGGCCGCTCCCGCGGCACCAAGCCCGCCGCTTGCAAGCACGCAGATCGCGCCGCTGCCTCCGCCGATCGACGTCAGGCCGGCCCCGGGCCCGCCGCCCGCAAAGCCCAAGCCAAAGCCGCCGCTGGTGCTGACGCCGTCAAATCCGTAGGCGATAGTCCGTCATGCCCGGGCTTGTCCCGGGCATCCACGTTCTCCGTCCCAGGCGGTGAGACGTGGATGGCCGGGACAAGCCCGGCCATGACGCCGGAGAGACACCCTCACCCCAACCCTCTCCCGCAAGCGGGAGAGGGGGCGCAGCTTCCTCGTGACGTACCGGTAAACTCATTCTCTCGCTTTTTATCGAATTTTCCGCGGCAAAACTGATCTGCCGACTTTACCGGATTCTCGCGTTTGTTCCCTAGCCTCTGTTCCCAGAGGAACTCGGCGTCCTGCCGGCACAAGCAGGATGGCCAGCCAAGAACTGGGGTCATCGGGATGAACGGCGCGACAACACTTCTGCAGGATCTGGACGACGCAATCGCACGCGGCACCGACGAAAGCCGGACCAAGGCGTTGTGGCATGCGACCGACATTCTGATCACCGGTCGCTACAGCGACGACGAGATCAGCACGTTCGGCGAAGTCATCGGCCGGCTCGCCGACGAGATCGAGGTCGCCGCACGGGTGCAGCTCTCCGAGGTGATGGCAGCCTGCGATCACGCTCCGCTCAATGTCGTTGCGCAACTCGCGATCGCCGACGAAATCGAGGTCGCCGGTCCCGTGCTGCGCGATTCCAATCGTATCGACGAGAAGCTGCTGGTCGAGAGCGCCATGACCAAGAGCCAGTCGCATCTGCTCGCGATCGCCCAGCGCAAGTCGATCGGCGAGGCCGTCACCGACGTGCTGGTCAAGCGCGGCGACCAGGAGGTCGTGACGTCGGTCGCCAAAAACGAGGGCGCGCGCTTTTCAGGTTCGGGTCTGCTCCACATGGTCCGCCGCGCCGAGGGTGACTCGATTCTCGCCGAGCAGCTTGGCCTGCGCAAGGACGTGCCGCGTCACATCTTCCAGCAACTGATCTCGAAGGCGTCGGAGGACGTCCGTCGCCGGCTCGAGCACGAGCGCCCGGAAATGATGGCGCAGATCCAGAGCTCGGTAAGCGACGTCACCGGCGATCTGCAGTCCAAGTTCGGCCCGTCCTCGCGCAGCTATTTCGTTGCCAAGCGCGTGGTGACGACGCAGTACCGGCAGGGCAACCTCAACCAGGACTCGATCTCGAACTATGCTCGCCAGCACCGGTCCGACGAGGTGCAGATCGGCCTGTCGCTGTTGTCGTCGCTGCCGGTCGACGTGATCGAGCGTGCGATGATGGACCGCAATCGCGAGATGATCCTGGTGCTGTGCAAGGCGCTCGACTTCTCCTGGGACACCACCATGTCGCTGCTGTTCCTCGGCGCCAAGGATCATCTGATCACGGCGCGCGAGCTCCACGACAACGAGCGCGATTTCGGCAAGCTCAAGATCGAGACCTCGCGCAGCGTCTTGAAGTTCTACCAATCGCGCAAGACCGGCACCGATCCCGTCACGGGTCGTCAGCCCGAGCTGCAGGTGCACTGAGCGGTACACCGAACAGGTACACCGAGCATCATCCGGGAATTGGCAGGGAGTATTTTCAATGTTGCCTCAATTCGGCACCGCAGTTCGCAAGAAGAACCTCAACAACGCCGCAGCCGGCGAGATCGGCGGCGGAGCAGCGGACCAGGCCTCGGTCGATGCGGCATGGCTCGTGCTGGAAGCCGCCAACGACCTCGGCGACCATGCCGCGATCGAGGCTTGCCGCCGCGTCATCGACGCCGAGCTGAACGGCACGGCGGCCGGCAGCGCGGATGTCGATCTCGTGCTCGGGTATTTCAGGTAAGACTCCGCGGGCGTCCGCTCCATCCGCGCGATAGCGGCTGTTTCCACACCGTCATTGCGAGCGCAGGGCACCGCCGTCGCTCCTTCAACGGCACATTAACGCGCCGACAGCCCCAGACCGGGCGGCCATCCCGCGAACACGCGCATCGCACGCAGCTGTGATCTCCGGAACCGGCCGACGCGGGTAACGACCGAAGCTCCCCTTCGTACAGCCTTCAGCGAGCGTAGTCTCGCAGAGCTGATGGATGTGAAACCGGGGAGACATGGTCGGATGAAAGAGTTCAACGTCGCTGAGGTCGGGGGCGGTTCCTATCGTCCTCTTGCCATTCTGCGCTGGGTCATGGTGATCATCTTCGTATCGTTTGGCATGCAGAAATTCACGCCGCAATCTGCGCAGGGCATCGCGCAGTTCATCAGCAACAGCCCGTTCATCTCCTGGCTGTCGGTGTTCGGCCTGAGGGGAGAGGCCTATGTCCTCGGTGTCGCTGAATTCGTGATTGCGGCGCTGCTCGCGGCAGGCAGCTTCAGCCCGGTTTCGTCCGCCCTCGGTTCATTCATGGGCATGGTGACCTTTGCGATCACCTGGTCGTTCTTCTTCACGACGCCCGGTGTGGTCAAATGGAGCCTTTCATCCGATCCGATGGCGTGGAATCTGACCGGCGAATTTCTGTTCAAGGACATCGTCCTGCTGTGCGTTTGCGCGGTGTTGTTTCTGGCCTCCCTGCCGCAATCGGTTGTCCGGCTGCGCACCGGGTGATCGTCAGGCCGTCTCTCACCGCCGGATCCGGTAGAGGACGCCGTTCTCGCCGTGACGGAACGTGGTTCGCTCGAGGAGATAGTTGGACTTCTCCAGAACTCGGCGCGATGCGCCATTGCCGACATAGACCAGGCCAATGAGGGACGGCAGCTCATGGTGTAACAGTCCAATATCGGTGAGTGCGGTCGCGGTCTCGCTTGCAAGGCCACGGCCCCAGAATTCGCGCTTGAACGCGTAGGCAATCTCGATCTCGTCGACATCGTCCACGAGGATATGCCTGATGCCCGCTCGCCCGGCGAATGCCCCGTCTTTCGTTCGCAGCACCCACAGACCGAAGCCATGCTGATCCCAATGCGCCATATTGGCGTCGAGATAGGTCTTCGTCTTCTCCGCCGAACGGACGCCGCCGAGATAGCGCGAAACCTCGGCATCGAGATGCAACGCGACGAGGTCGGCGAGATGATTTTCACGAAGCCTTTCGGCGCTGAGCCTCGCCGTTCTGAAATGTTCCATTGGGAACAGATAGCCGCTTCCGAGGTGGGGCGTCGAGTAACATTGACGCGGAATGACTTGGCTGGCAGTGCTTTTCACCGTTGCAAGGACGCGCTTTCAGTTGGGCGGCCGGCCCGGGGCGAATGTTCCCAAGCGGAGTGGCAATGGATTTCGAGCGCGACATAGCCAAGATCAGCGGGATCGCTGCGGTCTCGACCATCCTCGACGTGGTCAGCCGGACCACCGGCATGGGGTTTACGGCCGTTGCCCGCGTCACCGAGGACAGGTGGATCACATGTGCCTCGCGTGACGAACTTGCGTTCGGGCTGAAACCCGGTGACGAGCTCAAGGTCGAGACCACGATCTGCCATGAGATCCGGCAGAGCCGCGAGGCGGTCGTCATCGAGAATGTCAGCAAAGACGCCGGCTACTGCAAGCATCACACGCCTGCACAATATGGCTTCCAAAGCTACATCTCCGTGCCGATCATTCTGCCCGACGGTTCATTCTTCGGAACTCTTTGTGCGATCGATCCGAAGCCGCGCAAGCTTCGGACTCCCGAAGTCATCGGCATGTTCAAGCTTTTTGCCGAGCTGATCGCGTCTCATCTCGACGCGGCCGAGCGCGTCGAACTGATCGAGAACAGGCTCGCGCTGGAACAACGCAATGCGGAACTGCGCGAGCAGTTCATCGCCGTGCTCGGTCACGACCTCCGAAACCCTCTTGCCTCGATCCAGGGCGGCCTGCGGCTTCTGAACAAGAAGGTCGATGACGAGGGGAAGAACTGGATCAACCTCCTGCAGGGAAGCGTGGGCCGGATGGCGGGCCTGATCGACAATGTCATGGACTTCGCCCGCGCGCGGCTCGGCGCCGGGATGCAGCTCAAGTTGAAAGAACAGCCACTCGAGCCTGTCATCAGGCAAATCGTCGCGGAGTTCGAGAACGTGCACCCGGATCGCGTCATCGAAACGGTCGTCAACGTTCCGGGACCTGTGAGAATCGACGCCGACCGCATAGGTCAGATGCTGTCCAATCTTCTCGGCAACGCGATTTCCTATGGCGCCGCCGACAAGCCGATCAGGGTGCTGGCGCAGACGACCGGCGCTGGCTTTGATCTCAGCGTTGCCAACAAAGGCGCGCCAATTCCGGCTGATGCGATCCCGCGCCTTTTCACTGCGTTCGATCGCGGCGACGTTCTGCCGAACCAGAAAGGGCTTGGGCTCGGACTGTACATTGCCCAAGAGATCGCGCGCGCCCATGGCGGGTTGATCGTCGCGTCGTCGATGCGAGATGAAACGGTGTTCACCGCGACGTTTCCGGCGAGCCCGGCCCGCGGCTGAGAAGGCGTGCTACGCCGGCCTAGCTTGCCGTCACGAAGCGTCGCGCCAATTCTCCGACAATACCATCATGCGCCTGTTTTGCGCGACGGTGCAACCGGCGAACAGCTGATAGCGCTGATTGTGCGAGGCTCTTTCCGGATGCGGTCCGGCGATTTTCTTGCGGGCAAGGCATTGTGCCTCTTCAGAGAGAGAGCTGCACGAAAACGTCCAGAGGATGTGAATTGGTTCACACACACGTGGTCGCTCCGGATTTACGGTACGCCTAATTCCGCGTAGAGCGGCCCGTTCGAACTATCTCGCTCAAGAGGGAGTTCAGGCTATGGCTAGCATCGTGTTGGGAATTGTCATTTCCATTTTACTATCGACACAAGCCTCCGCAGATCAGGTCCGTGACGCCGCGTCCGACCTGGTTCCTTCGCTGGTGCGCTGGTCCATCACGTTGTTGGGCCTGGTGGTGGCAGGCCGGTTGGCCTGGCAGGCTTTTGGCCGCGCGGTCAACATTGCCGAAGTCCCGACTTTCCCGCGATACATGACGACCCGGCAGCAGTATCGATTGGGCGGGTTCATCTTTGTCGTATTCTCATGCGGCTTCTTCCTTCTTCTCATCCATGAGAACCGCGACGTCATTGCCCTGGCGCCGCTGGTTCCTGCATTTCCAGTAGCCTTCATAGAGGCTGCGAAAAGTCAGTCTGCTCCGTACCTGACCGTCGTCGCCGCAATGGGGATCGTGTATCTGTTCCTCCTGACGAAGGAGGCTCAATGGAACGTCCTGCTGATGGTGCGCGATGTGATCCAGAGCTGGATCAGCGTGCCTCAGCTCGCGAAGCAGATCATGGCGCAAATCCGCTTTTCGCTGCGTGTGCCGCAGGAGGTGCTCTCGAAAGTCATCGCGAATTCTCCAGATGTCGTCGATCAGGACTTCCGCAAGGATCCGAACACCCCGGATCGGATGTGGGCGGAAATCTGTTACATGAAATGGTGGCTGACGCAGGGACGCGACACCGGAGATGACGCCACCTTCTTCACCGAGGACAGCTTTGGTTTCGACAAGCTGATGGCAGACTTCCAGCAGGGGGCGCCGACGATGAGCCAGTGGAAGGCTGGGACGTTGACGGGCCTTGCTGCGCCCCAGGCCACGCAACTGATCAAGGACCTCTACAACCGATTTGCCAGGCTTGTCGCGTGTTACCTGATCTATCGCAACGGCTCCCGCATCGACCTGCGCAATGAGGCCAGCAAATTCGGCATCGAAATCGATGCGCCCATTCACGACAATCCGCTACGGTACTGGATCGTCTATATCATTGCCTTGATCTGCTCCGTTTATCTGGGCGTGACCATTTCGGCCGTGATTTATGACGTGCTGCAAGGCAGAGGCGTCGTCTGGGCGCAGGACCCCAATCGCTCGATTGCATGGGTCATGTATTCGCTTTGCAATTATGGATTGGCAATCGTCGTCGTTCTCTTGCTTCGATTTGCGATGTCATCTCTGGGAAGCGATTCAGATCAGTCCCACCTCACCACTTATTGCTGGAGCTTCCTGGTCGCGCTCGCCGTAGGGCCCGCTGGTCTGACGTTGGCCGTGCATAACTTTGGCGAGGGCAATTTGCGGGAAATGTCCCTTGCCAGCCTTTACTTTGCGATGTTGCGGTGGGGCCTCGGGCCGGCGCTCGTGACAGTCTATATTTCGTACTATCTCGACAGGCAGAGTTGCTCCGATCTGCCGGACATCGACAATTCGATGCGAACGGTCGCGTGGCGACTGTTCAATTGCTTCGGCTTTGCGGCAACCAATGTGTTGTTGCTTCTGCCCCAACTGCTGTCGCTGATGGCACAGGAGGGGGCAATCTGGGAAACCAATAAGCTGCGCTTCATTGCGGCTGGGACGACGTTCTGCCTGGCATTCGGCCTCGCATTGGCCGCGCAGTTCGCGCTCAAGAAGGAGCGGATTGGAACGGTGCTGGCGCATAAACCGGCTTGACGCCAGATATGGTCGGTCGTGGCGATGATGGCATCATGCTCCTGTTTTGCCCGACGGAGCAACTGGCGCAGCCCTGCGGCCGGACGATTTTCGCCCAAGTGTAAGTCATTGATTTCACAACACCCGTCTACTGTGCATGGGGTTGTTTTCGCAGTTTTTTGTTTGGGGCCTACCCCGCCCCGAACGCGACCGCGACATTGTAGGTCAGAAGGCTCGCGGCATAGGCCAGCACCAGCATGTAGAAGAAGGTGACGGCCATCCAGGTCCAGCTTCCGGTCTCGCGCCGGATCACGGCCAGCGTCGATGCGCATTGCGGGGCAAAGATGTACCAGGCAAGCATCGACAGCGCGGTCGCGAGCGACCATTTCGTCGCCAGCACCTGGCCGATCTGCTCGGCCGCTTCCTTGCCGCCTTCGATCGCATAGACGGTGCCGAGCGCCGCGACCGCGACCTCGCGCGCTGCCATGCCGGGGATCAGCGCGACCGCGATCTGCCAATTGAAGCCGACCGGCGCCAGCAGCGGCTCGAGCGCCTTGCCGATGATCGCAGCGAGGCTGAAATCGATCGCCGGTTCGGTGGCGCCTGCGGGCGGCTGCGGGAACGAGGCCAGGAACCAGATCAGCACCATCATCGAGAAGATCGTGGTGCCGGCGCGGTGCAGGAACATCTTGGCCCGCGTGTAGACGCCGATCGCGATCGATTTCAGCCGCGGCATCTTGTAGTCCGGCAGCTCCAGCATGAACGGCGCCGGCGCATAGTCGCGCAGCATGAAGAATTTGATGAGAAACGAGACCAGCAGCGCGCTGATGATGCCGGCAGCGTAGAGGCCGAACATCACGAGGCCCTGGAGGTTGATGAAGCCCCAGACGTCTTTGGCCGGAATGAAGGCGGAGATGATCAGCGTGTAGACGGGAATGCGCGCCGAGCAGGTCATCAGCGGCGCGATCAGGATCGTGGTCAGCCGGTCGCGCTTGTTGTCGATCACGCGCGTCGCCATGATGCCGGGGATGGCGCAGGCGAAGCTCGACAGCAGCGGAATGAAGGCGCGGCCGTGCAGGCCGGCGCCGCCCATGATGCGGTCCATCAGGAACGCGGCGCGCGCCATGTAGCCGAAATCTTCCAGCAGCAGGATAAACAGGAAGATGATGATGATCTGCGGCAGGAACACGACGACGCTGCCGACGCCTGAGATCACGCCGTTCTGAAGGAAGCTCTGCAGCAGGCCTGCGGGTAAGGTCGCGTGCACGAACTCGCCGAGGGAGTCGAAGCCGGAATTGAGCAACTCCATCAGCGGCTGCGCCCAGGCGAACACCGCCTGGAACATCACGAACAGGATCGCCGCGAGCACGATCAGCCCCCCGACGGGATGCAGCACGACCGCGTCGATCCGCGCCGTCCAGGTGTCGGGCCGGCTGGGCAGGCTGACGCAGTCGGCGATGATGCGGTCGGCTTCGCGCTGGGTGGCGCGCAAGTCGGCCACGCTGAGCGCCCGCCAATTGTTCTCTCCCGGCTCGGCGGCGAGCTTTGCCGAAATCTCGTCGGTCAGCGACAGCAGGTCGGCCGTGCCGCCCTTGCGCACCGCGATCGAGGTGACCACGGGCACGCCGAGCTCCTTGGCGAGCCGCTCGACGTCGACAGTGATGCCGCGGCGGGTCGCGATGTCGAACATGTTGAGCACGAGGATCATCGGCCGGCCGGTGCGCTTGAGCTCCAGCAGCAGGCGGATGGTCAGGCGCAGATTAGTCGAGTCCGCCACGCACAGCACGAGGTCGGGCACGATCTCGCCGGTGGCCTTGCCGAGCACGAAGTCCCGGGTGATCTCCTCGTCCGGGCTCCGTCCGCGCAGCGAATAGGTGCCCGGCAGGTCGACCACGGAGACCTGGCGTCCCAAGGGCGTGACGAAGAAGCCTTCCTTGCGCTCGACGGTGACGCCGGGATAGTTCGCGACCTTCTGCCGGCTGCCGGTCAGCGCATTGAACAGCGAGGTCTTGCCGCTGTTTGGCGTGCCGACCAGGGCGAGATGCAGCAGGGGTGCTTCCATGGAATTGGGGTCCGGTCGCTTCAGGCGACAATAATGGCCATGGCTTCGCGACGGCGGACCGCGATGGTGATGCTGTCGACCCGCACGGCGATCGGGTCGCGGCCGACCAACCCCTCGTGCAGGATCTCGACCCGCGCGCCCTCGACGAAGCCGAGCTCGATCAGCCGACTCTCGAGTTCGATGTCCGAGAGTGCCGAGCCTGCGTCCTTGGGGGAAAGGTGCTGGATGACGCCGGTATAGCCGCGCTGGGCCAGGCCCAGCGGCATCTGCGGACGCGTATCATGGATGTCGGTCATGCCCTGTATTTTCAACGCAGGGCATCGAGGTCAAGCGCGCTCGGTCGCTGAAACTGCACCTTAGAGTGATTTTAAAGTACCAGCTTCGTGACAGAAGCGATCGGCGCCAGGATCGGCATCAAGGATCGGCGCAAAGACGGCTACTGGGCCGGGACCTTTTCCGCCTGGATGGCGGCCATGGCGCGGCTCTTGAAGTAGTCGAGCACGAACAGGCGGATCGCCGAGGACAGATTGCCCTGCTGGCGGTTGCTGTCGATCTCGCCGACCAGCTCGGACAGCGTCATGTTGCGCAGGCCCGAGATCTCCTTCATGCCGTTCCAGAACGCCTCTTCCAGGCTGACACTGGTCTTGTGGCCGGCGACGACGATCGACCGTTTCACGACGGGCGACTTCATGGCTGCTCCTCGCAATCGATCCGGTGCTGGTCCAGGTGCGTCTTCGCCTGATCCGCGCGCGTCTCCTCCGCCGACCGCTCCGCCTTCGTGCGGCCGAACTTCGTTCGGTTGGCGTCCGCCTGCTTCGCCGTGGCTTCCCGCTCGGCGCGCTTCCGGAAACGATTCAGGTTGATGACGTTCGCCATGTCGCGTCTCCATCATCCGATCCTCCGTGGGCAGGATGAAACATTCAGAAACTGTGCGCCGAATTGCGCCCGATGAGACTTGATCGCCATTCGCTTGTCCTCGTCAATCGACCCTTGGGCCATCAAACGATGAATTCCGCCCCGTGGGGGCGGAGGGGCTACGTAACACGCAATCCCGCCGCGACATTGACGGTAATCAAATCCCGTCCTTTAAGCCCTACATTTAATGGAGCTAGGGGCTCCGTATCATTACGGATGGCTATCGGAATTCGGAATTTATCCCGGGCTGGTCATCTTCTCGGGGCGCACCAGGCGGTCGAATTCCTCGCTTGAGACGAAGCCAAGCCGCAGCGCCTCTTCCTTCAGGGTGGTGCCGTTGGCATGCGCCGTCTTGGCCACCTTGGCCGCGTTGTCGTAGCCGATCTTGGGGGCGAGCGCCGTCACCAGCATCAGCGAGCGCTGCATCAGTTCCTTGATGCGCTTCTCGTCGGCGCGGATGCCGCTGACGCAATGCTCGGTGAAGGAGCGCGCGGCGTCCGCCATCAGCCGGATCGAGTGCAGCATGTTGTAGGCCAGTACGGGCTTATAGACGTTGAGCTCGAAATGGCCCTGGCTGCCGGCGACCGTGATCGCGGTGTGATTGCCGAACACCTGGCAGCACACCATCGTCATCGCCTCGCACTGCGTCGGATTGACCTTGCCCGGCATGATCGAGGAGCCCGGCTCGTTCTCCGGCAGCATGAGTTCGCCGAGGCCCGAACGCGGACCCGATCCGAGCAGGCGGATGTCGTTGGCGATCTTGAACAGGCCTGTCGCGACCGAATTGATGGCGCCGTGCGCCGATACATAGGCGTCGTTCGAAGCCAGCGCCTCAAATTTGTTGGCCGCGCTGGTGAACGGCAGCTTGGTAATCCCGGCAACGTGCTTTGCGAACAGTTTTGCAAAGCGCGGCTTCGAATTGAGGCCGGTGCCGACGGCGGTGCCGCCCTGCGCCAGCGGATAGAGCTCCTTCACCGCGACCTTGAGCCGGGCGATGCCGCTTTCGACCTGTGCGGCATAGCCGGAAAATTCCTGGCCGAGCGTCAACGGCGTCGCGTCCTGGGTGTGGGTGCGGCCGATCTTGACGATCTTTGCGAACTCCTTCTCCTTCTTGCGCAGTGCACGCAGCAATTCGCCAAGGGCAGGGACCAGATCGGCGGTAATGCGGCTTGCCGCCGCGATATGCATCGCGGTCGGGAACGAGTCGTTCGACGACTGGCTCATGTTGACGTGATCGTTGGGATGCACCGGCTTCTTGGCGCCAAGCTCGCCGCCCAGGATCTCATTGGCGCGGTTGGCGATGACCTCGTTGAGATTCATGTTGCTCTGGGTGCCCGAGCCGGTCTGCCACACCACCAGCGGAAAATGATCGTCCAGCTTGCCCTCGATCACCTCGCGCGCAGCGCGGATGATGGCGTTGGCGCGGCGCTGGTCGAGCAAACCGAGCTCCTGGTTGGACTGCGCTGCGGCGAGCTTGACGATGCCGAGCGCATGCACGAGCGAGATCGGCATGCGATCGATGCCGATGCGAAAATTCTGGCGCGAGCGTTCGGTCTGCGCGCCCCAATAACGATCGGCGAGGACCTCGATCGGGCCGAAGCTGTCGGTCTCGGTGCGGGTCGCCGGGCGCGAGGAGCCGTCGGTCTTCGAGGGGGAAGTCTTCGAGAGGGAAGTTTTGGCCATGAGCACATCCATTCCGCCGCGCGAAATGCCGCGCGGCCTCATCATGTGCCTCTATATAGGGAGTTTGGCCG
This sequence comes from Bradyrhizobium sp. MI1.4, assembly GCF_055811315.1. Classification (NCBI taxonomy): domain Bacteria; kingdom Pseudomonadati; phylum Pseudomonadota; class Alphaproteobacteria; order Hyphomicrobiales; family Nitrobacteraceae; genus Bradyrhizobium; species Bradyrhizobium sp. MI1.4. The sequence continues at coordinate 108,984 of NZ_JBVVPP010000011.1, read as the reverse complement.
CCTGCGACGGGCGCCGACCCGATCTAGATCATTTCTTGCGGAAACGATCCAATCGCACGACTTCGGCGCCGCCCTGGTTCGGAGCCGCCGGCTCCTCAGTGCCTTCCGCAGGGTCAGTGGCAGGGGCCACCGCGACCGCGGACGGGGCGGGAGCGGCCGGCAAGGTCTCGGCCGAGACGTCGGCGACATCGGAGGTGTCGAACTGGAGGCCGAATTTCACGGACGGATCAAGGAAGCTCTTGATGGCGCTGAACGGCACGATCAGCCGCTCCGGAATGCCGCCGAAAGACAGGCCGACCTCGAAGCGGTCCTCGAGCACGGTCAAATCCCAGAACTGGTGCTGCAGGATGATCGTCATCTCTTCTGGATATTGGGCCAGCAGCCGCGACGACAGCTTCACGCCCTCCGCCTTCGACACGAAGGTGATGAAGAAATGATGCTCGCCGGGTAGTCCCTGGGACGCGGCGTCGGTCAGCACCTTGCGCAACACGCCGCGCAGCGCGTCGCGGGCCAGCACATCGTATCGGATATGATCGGTCGCCATGGTGGTCCTGTTGCATTCCAGGAGCTGGGCCCTGCCGGCCCGACTCGCCAAGTCGCAATAGTACCGCGCCTGACGGGTCAGCAGGAGTCCCCGCGGGGTAGGAAATAAGAGGTAAGTGGAGGCTTCTGTTGCCAGGTGCCTCCGAACCCCGCCTAACGGAGCTTAACCCGTTAGGACTTCAGAATGGTCTTTCAAACTGCGTTACGCAGCCTGAGCAACCGGAGCAAAGTTGTCGTTGGCAACTATTGCATAGCCCGATAACGGCGGAACAATACCGGGAAAAAGAACGCCCTTTACGCCCTCGTCGATCCTATTTCGCCCCCGCCAAAGCCCGCTTTCAGGGCCAGCCCGCTGGTGGGCTTTGGTGGAGGCGCCGGGTACCGCCCCCGGGTCCGAATGGTTTATTGCGACGACCGTTTATTTCCATAGCCGGCGAACCGGCACTCCCAATATAGGGGGCAAACGTTTCAAATAACAGGTGTTTCGAGCGATCATTCCGAGGTTCCCTCTGGATAGGTTCCCGGCAGGCTTGGCCGCCTGCCGGCCGGCGTTCTAAGCTCCTGACATGTCCGAGGATTCCGCACCGGTCGCGCAACAACCAGTTCAAGAGCCGGACGGTCCAGCCACCAGCGCCGTTCCGCCGGGCTTGCTCGCGCTGTTCCTCGCCTTCGCCAGGATGTCGCTGGCGGGCTTCGGAGGGGTTTTGGTATTCGCCCGGCAGGCCATCGTCGAGCAGCACCGCTGGATGACGGCGGACGAGTTCAACGAGACTTTTGCGCTCTGCCATTTCCTGCCCGGGCCCAACATCGTCAATCTCTCGATGGTGTTCGGCGCGCGGCTGCGCGGGATCGCCGGCGGCATTGCCGCCTTTGCAGGGCTGTTGCTGCCGCCCACGCTGATCATGACGGTGCTCGCGATCATCTACGCCCGGTTCGGCGATGTGGACGTGCTGCGCCGCATCCTCGCGGGCATTTCCTGTGCGGCCGTCGGCCTCTTGATCGCGGTGGTCTTCCGGATGATGACGCCGCTGCTCAAGCGGCTGGACGCCTTGGCGCTCATCCTGATGCTGGGCGTGTTCCTCGCCATCGGCGTCCTTCGCCTGCCGCTCCAGGCCGTGCTTTTGGTCGCGATCCCCGTCAGCGTCGGCGCCACTTTCCTGATGCGGCGGAAGGTAGCAGCATGAACGCGGAGAACCCGATCTGGGGGCTGATCTCGACCTTCGGTCTGATGTCGCTGTTCGCGGTCGGCGGTGCCGCGGCGGCGGTGCCCGAGATGCACCGCATCGCGGTCGATGTGCATCACTGGATGACCGACAAGCAGTTCGCCGATGCCTATGCGATCGCGCAGCTCTCACCAGGTCCGAATGTGCTTATCGTCACGTTGATCGGCTATGCTGTCGCCGGCATCCCCGGCGCCCTGGCGGCGACTTTGGCCATGTGCCTGCCCACCGCGTTGCTTGCCTATTATGTCAGCCGGCTCCTCAACCGGCCGAACCAATCGCGCTGGCCCGGGCTGATCCAGGCTGCACTGGTTCCGCTCTCGATCGGCCTGATGGCGGCGAGCGCCCTGATCCTCGCCGAGTCGACCGATCGTACGCTTGCTGCGCTAATTCTGACCGCGACGGTTGCAGTGGTCGCATCCGTCTCGCGCATCAATCCACTATGGATTTTGCTCGTCGGGGGCTTGTTGGGTTTTGCTGGCATTGTGTAATGAAAATGGCTAGGCAGGGATCCGGGCGGGGGCATCGATTTCCAGCCGATTAGAACAACAGTGCTCGTGGCTTACGGGTCGCGGAGGAGACATGCATGGCCGATACGATGGGCCACTCGGCGACAGCCAACCGAAACACCTCGGTGGTGATCAGCTTTTGTCTGCTGGCCATAGCGCCGCAGATTTTCGAATTCATCTGGTCGTTCGGGACGATCTTTGGCTGGGGCGCTGGACGCGGGCCGGCCGCCGTCGTCATCAGCCACGCGACTGCGCTGCTCGCGGGGGCGCCCGGCGCGTTGCTCGGGGCGGTCGGCGGTGACACCAAGAAGGCGTCATCCGATGTGCTGCTGGCGCTGATCTATTCCTATCCGATCTTTGCGGTGGCGATTCTCACGTTCTTCATGACGATCAGGTCCGCGCAGGACTATGTCGGCGGAATCGTGCTGATGGCGCTCGCCTTGTTCGCACTGTGGGCCTCTAGCGATTTGCAGGGGATGCGGGGCTTCTCCTTTGGCGCCGGCACGGCGCCGCGGATGTTTGGCGGGCTCCTCGTCGCACTTGGCGCCGGCATCGCGTTGACGGGGCTGCTGACCGACGGGCCCAGCATGGCGCACTATGCCTGGCGTGGGCCGCTCTTCGTGATGTTCTCGATCGTCTTCTTCGCGCTGGCGATTCGTCCGCTTGGGGTGGTGGTAACGGCGTTCGCAAGCTTCATGATCGCGGCGATGGGTACGCATGAGACACGCTGGGTCGAAGCGCTCATTGTCGGCGCCTGCCTGACGCTCGGCTGCGCGCTGCTCTTCCCCTACGTGCTAGGCCTGCCGATGCCGATGTTCCCGCGCTTCCTGGTTCAGTGAGGGTGTGATGTTCGATCTCTTCCACAATCTGGGCCTTGGTTTCGGTGTGGTGTTTCAGATCTCCTGGTGGTCACCCTGGTGGCTCTACGGTCTGTCGCTCCCGATCTCGATCAATATTCTCATGTGCCTGATTGGCGCATTGGTTGGCACACTGGTCGGCGTGCTGCCCGGTATCGGCACCGTCGCAACCGTGGCGATGCTCCTGCCGATCACGTTCGGATTGCCGCCGGTCGGCGCGCTGATCATGCTCGCCGGCATCTATTATGGTGCCCAGTACGGCGGCTCCACCACCTCGATCCTGGTCAATATTCCCGGTGAGGCGACGTCGGTCGTTACCGCCATCGACGGTCACCAGATGGCGAAGCAAGGCCGTGCCGGCCCGGCGCTGGCGATCGCGGCGATCGGCTCGTTCTTCGCCGGATGCGTTGCGACCGTGCTCATCGCCGTGCTCGGTGCGCCGCTGACCAAGCTCGCTCTGGCGTTCGGCCCGGCGGAATATTTCTCGCTGATGGTGCTCGGCCTGATCTTTGCGGTGGTGCTGGCCAAGGGCTCGGTCCTGAAAGCGATCGCGATGATCGTGTTCGGCCTGATGCTGTCGATGGTCGGCTCCGACATCGAGACCGGCGCCTCGCGCATGGCGTTCAACATTCCGGAGCTTGCCGACGGTCTCGGCTTTGCGACGGTGGCGATGGGCGTGTTCGGCTTCGCCGAGATCATCCGCAACCTCGACGCCGGCGCCGAGATGAACCGCGACCTCGTGCAGCAGAAGATCACCGGCCTGATGCCGACCAGGAAAGACCTGATCGACTCGGCGCCTGCGATCCTGCGCGGCACCGTGCTCGGATCGATCCTCGGTATCCTGCCGGGCGGCGGCGCGGTCATCGCGTCCTTTGCGTCCTACACGCTCGAGAAGAAGATCGCCAAGAACCCGTCGCGGTTCGGCCGCGGTGCGATCGAAGGCGTGGCGGCGCCGGAAAGCGCCAACAATGCCGCGGCGCAGACCTCCTTCATCCCGCTGCTGACACTCGGCATCCCGCCCAATGCCGTGATGGCGCTGATGGTGGGCGCGATGACCATCCACGGCATCGTGCCCGGTCCGCAGGTGATGCAGAAGCAGCCGGAGCTGGTTTGGGGCATGATCGCCTCGATGTGGATTGGCAATCTGATGCTGATCATCATCAACCTGCCGCTGGTCGGAATCTGGGTGCGGCTGTTGCGCGTCCCTTACCGGCTGATGTTCCCCTCGATCGTGATCTTCTGCGCGATCGGCATCTACTCGGTGAACAACGCGCCGGTCGACGTCATCCTGGCAGGCGTGTTCGGTCTGGTCGGCTACTGGCTGATCAAGCACGATTTCGAGCCGGCGCCGCTGCTGCTCGGCATGGTGCTCGGACCGCTGATGGAAGAGAACCTGCGCCGCGCGCTGCTGATCTCGCGCGGCGACTGGAGCGTGTTCCTGACGCGTCCGCTGTCGGCCGTGCTGCTCGGCATCGCCGCTTTCCTCCTGGTGCTCACGGTGCTGCCGGCGTTGCGTGCCAAGCGCGACGAGGTGTTCACCGAATCCGAAAACTAGGGGCGCCGCCAGCGTCGGCGCGCCGTGACCCGAACCCAAGCCGGCAAGTTGGCCAGCAGGATCAATCTGATAGACAAGGGGCGGGACGCTGAGTTCCGCCCCTTGTCGTTTGCACCGGGAGCGCTCACTTTTCCGGGTATAATGCGCATGGATGGCGAATCGCCGCTGTCGCAGCGCGGGGGCGGCCGCTAAGTTCGCCGCCTCCCCAAAGGCTCACGCACATGCACCAGTATCAGGACCTGCTCGAGCGGATTCTTTCAGACGGCGCCGAAAAGACCGACCGGACCGGCACCGGCACGCTGTCGGTGTTCGGCCATCAGATGCGCTTCAACCTGTCCGCCGGTTTTCCGATGCTGACGACAAAGCGCCTGCCGCTGAAGGCGATCGTGCACGAACTGTTGTGGTTCCTGAAAGGCGATACCAACATCAAATATCTGCGCGACAACGGCGTCACCATCTGGGACGAGTGGGCCGACGCCAACGGCGATCTTGGCCCCGTCTACGGCCACCAGTGGCGCTCCTGGCCCGCGCCGGACGGACGCAGCATCGATCAGATCGCGAATGTGATCGACATGATCAAGCGCAACCCGGACTCGCGCCGCCTGATCGTCTCGGCCTGGAATCCGGCCGAGGTCGACAAGATGGCGTTGCCGCCGTGCCACTGCCTGTTCCAGTTCTATGTCGCCAACGGCAAGCTGTCGTGCCAGCTCTATCAGCGTTCGGCCGACGTGTTCCTCGGCGTCCCCTTCAACATCGCCTCCTACGCACTGCTCACCATGATGGTGGCGCAGGTCACGGGCTTGAAGCCCGGCGACTTCGTGCATTCGTTCGGTGACACCCATCTCTATTCCAACCATCTGGAGCAGGCGAAGCTCCAGCTCACGCGCGCACCGCGCGCGCTGCCGGTGATGCGGATCAACCCCGACGTGAAGGACATCTTCTCCTTCCGTTACGAGGACTTCGAGCTCGTCGGCTACGATCCGCATCCGCACATCAAGGCCGCGGTCGCGGTCTGAAGTCGATGCAGCTCAACATCCGCCGTGTGCGTCCCGGTGAGGCCGGGCTGGTTCTCGCTTTCATCCGCGAGCTCGCCGAGTACGAAAAACTTTCGCACGAGGTCGAGGCGACCGAGGCTGACATCGCCGACGCACTGTTCGGCGAACGACCGCAACTCCATTGCGCTCTCGCCGAGTGGAACGGCGAGCCGGTCGGCTTCGCGGTGTGGTTTGCGAATTTTTCGACGTTCAGCGGCCGCCACGGCATCTATCTCGAAGATTTGTATGTGCGGCCATCGCATCGGGGCAGGGGCCTCGGCAAGGCTCTGCTCGTGCACCTCGCCAGGGAATGCGTCGAGAACGGCTGGTCGCGGCTGCAATGGGCGGTGCTTGACTGGAACGCGCCGTCGATCGCGTTCTACAAATCGCTCGGTGCCATCATGCTGGAGGACTGGACGCTGTGCCGCGTCACCGGTCCGGCGCTGACGCGGCTTGCCGGGAGCGCGACCTGATGGAGATCGTCTTCGTCGTCGCGATCGCGGAGAACGGCGTCATCGGGGCCGGCAACGCAATGCCGTGGCGAATGAAATCCGACATGGCGCGCTTCAAGGCGCTCACGATCGGCAAGCCCGTGATCATGGGCCGCAGGACCTTCGAATCCCTGCCCCGGCCGCTTCCCGGCCGCACCAACATCGTCGTCACGCGCGATGCGGATTATCGCGCCGCCGGCGCCATCGTGACGACATCGACTGCCGCCGCAGACGCCATCGCGCGCGGCGATGCCCTGCGGCGTTCGGTCGCCGAGATCGCCGTGATTGGCGGCGCCGAAATCTTTCGGCAATGGCTCGATCGCGCCGATCGCCTCGAGATCACCGAAGTGCATGCCCGGCCCGAAGGCGACACGCATTTCGACATCGACAGGGCAGAGTGGGATGAGGTTGAACGCATCCGTCATCCTGCCGGACCCCACGACAGCGCCGACTACTCCTATGTGACATATCGTCGGCGGGCAGGCCATTAACCGCATTTGCCAATGTTAACATTGACTTTTCTGCCCCCAAGCTTAGCTCGGAGGGCGGCGAGGGCTGCGTTGTAAGGGACCTGCCTGTCCCCTATAAAGCCGGACCGGACAAAGCGGGCGGGGGCAATTTCACCCTGCCGAGGAGAGCGTCGAATGCCGTGGAAGAATCAGGGCGGTGGCCCATGGGGCTCGGGTCCGAAGGGACCATGGGGCAACGGCCCGCAACCGGTCGGGCCAAGGCCGCCGGATCTGGAAGATCTTCTGCGGCGCGGCCAGGATCGCCTCCAGCAGATCATGCCGGGTGGCTATTTCTCCGGCATCGGCATCACGCTGATCGTGCTGCTCATCGTCGCGTTCTGGCTGCTGTCGGGCTTCTTCCGGGTGCAGTCCGAAGAGCTCGGCGTCGTGCTGCGCTTCGGCAAGCATGTCCGCACCGTGGAGCCCGGCCTGAACTACCATCTGCCCTATCCAATCGAGACCGTGCTGCTGCCAAAGGCCTTGCGCGTTTCCACCATCTCCATCGGCATGACGCTGATCGACGACCCGGCGCGGCGCGGCCGCTCCATTCGTGACGTGCCGGAAGAGAGCCTGATGCTGACCGGCGACGAGAACATCGTCGACGTCGACTTCACCGTGCTCTGGCGCATCAAGCCCAACGGCGTCGGCGATTTCCTCTTCAACATCCAGAATCCCGAAGGCACCGTGAAGGCAGTCGCCGAGAGCGCGATGCGCGAGGTGATCGGCCGCTCGCAGATCCAGCCGATCCTGACCGGCGCGCGCAACGTTACCGAACAAGGCGTGCAGGAACTAATCCAGAAGACCCTGGACAGCTACGGCGCCGGCATTCAGATCAGCCAGGTGCAGATGCAGAAGGTCGACCCGCCGGCGCAGGTGATCGACGCCTTCCGCGACGTCCAGGCGGCGCGCGCCAATCTCGAGCAGCTGCAGAACGAGGCGCAGACGTATGCCAACCAGGTCGTGCCGCAGGCACGCGGGCGTGCGGCGCAGATCATGCAGGCCGCCGAAGGCTACAGGGAGCAGACCGTCGCCGAGGCCAAGGGCCAGAGCTCGCGCTTCCTGAAGGTTTACGAGGAATACAAGAAGGCCCCCGACGTGACGCGTGAACGGATTTATCTGGAGACGATGGAGCGCGTGCTCGGCGGTTCGGAAAAGCTCATTTATGACGGCGGCCAGTCGGGCCAGGGCGTCGTGCCTTATCTGCCGCTCAGCGAGTTGACTGCCAAGCGGCCGCCTGCAACCGGCCAGCAGACGACCGGAGGCAACCGATGAGATCTCCGGTCACAGGTATCGTCACGCTGCTCGGCCTCCTGCTCGTCGTGATCGTGGGCTACATGTCCCTGTTCACGGTGGCGCAGACCGAGCAGACCATCGTGCTGCAGTTCGGCAAGCCCGTCGATGTCGTTACCGCTCCCGGCCTGCACTTCAAGGCGCCGTGGAATTCGGTGATCAACATCGACAAGCGCATCCTCGATCTGGAGAACCCGTCGCAGGAAGCGATCGCGTCCGACCAGAAGCGGCTCGTGGTCGACGCCTTCGCGCGTTACCGCATCAAGGACGCGCTCCGCTTCTATCAGAGCATCGGCTCGATCCAGGCCGCCAACATCCAGCTCACCACGCTCTTGAACGCTGCGCTGCGCCGCGTGCTCGGCGAGGTCACCTTCATCAACGTGGTCCGCGACGACCGCGAGAAGCTGATGCAGCGCATCCGCGATCAGCTCGACCACGAGGCCGACGGCTACGGCATCCAGGTCGTCGACGTCCGGATCCGCCGCGCCGATCTGCCGGAGCAGAACAGCCAGGCGGTCTATCAGCGCATGAAGACGGAACGCGAGCGCGAAGCCGCCGAGTTCCGCGCGCAGGGCGGCCAGAAGGCCCAGGAGATCCGCTCCAAGGCCGACCGCGAGGCGACCGTGATCGAGGCGGATGCAAGGTCGCTGGCCGAGCAGACGCGCGGCGTCGGCGATGCCGAGCGCAACCGTCTGTTCGCCGAAGCCTACGGCCAGGACGCGGATTTCTTCGCCTTCTACCGTTCGATGGCGGCCTATGAGACCGGGCTGCGCGCGAACGACACCCGCTTCCTGCTGCGCCCGGACTCGGATTTCTTCCGGTTCTTTGGTAACCCGTCCGGCAAGACGGCGACCACGACGCCAGCGAAGCCGTAAGTGAGACAAGGGCGGCAAGTCCGGCCGCCCTTCGTCCAGACAAGAACAGCACAACGGGAGGTTCCAATCCGATGAGGTCCATTGCGTTCGCCGACTTCCTCATCGGTTTGGGCATCCTGTTCGTGCTGGAAGGCTTGATGTTCGCGGCAAGTCCGGCCTGGATGCGCAAGGCCATGAAAAGCGCGATGGCCACGCCGGATAACGTCCTGCGGGCGGTCGGCATTGGTTCGGCCGTGGCCGGCCTGGTCCTGATCTGGGTTATGCGACGTCCAATTTAGCCGTCGCACCAACGCCAAAGTGAAGGCGAGGGACCGGTTTTCGCCTTATTATCCGGGTCTTGAGGCCCGTTAAGGTCCGCGCTTGCGCCGTCCCCCCGTTCGAGCGCAGTCTTGACGTCGAATCCTTGTTTCCTGGAGATCACAATGACCGCTGCCACCATTGCCCCGACCCGTTTGCGCTTAGGGCTGGCCGCGCTCGCCGTTGGCGCTTTCAGCGCACTCGGCACACCGGCCTATGCGCGCGGACCGGATGGCATCGCCGACGTCGCCGAGAAGGTGATTGACGCGGTCGTCAACATCTCGACCTCGCAGACCGTCGAAGCCAAGGGCGGGGGCGGCGGCAGCAATGCCATGCCGCAACTGCCGCCCGGTTCGCCCTTCGAGGAGTTCTTCGACGACTTCTTCAAGAACCGCAAGGGTCCCGGCGGCGGCAGCAAGGGCGGCGAGAACAGCCCGGCGCCGCGCAAGACCAACTCGCTCGGAAGTGGCTTCATCATCGACACGTCAGGCGTCGTCGTCACCAACAACCATGTCATCGCGGACGCCGATGAGATTAACGTCATTCTCAACGACGGGACCAAGATCAAGGCCGAACTGGTCGGAGTCGACAAGAAGACCGACCTTGCCGTGCTCAAGTTCAAGCCGTCGAAGCCGCTGGTGTCGGTGAAGTTCGGTGATTCCGACAAGCTGCGCCTCGGCGACTGGGTCGTCGCGATCGGCAATCCTTTCAGCCTCGGCGGCACCGTGACGGCCGGTATCGTTTCGGCGAAGAACCGTGACATCTCCTCAGGTCCCTACGACAGCTACATTCAGACCGACGCCTCCATCAACCGCGGAAATTCCGGCGGTCCGCTGTTCAACCTCGATGGCGACGTCATCGGCGTCAACACGCTGATCATCTCGCCGTCCGGCGGCTCGATCGGCATCGGCTTCGCCGTACCGTCGAAGACGGTGGCGGGTGTCGTCGACCAGCTCCGCCAGTTCGGCGAATTGCGCCGCGGCTGGCTTGGCGTGCGCATCCAGAGCGTCACCGACGAGATCGCCGAGAGCCTCAACATCAAGCCGCCGCGCGGCGCGCTGGTTGCCGGTGTCGACGACAAGGGCCCGGCCAAACCGGCCGGCATCGAGCCCGGCGACGTCGTCGTCAAGTTCGACGGCAAGGACGTCAAGGACCCGAAGGATCTGTCTCGCGTGGTCGCCGACACGGCGGTCGGCAAGGAGGTCGACGTCGTCATCATCCGCAAGAGCCAGGAGGAAACCAAGAAGGTCACGCTCGGCCGGTTGCAGGATGCCGACAAGGTGCAGGCCGCGGTGAAGACCGACGAGCCTCCGCCTGAAAAGACCGTGACACAGAAGGCGCTCGGCCTCGATCTCGCCGCGCTGAGCAAGGACCTGCGTGCGCGCTACAAGATCAAGGACAGCGTCAAGGGCGTGGTCGTCACCAATGTCGACGCCAATTCGGATGCCGCCGAGAAGCGCCTCTCGGCCGGCGACGTCATTGTCGAGGTGGCGCAGGAGGCCGTCTCCAGCGGCGCCGACATCCAGAAACGGGTCGACCAGCTCAAGAAAGACGGCAAGAAATCGGTGCTGCTGCTGGTGTCGAACGCCGACGGCGAGCTGCGTTTTGTCGCGCTGAGCGTGCAGTAAGAGCGCTCGCTTTCACCTCTCGTCATGGCCGGGCTTGACCCGGCCGTCCACGCCTTGCCATGCGGACGAGCGTAACGTGGATGCCCGGGACAAGCCCGGGCATGACGGCGGAGAGGAGGAGGCTACGCCTCCACGAACTCCTCGCGCCGATACCCCTGCGCATACAGCAGCGCGGTGAGATCGCCATGATCGATCCGCGCCGCGGCTGCGGCCGCGACCGCCGGCTTCGCATGATACGCCACGCCCAGCCCCGCCGCCTGGATCATCGCGAGATCATTGGCGCCGTCGCCGACCGCCAGCGAGTCGACGTCGTCGAGATCGAACGACTCCATCAGATCCACCAGCGTCGCGAGCTTTGCCGCGCGCCCCAAAATCGGCTCCTTCACCTCGCCAGTGAACTTGCCGTCGCGGACGACGAGCTCGTTGGCGCGGTTCTCCTGGAAACCGATCCTGGTGGCGACCGCGCTGGTGAAAAGCGTGAAGCCGCCGGAGACGAGGCAGGCATAGGCGCCATGGGCGCGCATGGTCGCGACCAGTTCGCGGCCACCCGGCGTCAGCGTAATGCGCTTGGCCAGCACCTCGTCGACGGCACTGGCGGGAAGGTCCTTGAGCAGCGCGACGCGCTCGCGCAGCGCCGGCTCGAACTCGATCTCGCCGCGCATCGCGCGCTCGGTGATGGCGGCCACATGGGCCTTCACCCCGACGAAATCGGCGAGCTCGTCGATGCATTCCTGACCGATCATGGTGGAATCCATGTCGGCGAGAAAAAGCTTCTTGCGCCGGAAGCCGACTGGCTGCACCACGATGTCGATGGGCAGGTCGCCGCGAAGCTCGCGGAGCCGCTGCTCGATGGCGTGACGGTCGCCTTCGAGGTTACTGTCGGCGCCGAATGGGATGTCGACTGCAACCCCGTCGAACAGCCAGTGCGCGGGAGCTGCCTGAGGCAGCACGGCGCGGGCGCCGTCGACGATGGTGGAGTCGAGCGCGGGATTATTCGGGTTGCAGATCAGCGTGGCAACGAGGGACATTTGAGGTTTTCGTGAGCGAGGGGCAAGTCGGCAGAAGGCATGTTGGCAAGGCGGTGCTTATCGCAGGCCCGACCGCCAGCGGCAAGTCGGCGCTGGCGCTCGAGCTTGCGCTCGCTGCGGGCGGGGTCGTGATCAATGCCGATTCCATGCAGGTCTACCGCGACCTCCGCATCATCACCGCGCGCCCTACAGATGGCGACGAGGCGCGGGTGCCCCATCGCCTCTACGGCCATGTCGATGCGGCCGTGAATTTTTAGGCTGGCGCCTGGGTGGGCGACGCGGCCAAGGCGCTCGAAGAGGCGAAAGCCGAAGGCCGCCTGCCGATCTTCATCGGCGGCACCGGGCTGTACTTCAAGGCGCTGACGGCGGGTCTTTCCGTGGTGCCGCCGATCCCCACCGAGGTGCGCGAGGGCGTTCGAGCGCGGCTGGAGCGGAACGGCGTCGAGGCGCTGCATGCGGAACTCGCAGCCTCCGATCCGCGAGCCGCCGAGCGATTGAACCCGCGTGATCGCATGCGCATTGCGCGCGCGCTCGAAGTGGTCGAAGCCACCGGCCGTTCGCTGCTGGACTGGCATCATGAGGGCCAGCCGCCGCTCTTGCCCAAGGACAGTTTTCGGGCGGTGTTCCTCGCGCCCGAGCGCGACGAGCTCTATGCGCGCATCGACGCCCGCTTCGACGCCATGTTGGGTGCCGGCGCGCTAGAGGAGGCGGTGCGTCTCGCCGCCCGAAACCTCGATCCGCTGCTGCCGGCGATGAAGGCTCATGGCGTGCCGGCGCTAATCCGGCATCTGCGCGGTGAGCTCAACCTGGAGCAGGCGGCTACCATCGGCCGCGCCGACACCCGCCACTACGCCAAGCGGCAGTTCACCTGGTTCCGGCACCAATTGCCCGAATTCGAGTGGGTGAAGCCGGGGGAGATTCGGGGCTGGCTGGCGGCGATCGTGAACGCGGCGCGGGACCAAGGCTGACACGCTTTTGTGCCTCGGCTCCCGAATTTACCTCTCGCCCAACCCCGGGAACACCGCTACACTGCCAAAATCGCGCGGGAACGGCCGCATTGCCTTGACATCGGGGCGCTGGCCGCTATGTTTCGCGCAACCTTTGGGAAGCCGGGCACCTGCCATGCGTAACATTATTACCAAACTCCTTATCGCCGTCGTACCCAGGCACACCGCCGGGGGTGGCTAGCTGCCATCCACATGACAGGCGGTGTGCATGGGCCCTCTTCGGGGCCTTTTTTATTTCCGAAAACCCGACACGAACGAAGCCGCTGACAACAGCGCATCCGGAGCAAGCCAATGAGCGACAAGAGCCACGATCCGAACCAGATGACCGGCGCCGCGATGATCGTCCGCGCGCTCATCGATCATGGCGTGACCGACATTTTCGGCTACCCCGGCGGCGCGGTGCTCCCGATCTACGACGAGATCTTCCAGCAGAGCGAGGTCCAGCACATCCTGGTCCGCCACGAGCAGGGTGCGGGTCACGCCGCCGAGGGCTATGCGCGTTCGACCGGCCGGCCCGGCGTTGCCCTGGTGACCTCCGGTCCCGGCGCCACCAACATGGTGACGCCGCTCACCGACGCGCTGATGGACTCGATCCCGCTGGTCTGCATCTCCGGCCAGGTGCCGACGCATCTGATCGGCAACGACGCGTTCCAGGAATGCGACACCGTCGGCATCACGCGCCCCTGCACCAAGCACAATTGGCTGGTGCGCGACGTCAACGATCTCGCAAAGGTGCTGCACGAGGCGTTTTACGTTGCGACTACGGGTCGACCGGGCCCGGTGCTCGTCGACGTGCCCAAGGACGTGCAGTTCGCGACCGGCACCTATCATCCGCCGCGCAAATCCGACGTGCATCGCTCCTACGCGCCGCGGGTGAAGGGCGATGCGACGCAGATCCGCAAGGCCGTGGCGCTGCTCTCAGGCGCCAAGCGCCCCGTAATCTACAGCGGCGGCGGCGTGATCAATTCCGGCCCTGAAGCCACCAGGCTGCTGCGCGAGCTGGTCGAGGTCACCGGCTTTCCGATCACCTCCACGCTGATGGGCCTCGGCGCATATCCCGCCTCGGGCAAGAGCTGGCTCGGCATGCTCGGCATGCACGGCACCTACGAAGCCAACATGACCATGCATGATTGCGACGTCATGCTGTGCGTCGGTGCGCGCTTCGACGACCGCATCACCGGCCGCGTCGATGCGTTCTCGCCGGGCTCGAAGAAGATCCACATCGACATCGACCCGTCCTCGATCAACAAGAACATCCGCGTCGACGTGCCGATCATCGGCGACTGCGGCAACATTCTCGGCGACATTCTCCAGGTGTTCAAGGCGGAGGCGAAGAAGCCCGACATCAAGGCCTGGTGGCAGCAGATCGCGCAGTGGCGCGCCCGCAACTCGCTCTATTACAGGAAGAGCAACGACGTCATCCTGCCGCAGCACGCGATCCAGAGCCTGTTCGAGGCGACGCGCGGCAGGGACACCTACATCACCACCGAGGTTGGCCAGCATCAGATGTGGGCCGCGCAGTTCTACGGCTTCGAGGAGCCGCATCGCTGGATGACCTCGGGCGGTCTCGGCACCATGGGCTACGGCCTGCCGGCCGCGGTTGGCGTGCAGGTTGCCCATCCCGACAGCCTCGTCATCGACATCGCGGGTGATGCCTCGGTGCAGATGACGATGCAGGAGATGTCGACGGCTGTGCAGTACGAGCTGCCGATCAAGATCTTCATTCTGAACAACCAGTACATGGGCATGGTGCGGCAGTGGCAGCAGCTGCTCCATGGCAACCGCCTGTCGCATTCCTATTCGGAGGCGATGCCGGACTTCGTCAAGCTCGCGGAAGCCTACGGCGGCGTCGGCCTCCAGGTGCACAAGCCCGGTGATCTCGACGGAGCCATCCAGGAGATGATCTCGGTCAAGCGCCCGGTGCTGTTCGACTGCCGCGTCGCGTCGCTGGAAAACTGTTTCCCGATGATCCCCTCCGGCAAGGCGCACAACGAGATGCTGTTGCCGGAGCAGGCCAACGACGAAGCCACCGCGAAGGCGTTCGCCGGCGGTAAGGCGCTGGTGTGAGCGTGATGTTCGACCTGAACGAGCTCGAACGCGCACATGCGATCGTGGGGCAGGCGGTGCCGGCAACGCCGGCGCACGCCTGGCCGCTGCTCGCCGAGCGGCTCGGCACGCAGGTCGTGGTCAAGCACGAGAATCACACGCCGACGGGCGCCTTCAAGGTGCGCGGCGGGTTGGTCTATCTCGATCGGCTGAAGCGCGAACGGCCGAACATTCCGGGCATCATCTCGGCGACGCGCGGCAATCATGGCCAGAGCCTCGCCTTTGCGGCGAGCCGCCATGGCGTAACTGCCGTGATCTATGTGCCGCGCGGCAATTCGGTCGAGAAGAACCGCGCGATGAAGGCGTTCGGCGCCGAACTCGTTGAGCACGGCGAGGACTTTCAGGCCGCACGCGAGGAAGCCGGACGCCACGCGCAGTTCGCCGGGCTGCACATGGTGCCGTCGTTCCATACGGACCTGGTGCTGGGCGTGGCGACCTATGCGCTCGAATTGTTCCGGGCCGCGCCCGATCTCGACATCCTCTATGTGCCGATCGGGCAAGGCTCGGGGATCTGCGGCTGTATCATGGCGCGCGATCTGCTCGGCCTGAAGACCGAGATCGTGGGCGTGCAGTCGACCGAGGCGCCGTCCTACGCGCTGTCGTTCGCGGCGGGTCAGGTGGTGACCACCGAGACCAGCAACACGCTCGCGGACGGCATGGCGACGCGGATTCCCGATCCGGAAGCGCTCGCGGTCATCCTCAAGGGCGCCTCGCGTATCGTCCAGGTGACGGACGATGAAATCGCGCTCGCGATCCATGCGCTCTGGACCGACACGCATAACCTCGCCGAAGGCGCTGGCGCCGCCGCGCTCTCCGCGGCGCTTCAGGAAAAGACAACATTGTCGGGCAAGCGCGTCGGTCTCGTGCTGTCCGGCGGCAATATCGATTTCGATCTGTTCCGCGGTTGGGTCGGGACGGATGCGCCGGTCGCTCATCGGGCGACGGCGTAACGACGAGAATGAAGGGGACGACAATGAACCAGCCCGCATCCGCCTATTTCATCGAGGAGCGCCACGACCCGAACGAGACGCACACGCTTTCGGTGCTCGTGCAGAACGAGCCCGGCGTGCTCGCGCGCGTCATCGGCCTGTTCTCGGGGCGCGGCTACAATATCGAGAGCCTCACGGTCTCGGAGACCGAGAGCCAGAAGCATCTCTCGCGCATCACCATCGTCACCACGGGTACGCCCATGGTGATCGAGCAGATCAAGCATCAGCTCGACCGCATGATCCCGGTCTATCGCGTCGTCGACATGACGCTGACCAAGCGCTCGATCGAGCGCGAGCTGGCGATGGTCAAGGTGCGCGGGCAGGGCGAGCATCGCGTCGAGGCGCTGCGGCTGGCGGACGCGTTCCGCGCCCGCGTGATCGACGCCACCACCGAGAGCTTTGTGTTCGAGATCACAGGCAATACAGATAAGATCAATCAGTTTATCGACCTGATGCGTCCGCTTGGCCTCGTCGAAGTGTCGCGCACCGGTGTTGCCGCGATTGGTCGCGGGCCTGAAGGAATGTGAGCCATGCTGGCGCGCGACTGGTATTACAACGAGCGGAACCGGATAGGGATCGGGCCTGCAGTGGCCTCGATCTACGACAGTCATGACGATGCCGATCTACGGGCGCGCGCCGCGCTGAAAATGCTCGGCGTCCAGCGCGGCTGGCGCATTGCCGATATCGGTTGCGGCAACGGCGTGCTCGCGACCGAGGCGGCGCTGATGGGCGCCGAGGTCGATGCCATCGACATCTCGCCCGCGATGCTGGCGCTCGCCGAGATCTACGCGCGCGAGCGCAAGGCGCCCGTGCGCACGCAGTCCGCCGGCCTGCTCAGCTTCGCCTACCGGCCGGAATCCTATGACCTGATCGTCAGCGAGTTCACGCTGCACCATCTGCCGGATTTCTGGAAGGCGGTAGCCATGTCGCGGATCTATCGCGCGCTCAAGCCCGGTGCCACTTTCTATTTGCGCGACATCGTCTACGCCTCGATGCCCGATGCGCTCGAGCGCGACGTTGACCAATGGGCCGACTTTGAGATCAAGAACCACGATGTCCCGCGTGAAAGCGTCGTCACCCACATGCGCGACGAGTATTCCACTTTCGGCTGGGTCATGGAGCGGATGCTGACCGACGTCGGCTTCACGCTGGTCTCGGCCGATTACCACGCCCCGATGCACGGCACCTATCTGCTGCGGAAACCCAATTCCTCGACGTAACGGCCGGCGAGCAAGGCTCGACCAGAACAACAAACAGGGCTGCACGACAGGGCAGAACCGGGAACGACAATGAAGCCGGCCGACATCCTCATCGCCATCCTGGTGGCGGTCATCTGGGGGCTTGCCTTCGTGGCAAGCCGGATCGCGCTCGACGAATTTTCGCCGGAGCTGATGACGGCGATGCGCTTCACCATTGCCGCGGTGCCGTGCCTATTCATCCGCAAGCCCAAAGTCGCCTGGTCGCTCCTGATCGCGATCAGCTTCACGCTCTTTCTCGGCCAATTTCTGAGCCAGGCCTATGGCATCGCCAATGGCGTGCCGGTGGGGCTGACCAGCGTCGTCGTGCAGAGCCAGGCGCTGTTCACGATCGGCTTTGCCGCGATCGCATTCCGTGAGCGGCCGACGCCGGTGCAGACGCTGGGCATCGTCATCGCAGCCATCGGCCTTTTGATGATCTGCGGCACGGTCGGCTATGATTTCAGCGTCGGTGCCTTCGCCGTGCTGATGATCGCGCCGGTCAGCTTTGCGGTCGGCAATGTCCTGCTGCGCGGCGCCCGCGGCGTGCCGATGTTCGATCTGTTCGCCTGGTTGTGCCTCGCCACCGCGGTGCCGCTGTTCGCGCTCACGCTGGTGGTCAACGGACCGACGCCGACCTGGCAGTCGCTGGTCCACATGTCGCTCACCGGCCTCATTTGCCTGCTGTTGATCGGCGCCATCTCCACCAGCATCGCCTATTGGCTGTGGGGCCGGCTGCTGCGTGACTATCCCACCGCGCAAGTGGTGCCGTTCGCGCTGCTGGTGCCGTTCGTCGGCTCGGCTGCGTCCAGCATCGTGTTCGGCGAGCGGTTCGGCCCGCTGCGTCTCGCCGGCATGCTCACCGTGATCGGCGGTATCGCGGTGATGGTGCTCGCGAAGCGTCCGCAGGTCCTGCCGAAGACCGCTTGAGGTGACTATGGCCTATTCGCTCTTCTATGCCTTCCTCGCCTTTATGGTCGTGATGTATTTCACGCCCGGGCCGAACAACATCATGCTGCTGGCCTCGGGCCTGACCTACGGCTTTCGGCGCACCATCCCCCACATCGCCGGTATCGTCATCGGCTTTGCTTTCATGATCGCCGCCGTGGGTCTCGGGCTCGGTACAGTGTTTCTGGCCTATCCGATCCTTCAGACCATCCTGAAATACGCCGGCGCGGTCTATCTGATTTACCTTGCCGCCGTGATTGCTTTGTCCGGCCCGACCACGCCGGACGGCGAGACCGGCCGCGGCCCGATGACCTTCTGGGGCGCGGCGATGTTCCAGTGGATCAACGCCAAGGGCTGGGTGATCGTGATCGGCACAATCACCGCCTACGCGGCGATTGCCCAATTCCCCATCAATATCGCGATCCAGACCCTGGTCAGCCTACTCGTCGGCGCGGTCTCGACCGTGGTCTGGGTCCTGTTCGGCACTGCACTACGGCCGGTGTTGACCTCCGAGCGGCTGGTCCGCGCCTTCAACATCCTGATGGCGATCCTGCTGCTGGCGTCTCTCTACCCCGTCGTTATGGATGCATGATGCCTCAGCTTTCCATGCAGAAACGGGTTTCCCAGGGGGCCGAAAATGCTCTAGACAGCCCCCGAAATCCGCAAATTTCACCGTCCGAGACCTGACCGACAAGACCTGACCAACGGCCGATTCCGGCCCCTGAACGAGGAAACGACCATGCGTGTTTATTACGATCGCGACGCCGACCTGAACCTGATCAAGGGCAAGAAGGTCGTCATCGTCGGCTATGGCAGCCAGGGCCACGCCCATGCGCTGAACCTGAAGGATTCCGGCGTCAAGGACGTGGCGATTGCGCTCCGCAAGGGTTCGGCCTCGGCCAAGAAGGCGGAAGCTGCCGGCTTCAAGGTGATGGAAGTCGCCGAGGCCGCCAAATGGGCCGATCTGGTCATGATGCTGACCCCGGACGAGCTCCAGGGCGACATTTACCGCGAGCAACTGCACGACAACATGAAGAAGGGCGCCGCCCTCGTCTTCGCGCACGGTCTCAACGTCCACTTCAACCTGCTCGACCCGCGCGCCGATCTCGACGTTCTGATGATCGCGCCGAAGGGCCCCGGCCACACGGTGCGTTCGGAATACCAGCGTGGCGGCGGCGTGCCCTGCCTGATCGCGATCGCCAAGGACGTCTCGGGTAACGCCCACGACCTCGGCCTGTCCTACGCCTCCGCCGTCGGCGGCGGCCGTGCCGGCATCATCGAGACCACTTTCAAGGAAGAATGCGAGACCGACCTGTTCGGCGAGCAGGTCGTGCTCTGCGGCGGCCTGGTCGAGCTGATCAAGGGCGGCTACGAGACGCTGGTCGAAGCCGGCTACGCCCCGGAGATGGCCTATTTCGAGTGCCTGCACGAAGTGAAGCTGATCGTCGACCTGATCTATGAAGGCGGCATCGCCAACATGAACTACTCGATCTCCAACACCGCGGAGTACGGTGAGTACGTCACCGGCCCGCGCATCGTCACCGACGAGACCAAGAAGGAGATGAAGCGGGTTCTGAACGACATCCAGTCCGGCAAGTTCGCCCGCGACTGGATGCTCGAGAACAAGGTCAACCAGACCTCGTTCAAGGCGACCCGCGCCAAGCTCGCCGAGCACCCGATCGAGGAAGTCGGCGCCAAGCTGCGCGACATGATGCCCTGGATCAAGAAGGGCGCGCTGGTCGACAAGTCGAAGAACTAAGCGGCCGTTCGGATGCGGCGTATCGGTTGCGCCGCATCCGGACACGCGAGCGAAAACACAAGCTTCGCTCGCCAAACCAATTCTTAAATCTTCGCGATTATATTCGAGCGAGATCGCAACCAGCGGTCTCGCTCTTTTCGTCTCGCGCGAAGCATTGCTGCTTCATTCAAATTCTTCGCGAGCTGAAGTGCTCCCTGAGCATGAAGAACTGACGCTTAAACCACATTCTTGGTCTCGCGTTGTTTTCGGAATTTCTCAGAAGCTCCCGATCCTCAAAAGCCCAGCGTCTTCAGGGTCAAGGATTCGGCTCTTCATCCATACCTTCAGGATGCAATCAATCGCACGTCGCGAGGTTCGCACCTCGCTTCAACTTAAGAACTGACACCCGCGGCGTCTCCTTGAGCGGTGGACGGCATTGCGCCCCGGCACCTTTCGCCTGCATGATCGCGGGAGCTCTTGGGGAGGAAGATCATGCGATCCGTCGTCGTCACCGGCGCGTCCACTGGCATCGGCTGGGCCATTGCGAAGTTTCTGATCGGGCGCGGCTATCGTGTTTTCGGTAGTGTCCGCAAGCAGGCCGATGCGGATCGGCTCATGGGTGAATTCGGTACGAACTTCACGGCGCTGCTGTTCGACGTCACCGACGAGGCGGCGGTCCTCGCGGCTGCGCGAAAAGTCCGCGAGGCGCTGGGCGGCGAGACGCTGGCCGGTCTCGTCAACAACGCCGGCGTCGCGGTCGCCGGTCCCGTGCTCGAATTGTCGGTCGACGACTTTCGCCGGCAGATGGAGATCAACGTCATCGGCCCGGTCATCGCGACGCAGGCCTTTGGGCCGCTGCTGGGCGCCGACCCGTCGCTGGAGGGACCGAAGGGCCGGATCGTGATGATCAGCTCGGTCGCGGGCAAGAACGGCAATCCGTTGTCGGCGCCTTACTGCACGTCCAAGCATGCCATCGAAGGTCTGTCGGAGAGCTTGCGCCGCGAATTGATGCTGTTTGGCATCGACGTCATTATCGTCGCACCCGGCGCCGTCAAGACGCCGATCTGGAGCAAGGCCGAGCAGATCGATCTTTCGGTCTACCAGAACTCGCCTTATCTGCCGGCGCTGAACAAGGTCATGGCGTTCACGATGAAGCTCGGCGAGACCGGGCTGCCGGCCGAGCGGATTGCCGAGGTCGTTTTCGAGGCGCTCACCGCCGAGAGGCCCAAGGTTCGCTACCAGATCACGCCGGACCGGATGCGGCATTTGATGACGGCCACGCTGCCCAAGCGTGTGGTCGACCGCATCATCGCCAAGCGGCTCGGGCTGCTGCCGCAGGGCTGAGCCTCCGAGGTGAGACCATTGCCGGACAGGTGATCAATTTCCGATCGTGGGAGCGTCTTGAGATGCCGGCTTATGTGATTTTCGACGTCGAGATCAGGGATTTGCAGCAGTACCAAAGCTTCATGTTGGGCGTGAAGCCCGCCCTGGAGGCCGCTGGAGCTCGATATCTGGCGCGAGGGGGCGCCCACTAGGTCTACGAGGGAGACTGGCAGCCCCGCAGGATCGTTCTGCTGGAATTCCCATCCGTCGCAGCTTGGGAGGCATTTTACACAGGCGCGACCTACCAGGGACTCAAAGCGGTCCGGGACGCTTGCAGTTCTGCCCGCCTGGTCAGCGTCGAAGGCCTCGACTAGACGGCAAGTCGGTTCTGCACTGCGGGATTTGCCCTAGGGACGAATTGGGCCCGGAGACCGATCGGCTTCCGCTAACATTAAGCGAAGGTCGGACCGCGACACGCGTTGCTTGTCCGTGACCGTTCAATTACAGTTTTATGACACGGTGCAGGCCTTCCGGCTGCGCCGAACGCCGCAGGCCCGGTCAGCCGGCTCGGCATCACCGTGCCGGACCAGCAGTTGCGTGTCGTCGATGGCGTCCGCGCCCAATCCAGGTCCTTCTGGCACGACCGCCGTGCTGGCAAGCGTCGCTGCGCTCGGCATCTGGCGGCTGCTCGCGGTTGCAGCGCCGCATCTCGCGGCGCTCGTCCTGATGTACGAGACCGAGACGGATTTCGGCGCACGGCTCTCCTTCGTGCTGGCCTGGGGCATCCTCAACTTCTTCTGGATCGCGCTGCTGCGGCGGCCGGCGCTCTCGGGTGCGCTGTCGCTGACTATGGTCGTGGTGCTGGTGCTGCTGTCACGGCTGAAGCACGACGTCGTGCAGATGACGGCCAACTTCATCGACCTGATGATGATCGACCGCGACACGGTGGCGTTCCTGTTCACGATCTTCCCGAATTTGCGCTGGTCGGTGATCGGGGCCGGCCTGGTCACGCTGCCGCTGATGTATGCGCTGTGGTGGCTCGACCCATTCCGCATCCGTAGGCTACCGGCGCTCGCCTCGATGCTCGCCTGCCTCGCCGCGCTGGTCGGCTATTCGCTCTACCATCCGGACGAGGCTTGGCGCGGCTATTACGACGACGGCTATCTCTCGAAGTTCTTCCGCTCCGGCGTCAGCGCGGTCTCCGACTTCGCGCAATACGGCTTCATGGAGTCGGCCGCTTCGACCAACGAACGGCTCAACATGCCGCTGGTCGATGCCTGCCATCCTGCCGGCCGGCGGCCGAACATCATCATGGTCCATGATGAATCGAGCTTCGACATCCGCGCCGCGCAGGGCATCAAGGTGCCGGCCGGCTACGGCAGCCATTTCAAATCCTGGGACGGCAAGGAGCGCGCGTTCCTGGCCGAGAGCAATGGCGGGCCGAGCTGGTTCACCGAATACAACGTGCTCGCGGGGTTGTCGTCGCGCTCGTTCGGCCGCTTCGCCTATTTCGTGACGCGCATTGCAACAGGCCGTGTCGAGCGCGGCCTGCCGCTGGCGCTGCGCCGCTGCGGCTACGACACGATGTCGCTGTACCCCGCCTATGGCGGCTTCATGGCCGCGCGCAGCTTTCAGGTGACGACCGGCATCGAACGCTTTCTCGACTCCAAGGATCTCGGCGCCAAGGATGTCGAGCCGGATAGCTTCTTCTACGACAAGGCGCTCCGGCTGATGGGCGAGCGGACGCCGAACAAGCCGCTGTTCACCTTCATCTATCTCGGCGCCAATCATTTCCCCTGGGAGACGCGCTTCCGCCCGGATCTGCTGCCGAACTGGCGCGCACCGGGCAATGTGCCGTCCATCGACGAGTACCTGCGGCGGCAGGCGATGAGCGCCGAGCAGTACAACGCTTTCCTCGCGGGCTTGAAGAAGAAATTTCCCGGCGAACCCTTCCTGATCGTGCGCTACGGCGATCATCAGCCGGAATTCGCGCCCGGTATCCTCGAGCCCGGGCTCGACGAGGGCGCTCTCGGCAAGAAGCTCGACGCCTACGACGCACGTCTCTACGCGACTTACTACGCGATCGACGCCGTCAATTTCGAGCCGGTGAAAAGCGAGGCCGTGATGGACACGGTCGACGGCCCGTATCTGCCGCTGGTCATCCAGGAAGCCGCCGGCATCCCGCTCGATCCGTCCTTCGCCGAGCAGAAGGAGATCATGCTCCGCTGCAAGGGCATATTCTACGGATGCAAGGACGGGGCCGAAGCGCGCCGGCTTAACCGGCTGCTGATCGATGCGGGGATGATCAGGGGGCTGTAGCGTCTCTCCAACGTCGTGCAGGGGGAGGGCCCGGCGCCCAACCGGGGACCCCCCCCCCCCCCGATCCCCAAGGCCATTAGCCCCAGCCCCCCGGTTATCCCGCGCGCGTGGGGCCCCGGCGTGGGAGCGG
>NZ_JBVVPP010000011.1:0-85343 GCF_055811315.1 Bradyrhizobium sp. MI1.4 | reverse complement strand
CGCCGTCTCGGGGGGGGGTGCGCGCGGGGGGTTGCTGGGGGTGGGTGGGGCGGGGGTGTGCTGGGGGGGGGGGGGGGGGCGCCCCCCCCGCCCCGGCCCCCCCCCCCCCCCCCACATCGCGGCTACCGCCCACCCACCTTCTCCCATAGCCATTTCGCCACTGCATCCGGCGACGAATTCGCGTCATTGCCGGCGGCGCGCAAATTAGCTTCGCGCATGGTCGCGATGTCGATCTTGCCGAGCAGCGGCTTCACCGCGGCCCGCAGCCGTTCGTCGCCGGCGCGCTTTGGGGCCAGCAACAGGATCGCATCGTAGGGCGGGATCGCGTGCCTGGGATCGTCGAGCGCAACGAGATCGTATTTTGCGATCAACCCGTCGCTGGTGTAGCCGGCGATGACATCGACCTCGCCGCTGGCGACGGCCGCATACATGAAGTCCGGCTGCATCTGGCGCTGGGCGCGGAACGAGAGGCCATAGGCCTTTTGCAGCGCCGCCCATTCGGGTCGCGAGAAAAACTCATAGTCGCCGGCGATCGACAGGGTCGAAGCATGCGCGGCGAGATCGGCGATGGTGCGGATGCCAAGCGCCTCGGCGCGCTTCTTCGGGATCACCAGCGCATAGGCGTTCTCGAAACCGAGCTCGCCGAGCAGGGTGATGTTCTCCTTCGCAAGCGTTGTCTGCAGCTCCGCCAACAGCTCCGCGCGCGGCTTGATGTCCGTGCGGTGAAGCTGATTGGCCCAGAGCGTGCCGGAATAATCGACGTAGAGATCGATATCGCCGGCTTTCAACGCCTCGAAGATCACGCTTGAGCCGAGACCGGAGCGTGCGACGGCGGCGAGACCGGCGGCCTGAAGCCGGTCCCGCATCAGCGCCGACAGCACATACTGCTCGGCGAACGTCTTGGCGCCGACGACATAGTTCTGTGACGAGCGCCCCATCGTCGGCACCAATGTTGCGGCGACCAGTGCCGCGATCCCGGCCGCGCCAAGCGCCGCACGCACGCGGCTGCGCCAGCGCAGGCCGCTCTCGACCAGGCCGAGCAGTTGATCGACGGCGAGCGCCAGCAGGGCCGAGGCAAAGCAGCCGAACAGCACGAACACCCAGTTCTGGGTCTGGAGCCCGGCAAAGATGTAATTGCCGAGGCTGGTCTGCCCGATCGGGGTCGACAGCGTCGCGGTGCCGATCACCCACACCGCGGCGGTGCGGATCCCCGCCATCATGACCGGCAGCGCCAGCGGCAGTTCAACCATCACCAGCGACTGCCGCGCGGTCATTCCGACGCCTTTGGCAGCCTCTATCAGCGCGGGATCGATGCCGTTGAGGCCGGTGATGCCATTGCGCAGCACCGGCAGCATCGAATAGAGCGCCAGCGCCAGCATCGCCGGCAGGAAGCCGAAAGCGGAGAAGGAGACGCCGAACCAGGCCAGCGCCACGGAGGCCGCGAGCAGCAGGAGCGGATAGAACAGCGCGAGCAGCGCCAGCCCGGGCACCGTCTGCACGATGCTGGCGAGCGCGAGCAGCACAGCGCGCGGCGTGGGACGGTTGCGCGTCAGAATCGCCAGCGGCAGGCTGACGATCAGGCCGAGCGCAAGCGCGGCGAGACTCACCCGCACGTGGTTGCCGAGATAGTCGGGCAAATGCGCCAGCGCTTCGCCCCAACGCGGATCGGTGAAAAGGCTCATGCCGCCCCGCCCTTTAGCAGCAGCGCGTTCAATCGCTCGACCTGGCGTCGCGGCGTCCGCAGCAGCTCCAGCACGTAGGCGTCGCTGCTTTTCGAGAGCTCCACTGGCGTGCCCTGCGCCAGCAGCTTCCCGCTGCGCATCACCGCGATGCGGTCGGCCAGCAAAATCGCTTCCGTCATGTCGTGGGTGATCATCACGGTGGTCAGGCCGAGCTTGCGGTGCAGCTCGCGAAAATCGTCGCCGAGCGCATCGCGGGTAAGGGGATCGAGCGCGCCGAATGGCTCATCCATCAGCACGATGCGGGGCCTTGCCGCAAGCGCCCGCGCCACGCCGACACGCTGGCGCTGGCCGCCCGAGAGCGCATCCGGCAACCGCCCGCGATGGGCGGCCCGGTCGAGCTGCACGAGCTCGAGCAACTCATCGACCCGTGTTGCGATATCCGCTGCCGAGACGCCGAGCAGCTTCGGCGTGATCCCGATATTGTCGGCGACGCTCAGATGCGGGAACAGTCCGCCGCTCTGGAAAACGTAGCCGATGCGGCGCCGCAGCGCGACCGGATCGACGGATTGCACGTCGTCGCCCTCAACCGTGATCGTGCCCCCATCCGCCTCGATCAGGCGGTTGGCGAGCCGCAGTAGCGTCGTCTTGCCCGAACCCGAGCCGCCGACGACGGCTACAAATTCGCCTTCGGGGATGTCGAGTGACACATCGTCCACGGCCTTGAGCGCGCCGAAGCTCTTGGTGACGTGGGCATAGCCAATCATCGGCCTGGACGGCATCGGGCGGGGCTCACTGCGCTGACCCGCCCCAAAGAGGGATGGGATGACAAGGCCCATGCGTAGCACGCTTGGCGGCTTGATTGAACTTGGTCGCGCGAGCGGCTAAGGCATCGGGCCAAGTTCGGAGGAAGCATATGATAACGCCTACGGCAGTGGCGCTGGAAGATGCCAAGGTCGCGTTCCAGTTGGGCGATGGCCGGGTCTATACGGCGGTGGAGAAGGCGCATCTGACGGTGGCGCAGGGCGAGTTCGTCGCCATCGTCGGCCCGACCGGCTGCGGGAAATCGACGCTGCTCAACGTCGCGGCCGGGCTGCTGAAGCCGGCTGCCGGGAGCGTCAGGATATTCGACCAGCCACTTGCCGGGCTGAACCGGGACGCCGGCTACCTGTTCCAGGCCGATGCGCTGTTCCCCTGGAAGACCGCGCTCGACAACGTCGCGATCGGGCTCGAGGTCAGCGGCACGCCGCGCAGCGAGGCACTGCCGCGGGCGCAGACATGGCTGACCTCGGTCGGTTTGGGCGCCTTCGCCAACCGCTATCCGCACATGCTCTCGGGCGGCCAGCGCAAGCGCGTGGCGCTGGCGCAGGTGCTGATCCGCGATCCAAAGATCCTGCTGATGGACGAGCCGTTCGGGCCGCTGGATGCACAGACCCGGCAGGTGATGGGCAACCTGTTGCTCGACCTCTGGAACGCTGACCGCAAGGCCGTGCTGTTCGTCACCCATGATCTGGAAGAGGCGATCGCGCTCGCCGACCGCGTCGTGATCATGTCGGCGGGGCCGTCCTCCCGCATCATCGGCGACTGGCGCGTGAGCCTGCCGCGCCCGCGCGACATTTTCGAAGTGCGGCTGGACAAGGAATTCCATGCGCTTCATCGCGAGATCTGGAGCGTGCTCAAGGACGAGGTCATGAAGGGCTATGCGCAGTCCACGCAAGCGGCGGAGGCGGTCTGATGTCGCGCGTCACCCTGCTTACGCTGCAAGTGCTGGTCGCGGTGGTCTGCCTCGCGCTGTGGCAATTGCTGTCGACCGTGCCCGTGTTCGGCAAGATCCTGCTGCCGCCGTTCTTCTTCTCCAATCCGGTCGATGTCTTCGCCCAGATCGTCAAATGGTTCTCGTCCGGTGTGATCTGGAAGCATCTCGGCATCACGCTGACGGAATCGATCCTGGCCTTCGTGATCGGATCGGCCGGCGGTGTGCTGATCGGCTTCTGGTTCGCGCGCCAGCCGCTGGTCGCCGCGGTGTTCGATCCCTACGTCAAGATGGTCAACGCTCTGCCGCGTGTGGTGCTGGCGCCGATCTTCGCGCTGTGGCTTGGGCTGGGCATCTGGTCCAAGGTCGCGCTCGGCGTGACGCTGGTGTTCTTCATCGTGTTCTTCAACGTCTATCAGGGCGTCAAGGAGGTCAGCCGCACCGTGCTCGATAACGGCCGCATGCTCGGCATGAGCGAGCGGCAGCTGATGCAGCACGTCTATTGGCCCTCGGCGCTGTCGTGGATGTTCTCCTCGCTGCACACGTCGGTGGGCTTTGCCGTGGTCGGTGCCGTCGTCGGCGAATATCTCGGATCGGCGGCGGGGCTCGGCTATCTCATCCAGCAAGCTGAAGGCATCTTCGATGTCGCCGGCGTGTTCGCCGGCATGTTCGTGCTGTCGGCCTTCGTCATCCTGATCGACTTTGGCGTGACGTTGGTGGAGCGGAGACTGCTGGTGTGGCGCCCGACCGTGGACGGACGCGGCTAGGCCGCAAGGGGCCGGCGCAACGCGCGAGCGCCGGATCGATCAGTCCAGCAGCTTGGTGTCATCGGGCGCCTGCGGCGGCGTCTTGATCGCGATCGCCTTGACCTGTCCGCTGATCGGCTTGGTGCCGCCATGCGGCGTCCCCTTCGGGATGATGACGAGGTCGCCCG
This sequence comes from Bradyrhizobium sp. MI1.4, assembly GCF_055811315.1. Lineage (NCBI taxonomy): Bacteria > Pseudomonadati > Pseudomonadota > Alphaproteobacteria > Hyphomicrobiales > Nitrobacteraceae > Bradyrhizobium > Bradyrhizobium sp. MI1.4. The sequence continues at coordinate 80,977 of NZ_JBVVPP010000011.1, read as the reverse complement.
GCTTCACCGTGACTTCCTTGTCACCGAACCAGATCGTGCCGGTGCCCTCTAAAATGTACTGGATCTCGTTGGTGTTGGGATGCATGTGCTTGGGCACATTGCCGACCTGGATCGAGATGGTGGCGCCATCGGCGCTTGCGAACGTCTTGGAGCGGTAGCCGACGGCGTTGGCGTTCCCCAGCGCGTCGCCCTCCATCTCGCCGGTGTGGATGAACTGCGGAGTGATGTTCTCCGCGGCCAGCGCCGGCCGCAGCAGGTGGGTTGCGCCGCATCCGGCGGCAAAAGCGGTGGCGATCGACAGTCCGATTGCAAGGCGATTCATGGATGATCCTCCCCATCAAGAATTGTTCTTGTGGGCTTCATGCTATTGCGCCGAAAGGCCGATGGCCAGCGCCTTCGGTCCTGCTTCTCAAGCCAGCCCGGCTGCTTTATGGTGCCGCCAGCCGAACGGAGGAAACCAATGAAGAACACGATAGCCAGGCTCGCGGGCGCGCTGCTCGCGCTGACGCTCACCACCGGTCTTGCCGCGGCGCAAAGCAAGGTCACGATCGCGATCGGCGGCGGCTCCTGTTTGTGCTATTTGCCGACGGTGTTGGCAAAGCAGCTCGGCGAATACGACAAGGCGGGTCTCGACGTTGAGCTCGTGGACCTCAAGGGCGGCTCGGACGCGCTCAAGGCCGTGCTCGGCGGCAGCGCCGACGTGGTCTCCGGCTATTTCGACCATTGCGTCAACCTCGCGGCCAAGAAGCAGGAGCTTCAGGCCTTCGTGGTCTATGACCGTTATCCCGGCCTCGTGCTGGTGGTTTCGCCGTCGCACACCAACGAGATCAAGTCGATCAAGGACCTCGCCGGCAAGAAGGTCGGCGTCAGCGCGCCCGGCTCCTCCACTGACTTCTTCCTGAAGTATATGCTGAAGAAGAATGGCGTCGATCCCGCCAGCACCGCCGTGATCGGCGTTGGCCTCGGCGCCACTGCGGTCGCCGCCATGGAGCAGGGCCAGATCGATGCGGCCGTGATGCTCGATCCCTCCGTGACCGTGCTCCAGGGCAGCCACAAGGATCTGCGCATCCTCTCGGACACCCGCACGCAAAAGGATACGCTTGAGACGTTCGGCGGCGAATATCCGGGCGGCGCGCTGTACTCGACCGCGGCCTGGGTCGCCGGCCACGAGAAGGAGACGCAGGCGCTGACCAACGCGATCCTGGGCACGCTCGCCTGGATCCACTCGCACTCGCCCGAGGAGATCATGGCGAAGATGCCGGAGGAGACGGTTGGCAAGAACAAGGACCTCTATCTCGCGGCACTCAAGAACACGATCCCGATGTTCTCCGAGACCGGCAAGATGGACCCGAAGGGTGCAGACGCCGTGCTCGCGGTGTTCAGCGTTGGATCGCCCGAGGTCGCCAACGCCAAGATCGACGTCAGCAAGACCTTCACCAACAAGTATGTCGAGCAGGCCAAGAAGACCACGGGAAGCGTCAAATAACTGACGCGAAGGCGTGGTCATCAGGCGTCATGACGTCACCAATCATTCATCGGGTCACGACGCTTGAACTTGCCGTGCGGCCGATCGTCTGGGCGTTCGCGGAGGAGCGGCGCGCCGAGATCGCCACGCATTTCGCCGAGAAGCAGCGCGAGCGGCCAAAGATCTGGAACGGTCGCGTCCTGCTCGGGCGTGATGCAACGTTCGCCGACGGGCATCTTTCTGCGACCTATTTCGAGACCGATTTCGCGAGCTTCCTCGCCTGGCGCGATTGGGGTTTTCCCGACAAGGCCGTGTTCAACGGTTTTGGCATGGGCGCGTTGCGCGCCTCCGACGGCGCCTTCGTCATGGGTGAGATGGCGCAGCACACCGCCAATGCGGGCCGGATTTATTTCCCGTCCGGTACGCCCGATCTCGAAGACGTCAGGGGCCACACGCTGGACATTCCTGGCAGCGTGATCCGCGAACTCGAGGAAGAGACCGGCCTGACCGCCGCCGACTATCGGGTCGAGCCGGACTGGCACTGCGTCGTCACCGGCCCGACGATTGCGATGTTGCAAATCGTCAACCTGGACATGCCGGGTGATGTGGCGCGTGCGCGGATCGAAGCCAATCTGGCGGGCGAGGCCGAGCCAGAGCTCTCGGCCATTCATCTCGTGCGCGGGGTGAGCGATCTCACGCCGTCCATGCCGCGATTTGTCACGGCCTTCGTCGAGCAGCAGTTCGCGTTGCGCTGATGCGCGAGGCTTGACATCGCTGCGCTCAGCCCATGTGATGGGCGAAAATATAAACCAAAAAGAATGCAATGCACAATCGTCCAGGGAGGTTTTGATGCGCGTGCGCATGGCTGCCCGTTTGGTACGTGGGCTGTTGGTCGCGATATCAGCGACGGGCTTGGCGGCGTCCGCCCAGGCTCAGGATCAAGGCAAAGAGAAGAAGATCAAGATCGGCGTCGTTTTCGATTTGACCGGGCCTCTCGCCGGCGGCGGCTCTGAGCTCGGCTATATCGGCGCAAAGATCATCCTCGACCATTTCGCCAGGACCGGCGTCGAGGGTTACAAGATCGAAGCGGTCTATGCCGACGCGCAGAGCAAGCCCGACATCGCGATCAACGAATCCGTCCGCCTGCTCGAGCAGGAAAAGGTCGACATGGTGCTCGGCTTCTTCTCCTCGGCGCAATGCGTGCCGGTGGCCGCCCGCGTCGAGCAGCTCAAGAAGTTCATGTGGATGACGACCTGCATCTCGTCGGCCGTGTTCAACGAGAAGGGTTATAAATACGTCTTCCGCCCGCAGGCGAGCGGCGACCAGTTCGGCATGATGACGATGGATTTCATCGCGCAGAACGCCAAGGCGAAGTTCGACAAGGAGCCGAAGGATCTGCGCGTCGCCATCATTCACGAGGACGGCGCCTATGGCGTCGACGTGTCCAGAGGCAACGAGGCCGGCGCGAAGAAGGCGGGCTTCAACGTCGTGATGAAGGAGGGTTATTCAGCCACCGCGCCTGACCTCTCCGCGCTGGTGACCAAGCTGAAGCGCGCCAAGCCCGATGTCATTTTCCACACTGGCTACAACCCTGATATCACGCTGTTGCTGCGTCAGGCGCGCGAGCAGGGGCTGAAGTTCGGCGCGCTGATGGGGCACGGCGCGGGTTACGGCGTCTATGAAAAACTGAAGGAAGGCATGGGAGCCGATGCCACCTACATCTTCAACACAGACCCGATCTCGATCTGGCTTGCCAACCAGAAGACCATGGATCCCAAGCTCCCGCCTGTGATCAAGATGGTTGGCGAGGAATTCGACAAGATCCGGCCCGGCGTCGCGATCCGCTCGGCGCATGTCGGCATCGGTGCGTCCAACACCTATGTGTTCATGAATGACGTGCTGCCGCGCGCGATCAAGAAGTATGGCGGGGTCGATCCGGATGCGCTGCGCAAGGCTGCCCTCGATACTGATATTCCCGAAGGGGGCACCATGCTCGGCTTCGGCGTGAAGTTTTACGGCGAGGGCACGCCGATGGCCGGGCAGAACGAGCGCTCGTTCCCGGTCGTGATCCAGTACATCGACGACAAGTCCTCCGTGGTGTGGCCCAAGAGCCAGGCGCAGCGCGAGGCCGTGCTGCCGCTGCCGAAGGGCACCACCTACAGCAACCAGTAGCGCAAATGCGCGCAGAGAGGAGAGCGGGACGGTGCTGGAAGTCAGCGGGCTGGTGAAGCGGTTTGGTGGCTTCACCGCCGTCAACAATGTGTCGTTCAAAGTCGATCAGGGCGAGATCCTCGGCCTGATCGGCCCCAACGGCTCGGGCAAGAGCACGATCTTCAATATGCTCTCGGGTACGCTGGCGCCGACTTCCGGTTCGATCCTGTTCGACGGCTCCGAGATCGCGGGCTTTCCGCCGCACCGGATCATCAACAGCGGCATCGGTCGCACCTTCCAGATCCCGCGGCCATTCCGCCGCCTGACGATCTTCGAGAACGTCGCGCTCGCGGGATTCTACGGCCAGGGCCGCCACAGCCGCGTCAAGGCGGAGGAGGCGGCCGAGCGATCGTTGGCGATGGTCGGTCTGCCGACAGATCGCCATGCCAGCGTCGACGGCCTCGGCGCAGCCGGCCTGAAAAAGCTCGAACTGGCGAAAGCACTCGCCACCGCGCCAAAACTTCTGCTGGCCGATGAGAGCCTCGGCGGCCTCGACGAGGCCGAGATGGGTCAGGCGGCCGACATGCTGCGCAACATCCGCGACGAGCTCGGCATCACCATCATCTGGGTCGAGCACATCATGGGCGTGCTGATGCGCGTCGTCGATCGCGTCATGGTGCTCGATCACGGCGAGAAGATCTCCGAAGGTTTGCCGAGTGCCGTTGCCGGCGATCCGCGCGTCATCGAGGTCTATCTCGGCACCGATGCCGAGACCACGCAGGCCGCGGCCGCCGCAGTGCGCCGCCGCGCGGGAGGGCAGTGATGCTTGAGCTCCGCGGCGTCAGCGCCGGCTACGGCACGTTCCAGGCACTGTTCGACGTCGATCTCGACGTGAGGGCGGGTGAGGCCGTCGGCGTCATCGGGCCGAACGGGGCCGGCAAGACCACCCTGATGCGCGTCATCTCCGGCCTGATCCGCCCCTCGCGTGGATCGATCAAAATGGAAGCCGTCGACGTCGTGGCCACGCCGCCGCACAAGATCGTCAGCCTCGGGATCGCGCATGTGCCGGAGAACCGGCGGCTGTTTCCGCAGCTCTCGGTCGACGACAATCTCAAGATGGGTGCCTTCATGCAGGAGGCGCGCGGCCACTATGCCGAGCGGCTGGACGTGGTGTTCGAGCTGTTTCCGCGCCTGAAGGAGCGCCGCCACCAGATGGCGGGCACCATGTCCGGCGGCGAGCAGCAGATGTGCGCGATCGGCCGCGCGCTGATGTCGAATCCAAAGCTGCTGCTGCTCGACGAGCCGTCGGCGGGGCTCGCGCCGGTCGTGGTGCAGCAGGTGTTCGAGCTGGTGAAGCGGATCCGCGCCAGCGGGCTGACCGTGCTGATCGTCGAGCAGAATGTGCAGCAGGTGCTGAAAGTGGTCGATCGCGCCTATCTGATCGAGGCGGGTACGATCAGGTCCTCAGGCACCTCGGCCGAGATGCTGGCGAGCGACACGGTCAAGGAAGCGTATCTCGGGGTGTGAGGTTCATGCAGGCATGCAAGCATTTCTGGACATTTTCGACATCTACCTGCTGGAGGCCGTGATCAACGGCATCCTGCTCGGCGGCGTGCTGGCGTTGCTCGCGCTCGGGCTCAATTTGATCTTCGGCGTCATCGACGTGACCTGGATCTGCTACGCAGAGCTGGTGATGATCGGCATGTACGCCATGTACTTCCTGGTGCAGTATTACGGCATCAGCTATTTCGTCGCCGCGCCGCTCACCATCCTGCTGGTCGCGGTGCTCGGCGCGGCGCTACATTACCTCGTGATCGCGCCGCTCCTCACCGCGCCGCCGATCAACCAGTTGCTGGCGACCGGCGGGGTGCTGTTCGTGCTGCAGAGCTTTGCCACCGTCGCCTTCGGCATCGACTTCCGCAACCTCGGCATCCGCCTGCCGGTGCTCGCCTTCGACGACATGAATTTCAGCTACGCACGACTTCTGTCCTTCCTGGCTGCGCTGGTCGGCATGGTCGCGGTCTATCTGTTCATGACACGGACCTTCACCGGCACCGCGATCCGCGCGATCTCGCAGGACCGGCAGATCATGGCGCTGATGGGCGTCGACACGAAGCGGATCTATCTCATTACCTCTGCGATCGGCGGGGGGCTGGCCGGGCTCGCAGCCTGCCTGCTGGTTCTGCAATATGACGTGCATCCCTTCGTCGGCCTGTCATTCGGGCCGATCACCTTCCTGATCTGCGTGCTCGGGGGCCTCGGCAATTTCATCGGCGGCTTCATCGCCGCCTTCGTGTTCGCCGAGATCATCTCGCTCGGCGGCCTGTTCTCCGATCTCGAATGGGGCTATGTGCTCGCCTTCGCGTTCTTCATCGTCATGATGTTCATCCGGCCCGCGGGCCTGCTCGCGAGGCGCCGATGATGGGGCGGAGACGGCTTGCAGCTTGGGGGATCGGATTGGCGGCGCTGGTCGCGCTGCCTTTCGTCTATCGCGATCCCTATCATCTGCACATCCTGGTGCTGATCCTGATCTGGTCGTTCGCCTATACGTCCTGGTCGATGATGGGGCGGTTCGGCCTCGTCTCGCTCGGCCATGGCGGGTTCATGGGGATCGGCGCCTATGTCACCGCACTACTCTGGAATCACCTGGGCTGGTCGCCCTGGATCGGCATCCCCATCGGCATGGTCGCGGCCGGCGCGCTGGCGCTGATCGTCGGCTATCCCTGTTTTCGCTTCCGCATCACCGGGCACTATTTCGTGCTGGTGACGCTCGCGCTCTCAGGCATCGTGCTCCAGGTCATCACGGCGACGCGCGACTACACCGGCGGCTCGCTCGGCTACACGCCGAACCGGGCCGCGGGCAACAAGCTCTGGTCGCTGCAATTCGACGACAAGATCACCTGGTACCTGATCGCGCTCGGGGTCTGGCTTTTCGGCATCGTGGTCTGGCACTGGGTCGACCGCAGCATGGCCCGCTATGCGCTGGAGGCGATCTCGGAGGACGAGGACGCCGCGGCCGCCGCCGGCGTCGACGTCACCGCGGAGAAGCTGAAGATCACGCTGCTAAGCGCGCTGATGACGGCATTGGCCGGCGCGCTCTACTGCCAGTACCAGATGTTCATCACGCCCGATACCGTCAGCGGCATCGCGGTGTCGCTCCAGATGGTGTTCGCGGCGATCGTCGGCGGCCTGTTCGTCTCGCTCGGCCCGACCTTCGGCGCTATCATCACGATTATGCTGGCCGAGACCCTGCGCATCGGCTTCGGCACCAAGGCGGTCGGCTGGGACAATCTCGTCTACGGAGTGCTGCTGGTGCTTTTCATCATATTCCTTCCGAAGGGTATCCTTGGTAGCTTGCTCGACCGATTGAAGCCGCAACGCAAGGTGTCCCGCGCTCATGAGCAAGAAGTCGTCCAAATCGCTCGCCCAGGAGCTTGACCGTTACATTACGCCATTCCGCTACGATGGTTCGGGCAAGTTTCATCTCAAGGATCACAAGACCAACGAGAAGGGCGACCTCGACAAGGAGAAGGCCCAGGAGATTCTCAATGCCAACATGAAGCGGCTGATCGCGTTTCAGGAGAAGCTCTACGCCCAGGACCGCTGGTCGGTACTGATCGTGTTCCAGGCGATGGACGCCGGCGGCAAGGATTCCGCGATCAAGGCGATCTTCGAGGGCATCAATCCGCAGGGCTGCGAAGTCAGTGCCTTCAAGGCGCCGAGCAGCAAGGAGCTCGATCACGATTTCCTCTGGCGCCACGTGGTCGCGCTGCCGGAGCGCGGGCATATCGGCATCTTCAACCGCTCCCATTACGAGGAATGCCTGGTGACGCGCGTGCATCCGGAGGTCCTCGCCAAGGAGAAGCTGCCGTCAATGCTCGTCACCAAGAACATCTGGAAGGAGCGGTTCGAAGACATCTGTGCGTGGGAGCGCTATCTCGCGCGCAACGGCACCGTGGTACTGAAGTTCTTCCTCAACCTGTCCAAAGACGAGCAGCGCGAGCGCTTCCTCGACCGGCTGGAGGATCCGTCCAAGCAGTGGAAGTTCTCCATGGACGACATCAAGGAGCGCGCGCTGTGGCCGCGCTACCAGGCGGTCTATCAGGACATCGTCCGGCACACGGCAACGCCTCATGCGCCGTGGTATGTCGTGCCGGCCGACCACAAATGGTTCGCGCGCGTCGTGATCGGGTCGGCCATCGTCGCGGCGCTCGAAAAGCTCGATCTGCGCTTCCCTCGCGCCGACAAGGCCTCGGCGGGTGAATTCGACGAGGTGCGCAAGGCGCTGGAGAAGGAGGAGAAGGCGGGCAAGAAACAAAAAACGCGAAAACAACCCCATGCACAGTAGCCGGGGATAACGAAATCAATGACTTGAAGGTCAGCGCGAGCGCTTGCGGATTTAACGAAATCGTTTGACTCGTCGGGCAAAACAGGGGCATGATGTCATCATCCCCAAATTCCTCAGTACTCGCGTCCACCGGTAGCAGAAGCGTTCTACATTGGCGGGAAGGGCGGCCTCGCAATTCGCCCACATCTCGCATTTCGCTGCAAGCGAATCCGTCGCAGTCAGATGGAACGCGCCCTCAAATGTGATTTGCGCGCCGTTGATCTTGCTTGACAGTTCTGCGTCACGGGAGGACCATCTCAATGGTCGCAAACAAGCGACGCGCAACGTCCACATCAAGAGCAAGGGGAGGTCTATGACACCACCTCCGCAGATCCAGCCGCGTTAAGTGCGATGGAGCTCGTTCGGACTATCGCATAGCGGCAGAAAACCGCGAACGGCACGCCGGGCCAAGGTTTAGAGGGCTGCATCAGTGTGGCATAGCCCCTACCTGCCCGGCGCTGTATTGTGCATCACATCGATTGCACACCGATCCACGTCGGAGCGCCGTGACGCGGCCGCCGTGCTTTTGACATCGTGCTTCTCTCTTCCTCCTCCTCACGGCCGTCATTCCGGGCCGACTCCCGTAATGACGGAGGGCTGTCGCATATCAGGGCTGTCGCATATGACGTCTGAGCGGCGCCTGAGCGAGCGCCTCGTCCTTCGAGACGCGGCGTTCTGCGGCTCCTCAGGATGAGGCTCAGCTGCATCCACTGCGTTGAAATGTTGCCGCATATTCATCCCTCATCCTGAGGGCTCGCCGCAGGCGGGCGTCTCGAAGAATGGCCGCGGTTGAGCTTCCAGCCGCGTGCCTGCATTCCGATCGCTGCACGTCCTGCCTTGAGACCGCGGTTCCCGTTTCCTGCACCACGGCAAATGCCAAGAGAATGTCGCCTCATTGGCCAACTTCCGACACAGCCCCCGGGCGAATAGCGTCGATCCGACATGATGCATGTGCTTCGGCGGTGACGGGCCCGACGTCGCCGTCGCATTCATTTTCCCAGGGATCCCTCGTGTCGCATAAGCTTGCCTCCGCGCTTCTCGCCGCGCTCTTGATCGCGATCTCATCTCTCTCCTGCGCCCGCGCCGCGCCGCCGACGAGTAGCGCTGCCGCGTTGTCGCCCGATGAGGCCAAGCGCGCGCTGGAAACGCTGCAGGACGACAAGAAGCGCGCGCAGATGATCGACACGCTGCGCGCGATCGCCAATGCGTCCGGTGCACAGCAGCCCGCGCCCGAGCCAAAATCGCCGATCCCGCTCGCGGCCGACGGCCTCGGTGCGCAGCTCATGCTCACCGTGTCCGAGGAAATCGGCGAGATTTCGCGAGACGTCGCCGATATGGCCAGGACGCTCACGCACTTCCCGGCGTTCTATTACTGGATCGTGCGGACCGCGAACGATCCCGCGGCCTACAATCTCCTGATCGAGATCGCCTGGAAGCTTGCGCTGGTGTTCGGCTGCGCCTTCTGCGCCGAATGGGTGATCTTCCGTCTGATCCGCCGCCCCGTCGTGTTCCTGGAAGGGCGCATGCCGCAAACGGCGCGTCTGCCGGTGCAGGTGTTGCCCATTGCCGATCCGCCGTCATCCGTGGCCGATGTCACCCCGGCGCCCGAACTGCACATGCGCCGCCACAGCCTGGCGCGGGCCTGGCAAATCATGCTGCGGCTGCCGCTCGTGCTGGGACGCTTCCTGCTCGAGCTGCTACCCGTGTTGGTCTTTGTCGGCGTCGCCACGGCGCTGCTCGGCACCGAGATCGGGGGGCCCACCACCGTCCGTCTCGTGATCCTCGCCGTCGTCAACGCCTATGCGTTCTCGCGCGGGCTCATCTGTGTGGTCCGTGTGCTGGCGGGACCGTTCGGCTTGTTTCCGGTCAAGGCCGAAACCGCCGCCTATATCGAGATCTGGGCGCGCCGTATCGTCGGTGTCGGCGTCTCCGGCATCGCCTTTGCGAATGTGGCGCTGCTGCTCGGCCTGCATCGCGGCGGCTATGCCGCGCTCCTGCGCATGGTGATGCTGGTCGTGCATCTCTTCATCGTCGTCATCATCCTGCAATGCCGCCGCCAGGTCGCCGAAGCGATCCGCGCGCCGGCCGACCGGCAGGGGATCGCGGCGCGACTGCGCAACCGCATCGCGGGCGGCTGGCACTATCTCGCCATCGCGCTCGACCTTGCGCTGTGGGCCGTGTGGGCGCTGAACATTCGCAACGGCTATTCGTTGCTGCTGCAATATTTCGTCGGCACCATCGCGGTGGCGCTGATCACGCGTGTCGCCATCATGCTGACGCTGGGCCTGATCGACCGCGGCTTCCGCATCAAGCCCGAGATCCTCCAGCGCTTTCCGGGCCTCGAGATCCGCGCCAACCGCTACCTGCCGCTGCTGCGCAAGATCGTATCCGGCGTGATCGCCTTCATCGGCCTGGTGGCCGTGCTCGAAGTCTGGGGCGTCGACGCCATCGTATGGTTTTATGGGGGCCAGATCGGCAGCCGGCTGATCTCGGCGGTGGTGACGATCGGACTTGCCGTGTTCATCGCAGCTGCGATCTGGGAAGCCAGCAACGCGCTGCTGGACCGCCAGATCAATACGCTGTCGCGCGATGGGCACTATGCCCGGGCCGCGCGGCTGCGGACCTTTCAGCCGATGCTGCGCACGGCCTTGCTGTGCGTGATCGCCACTGTCGTCGGGCTCACGGCGCTCAGCGAGATCGGCGTCAACGTCGCGCCGCTGCTGGCGGGCGCCGGCATCGTCGGCATCGCCATCGGCTTCGGCTCGCAGAAGCTGGTGCAGGATCTCATCACCGGCCTGTTCCTGCTGCTGGAGAACACCGTCCAGGTCGGCGACAGCGTCAGCGTGTCCGGGCTATCGGGCGTGGTCGAGAACGTCTCGATCCGCACGATCAGGCTTCGTGCCGGCGACGGTGCCGTGCACATCGTGCCGTTCAGCGCGGTCACGACTATCACCAATGCCAGCCGCGGCGCCGGCAATGCGTCCGTCAGCGTCAACGTCGCCTACAAGGAGGATACCGACCGCGCCGGCCAGATCCTCAAGGACATCGTCGACGAGATGCGCCGCGAGGTGGAATTCCGCAGCCTGATCCGCGGCGATCTCGAGCTCTGGGGCATCGACAAGGTCGACGGCGCCATGGTGTCGATCGTCGGCCAGATCCGTTGCACCGAGGCCGGCCGCTGGCCGGTGCAGCGCGAATTCAACCGCCGCATGAAGCAGCGTTTCCAGCACCACGGCATCGAGGTCGCATCCGCCACCCAGACCATCCTGATGCACATCGCGCCGCCGGCTGATGGCGCCGCTCATCTGACGCCAAGGCGAGCGGTCGGCTAGAAAGTCTGTCCATAAACGTCGGCTTGCCAATCGAAAGCGGAAGTGTCCGACCTTGCGTGTGATCGGCGGCTCGTGATCCAAACCGGAAGTCGGCATGCCAACGATAACTCAGAACAGAGGAGGTGGCGCCTTTTGGCCCCGCCTTGCCCTTAAGTTCGTTTGTGTCCACGCCATGAACGTACTCGCGCGTGTCCTTCAAACGTTTTTCTTGGATGTACGCGCTCCTCAAGTCGATTGTGTCTACCCCAATCGCCGATGACACCCACGGCGCGCGCCATGGGGCAGTCGGGGGGTACCCATTTGCTTGCGTGCTTCCTGCCGTCTGAATGCTTTTTTAAGTCAAAGCAATTGCAGAGATATCGATACCGACGAGGACAGATTCGGTATTTATACTTCCGTCCGGGTTTCTCCTGAACGCGCGCCGTTTGGTTGGCATCATAATCCCTTGAATGTTCTTGTACTCGGACATGTAGTGCGCGGCTGGAGCGCCACCTGCCACGAGTGTGGTATAATCCAAACGAGCGATGAGCCCGTTTTCATCGACGTGGAATATCTGGTCCGGACAGTGAGTTCCAACCTTCTCGGGAAAAGTGATCTTGAGCCGCCGGCGTACCGTGCCTTGGTCGGTCGCCGGGTCTATCTCTTCCGCTTTGGCACTCTCAGTGACAAACATAAATGGAGTATTCAGATAATTCCAAAGTGCATACCCGGTAAAGTAAGCCAGATGCAGCCTATCCCACGTCGTCTGAAGAGTATGTCCTTCAAACGCATTTCTTGGATGTACGCGCTCACTCGATAAGCTTCCCGTTGATTGTCTCTAGCCGAACACGATCCGGTTCGTAGATGCTTTGCACGCCTTCTTCGGTAAAGTGCGTAAAGCAAGTTCGCTGTTCTTTCGTTTGCGCCTTCAATTGAACATTTTCGAAGACACCATCCCATCCCTTTCTAGTCCAGTGCGAACCATGCATCGAGAGGTTCACGTCGATCGCGTTGAATTTTCGCCATCGTTCAAGAGTTCCGTGAGACTCAAGCACCAGATCTAAAAGAGCAGTCATGTGTCCTCCGGTTCGCCCTATTGGAATTAGGGCCATCGCTTTCGATATCGCACTAGCTGCGGTTTCAGGCGCTTAGAATTCAGGGCGCCTGACCGTTGATCATCCATTAGTTGGGTTTCAGAAGGACTTTCCCGCCTTTTTGCGCATGCGCCATGGCCTGAGTTGCCTGCTCGAGCGAATAAACGCCGGCGACCGGAACGTGCAGTTTGCCTTCGGCGATCAGTCGCTCGGCTGTCCGCGTATGAGCCGCAAGCTTTTCGTGTGCATCTCGAAAGCGCGGAAATCCCAGCCAAAACCCTTCCAGGGTCATCTGCTTGAAAATGATGTTCAGAGGACTCATGGCCGCGGGCTTTCCGCTGACGCCGCCATAGACGACCATCTTGGTGTTCGACGCGAGGCAAGACGCTACCGAGTGCGAGGACTCGCCACCCACGCCGTCGATGCCCAGCTTGATTTTAGCCTTGCCGGTCGCCGCTGCGACCTGCTTCACAACGTCGGGTCCATCGACAAGGACGACGTCAGCTCCGGCTGACTTCAGCTCATCCACCAGCTCGGGTCTGCGCACGAGGCTTACCGAGCGCAGTCCGAACTCCTTTGCAAACGCAATGACGCTGCGTCCCACACCGGAATTGCCGGCGTTCTGGATGACCCAGTCGTCCTTGCCGAGTTCGACATACTCGGTTAGGAGCAATGCCGCTGTGAGCGGGTTGATCCGAAGCATTGACATCTGTTGGGGATCGGCTTGCTCAGACAAGACGATGAGATCGGTGGCCGGCACCGTGATGGCCTGTCTCCACACGGGAAGCCCGATCGGAATGGCGACACGATCGCCAGTCCTTACATTTTTAACCGAGGCTCCTACGGCGATAACGCGGCCAATAGCTTCGTTCCCGAGCGGCGCGGGCGGCTGCGGCCTGATCGCATACATGCCACGGATCATCAGAAGTTCAGCAAGTCCGATCGCTGAGTATTCGACCGCGACCGTGGCTTCATTTGCTGCCGGCGGTGGGGGTGGATCGCTTTCGACAACTTCAACCACCTCGGTGGGTTTGCCAAACTTAGACATTTGCAGAAACTTCATTGTCCCCTCCGCGAGAGCTGTATGGCTCATTCCGCCAAGTAATCTTACGGTTCCCTGACCGCTCGACGCCAAACCATGCTAAGTTCATATAACGAACTGTCATTAACGTCAACCTGTGTATGAAAAATGAACTCAGAAAAAGCGCATTCGCCCGAGCTGGATCTTCGCTTGATGTTGGAGCTAAAAAACAACTGCTCCATCAAGCGAACGCTCGAGATTGTTGGTGAAACCTGGACCTTGTTGATCTTGCGCGAGGCCTCATGGGGGGTTCGCCGCTTCCAGGACTTTCAAACGTTTTTGGGCATACCAAGAGCGGTGCTGTCTGAGCGCCTGGAAAAACTTGTTGAGTACGGAATCTTTGAAAAAACTCCTTACAAGGAGCCGGGGGCGCGAAAGCGCTATCAATACGAACCCACCAAAGCCGGCATCAAGCTATTGCCTGTGCTGATGGCATTGAGCCAATGGGGAGATGAGCATCTCGGCAAAGGATCTGCCCGCATGATCGACAAAGCGACTCGGGAAGAAGTGTTTCTGAAGGTCGTCAGCAAAAACGGCGACCATGTCCCAGTGGAGCGGGTGCGACCAGTAGTGCGGAGGTAATCACACGTTTGTGGTCAATAATGTTGATCGGCTTGCTGAAAGTAAGAAAGAAGTTCTTGAGCGATTGAGCAGGCGGGGTCCCATCGTGCGATTTGCCGAGCCTGCGGATCATCGGTCGGACACGCGCCAATGAAGCACTAACGCCAGCTGAGCGGGCCCCACGCGATTTCCACACATGGCCCAACTCGGACCTAGGGTGAGGTGCGCCAACGCGGCCGGTATCGGAGGCAGAGTGGACCTCAGACGAAGTGCAGCGCGAGTTTATGAGTACATGTCCTAAGCTGTCCGACATCATTTTCAGCTTGCCTCGGCCCGCGCCGCAGCGTTCACTCCGGCTCCAGCCTGCTGACAACATGCGGGCGACAAAAAGCGTGGGGGGAGACTGATGCGGGGGCTGTGGGCCGGATTGCATAATCATGCGATCGTCATTGCTGGGCTGATCGCCTATGGGTTGATCGCGCCGCTAAGCGCCCAGCCGTTTCCGTCGCGGCCGATCACCCTCGTGGTGCCGTTCGCGGCGGGCGGTCCGACCGATACGCTGGCGCGCATCCTGTCCGAACGCATCGCCGCTGAATTGCACACGTCGATCGTGGTGGAGAACATCGCCGGCGCCTCCGGCAGCATCGCCGGCGCCCGCGTCGCGCGCGCAACGCCTGATGGCACCACGATCACGATCGGCCATTGGGGCACGCATGTGCTCAACGGCGCGATCTTCAAGCTGCCATACGACGTGATCGCCGATTTCGAGCCGGTCGCGACGATCGCGATGGGCACGCAGCTCATCGTCGGCCGGAAGACGCTCGAAGCCAACACTCTGAAAGAGATGATCGCGTGGCTGAAGGCCAACCCCGGCAAGGTGACTGCCGGCACGGCCGGCGCCGGCACGGGGGCCCACGTCGCCGGTGTCTTCTTCAAGGAGAGGACCGGCACCGACTTCCAGTTCGTGCCGTATCGCGGCGCGGGGCCCGCCATGATCGACCTCGTGGCCGGGCAGATCGACATCATGTTCGATCAGGCCTCGAACTCGCTGCCGCACTACAAGAACGGTGCGATCAAGGCGTTCGCGGTGACGTCGCCGACGCGGCTCGCCTCCGCGCCCGATATCCCGACGGTCGACGAGGCGGGGTTGCCCGGTCTCTACATCTCCTACTGGCACGGCATCTGGGCACCGAAGAACACGCCGAAGGAGATCGTCACAAAGCTCAACGCGGCCATCGTCACCGTGCTTGCCGATCCCACCGTCAAGCAGCGGTTTGGCGAATTGGGGCAGGAGATTCCTCCGCCCGATCAGCAGACGCCCGCAGCGCTCGGAGCCTTCCAGAAGGCCGAGACCGAGAAATGGTGGCCGATCGTGAAGGCCGCCGACATCAAGGCGGAATAATACCACTGCCTCATCCTGAGGAGCCCGCGGAGCGGGTGTCTCGAAGGATGCGCCGCAAGCGAGAGCAGGGCCTGCGTGGTTCGCCCGGCGATGCAAAGCATCGTCCGGAGACGCGCGTTCCGCGCTCCTCACCATGAGGAGAACGACAGCCTCGCGGCGTTAACCTTTTCGTGCGCACGACGACCGGTCCGTCACCAAAACCTCGCTGCGGTGCGGGATCACAATGCTTGCCGCGGTTTTCTGCGTCCTTGATCTCAGGTGAGCGCTGGCCGACAATGCCCGCCCTTCAATAGGAAACTCCCTGGGGGAATTCGTGAATAGACCTGCTCGGGTCAGCGCCCATTCGACATCGTCCGATTCCGTGCACGGCATGGCGCTGCTGCGCGATCCCCTGCTCAACAAGGGCACCGCCTTCACCGCGCAGGAGCGCGACGATCTCGGCCTGCGCGGCCTGCTGCCGCCTTGCGTGCTGACGATGGAGACCCAGGTCGAGCGCGTGCTCGTCAATCTGCGCACGCTGCCGACCGATCTCGAAAAATATGTCGCGCTGAATGCGTTGCATGACCGCAACGAGGCGCTGTTCTTCCGCGTTGTCGTCGACAATATCGACGAGATCCAGCCGATCATCTACACGCCGACGGTCGGGCTCGCCTGCCAGAAATACGGCCTGATCTTTCAGCGCCCACGCGGCATGTTCATCTCCTCGCGCGATCGCGGCCAGATCGCCGAGATCCTGAAGAACTGGCCCTATCCGGCCAAGCTGATCGTCGTCACCGATGGCGAGCGCATCCTCGGCCTCGGCGATCTCGGCGCCAACGGCATGGGCATTCCGGTTGGAAAACTCTCGCTCTATTCGGCCTGCGCCGGCGTGCATCCCGAAACGTGCCTGCCGATCGTGCTCGACGTCGGCACCAACAACGAAGAGCTGCTGAAAGACCCGTATTATCTCGGCTTGCGCGAGCGGCGGCTCACGGGCGAGGCCTATGACAGCTTCGTCGACGAGTTCATGGTCGCCGCGCGGAAGACCTTTCCCGGTGTGCTTATCCAGTTCGAGGATTTCGCCAACCACTCGGCGTTCAAGCTGCTGCACAAATATCGCGATGAGGCCTGCGTCTTCAACGACGACATCCAGGGCACGGCTGCGGTGGCGCTCGCCGGCCTGTTTTCGGCGCTGCGCGTCAACGGCGGCAAGCTGAAGGATCAGCGCATCCTGTTCCTAGGCGCGGGTGAGGCCGCGACCGGCATCGCCGATCTCGTGACGTCCGCCATGATGGCGGAGGGCGCCTCCGAGGCGGAAGCGCTCCGGCGCAACTGGCTGGTGGATTCGCGCGGCCTCGTGGTCGGCGGACGCGAAGGCCTGTCCGGTCACAAGCTCCGTTACGCCCATGCCGACCAGGCGCCGATCGCCGACTTCCTCACCGCGATCAGGACGCTGAAGCCGACGGCGATCATCGGTGTCGCCGCGGTCGGCGGCGCCTTCACGCCCGACGTGCTCAAGGCGATGGCCGAGCTCAACGAGCAGCCGATCGTGTTCGCGCTCTCCAATCCGACTTCGAAGGCCGAATGTTCGGCGGAGGACGCCTACCGCTACACCGGAGGCCGCGCGCTGTTTGCCTGCGGCAGTCCGTATGACCCCGTCAAGCTCAACGGCCGAACCTTCGTGCCGCGCCAGGGCAACAACTCCTACATCTTCCCGGGCGTCGGCCTCGGCGTCATCGCCAGCCGCTCGCGGCTGGTCACGGACGAGATGTTCATGGCGGCCGCCCATACGCTCGCCGATTGCGTCGGCAAGGACGATCTCGCGCAAGGCAGCCTCTACCCGGCGCTGCCACGCATCCGCGAAGTCTCGGTGCGTATCGCCGCCGCCGTCGCCGATGTCGCCTTTCAGCGCGGGCTCGCGGACGGACCCGCGCCGAACGACGTGAAGGGACTGGTTCAGTCCCAGATGTACGAGCCGCAGTACTGAGGCCTCCGCCTCGTCATGGCCGGGCATAGCCGTCCGAAGGACGGCGTCGCTTCCGCTCGCCTATGTCCCGGCCATCCACGCCTCGCCGGATGGTACGAAGAACGTGGATGCCCCGGACAAGCCCGGGCACGACGACCGCTTGAAGCAAGCCACGTTAGGTCAGCACGCGATACCATTTCAGGTAGAAACCCGGTTGCGCGGCGCGGCCGTATATGCGACGCTCTGTAGCGTTACAAGAAATTCAATCAAGGTAAGCCGCCATGGACGATCGTTTGCCCGAACTGGGCGACCTCGAGCACGAGGTCATGCAACTGGTTTGGGCCCATGGTCCTGTGACGGCCGAAATTGTGCGCGAGAAGCTGTCGCGTCGGCTGAAGGAATCGACAGTCCGCACGGTGCTGCGCCGGCTGGAAGAAAAGGGCTATGCTCGGCACACGGTGGACGGACGCACCTATGTCTACCACGCAGCCGAAGAGCGCGCGCGGGTTGCGGCCAAGGCGGTGCAGCGCATCGTCGACTGGTTCTGCAACGGCTCGATGGAGGAGGTCCTCGTCGGCATGGTCGACAATGCGATGCTCGATCAGCAGCAGTTGCGCACACTGGCCGACCAGGTGGCCAAGGCGAAGAAGGCGAGGGGAGTGAAGAAAGAATGATCGCAACTCTGGCGGAGGCGGCGCTGCGCTCCCTTGTGCTGGGAGGCGTCGTCTGGTTCGGCCTCAACCTGTTTCGCGTGCGCAATCCGCACGTCCACATGACGGCGTGGGTCGTCGTGCTGCTGGCGTCGCTGGCGATGCCGTTCGTGATGCATTGGCCGACGGTCACGATCACCCGGCTGCCATCGCCGGTATCGGTACCGGCTGATGTCATGCCGGCTGATATCTCGACGTTCGAGATGCCGCAGCCCATGCAGCCGATGACGCCCGGCGCGGCGATTCCGCCGTCGAAGAACGGCGTCTCAATCAATTGGTGGCTGATCGCCACAATCGTCCATGCCGGCGTTGCCGGCCTGTTGCTGCTGCGGCTGGCCATCGGCCTCTGTCTGACCTGGCGCCTCGCGCGCGCGGCAAGGCCGGTCAACGGTCTGCACCTGGTCGATGCCGATGTGCGCGTCAGCCGCGAGGTCGGCGGTCCCGTCACGTTTGGCTCGACCATTCTGGTGCCGCCGCAATTTGCCGGCTGGGACCCGAAGAAGCGCCTCGCGGTGCTCGCGCATGAGGGCGCGCATGTCGCCAACCGCGATTTCCATATCCTCTTGCTCGCCTCCCTCAATCGCGCGGTGTTCTGGTTCAGCCCGTTCGCCTGGTGGCAGCTCGCGCGTCTTGCCGAACTTGCCGAGATCATCAGCGACGCCGAGGCCATTGAGGTGATCGACGACCGGCTGTCCTATGCGGAAATCCTGCTTGATTTCGCAAGCACGGTAAACCCGCGGCCGGTCGAGCTCGCGATGGCACGGGCCTCGACCGTGCGCGCCCGCGTCGAGCGCATCATCGCGACCGCCGCGATGCCCGTCGCGGTCGGCTGGCGCAAGCGGGCGTGGATCTCGGCCGCGATCGTCCCGGCCGTGATCGTGTCCGCCGGCATGATCGCCTATCGCACCCCGGAGCCTGCGCCGCTCGCCGCGGATAGTGGAGAGGTGCCGGCCCAGCATTACCGCCCCTTCGTCAACTTCTACGCCATGGGCCCGGCTTCGGTGTTTGCCATCTTCCGCGAAGGTGACGAGGTTTACGGCCAGCTCACCGGGCAACGCAAATTGCGCCTGATGGTGGGCGGTGACGGCACCGCGTCCTACCCCGCCTCCTCCGGTGAGATCACGTTCCCGCTCGATGCGGAGCGTCGCTCCGCCGAGCTGGTGCTGCGCATGAATGGACGCGACATCCGCGCACTTCGCGTCGCCGAGATGCCGACCGCGGCGGCTGATTCCGGATCGCTCGATCAGTATGTCGGCTGGTACAGGGTCGCGCCGAACCGCGTGCTCACCGTGCGCCGCGACGGAGATCGGCTCCACGTGCAGGAAACCGTGCAAGGCCGGGCTGCGCTCCTCAGTGAGGGTGCCGACGCCTTCTCGATCCATGGCGACAATCTGCTGGTCTTCCTGCGCGACGAGCAAGCCAAAATCTCGCGCGTCCTGATCCAGAACGCGGTCTTCGGCGCCCGTCTCGCGCCGCGGATCGATGCGGCGGTGGCGCAGGCGATCGAGGCCGACTTCGCGCGTCGTGTCGCGGAAGTCCCGGACCGCTTCCGCGAGCAGGTCCCCGTCGCCGGGGGCAAGGAGATGATCCTGCGCGGGATCGAGGATCTGCGCAGCGGCACGCCAAACTACGACCGCATGAGCGCACTGCTCGCCGCCAAGGTCCACCGCGAGGTTGACGAGTTGCACAGGACGTTCGTCGCCCTCGGCCCGGTGGAGTCGCTGTTCTTCCGCGGCGTCGGACCAGGCGGCTACGACATCTATGGCGCCAAGTTCGAGAACGGCACGGCGGAATTCCGTCTGCTGCTCGAGCCTGACGGCAAGGCCGGTGATGTACTCTTCCGGGCCGACGGAAATGACGAACTCGGCGGCATCGTCCCCTGCGCCGAGGAGGCGAATGTGCGCGGCCGCGCCGGCACCTCGCCGATCCGGATCATGGTCTACAACGAGATGGGCGAGGACATCCGCGTCTTCAATCTCGATGCCGACGGCAATCGCAAGGCCGAGAGCGTCGTCAGGCCCAACATGAGCTGGGCTGCCACCACTACCGTGAACAATCCCTGGGTGATTGCCGACAAGTCGGGGCGGTGCCTGGAGGTCCTGATGCCGGGCCGGCAGACGCGCTTCCACAATGTCGAGGCTTCGAACCTCGGCGCGCGTCCGGGTCGCGCAGCGCGCCGCGCTGTTCCGATCGCCAATGGCGAGGAGATGCTGCGCCGCTATATCGCGGGGGTGGGCAAGGGCGAGCCGGATTACGAGCACATGACCTCCGAAGTCGCCGGCATCACGCGGCAGCAGCTTCCGTTCGACCAGGCCATCCTGGCGAAGCTTGGCGCCTTGCGTGCGGTCTCTTTCCGCGGCGTCACCGCGCTCGACAGCGACATCTACATCGCCCAGTTCGCCAACGGCTCGGCGGAATGGCGCATCGGCATCAGGAACGGCACGATCACCAAGATCGCGCTCGGGCCGAATTTCTAGCAGCGTTGCGGGCGGCCGTCCCTCACGCGGATCGGCGGTTCGCGGTATCGTACGGAACGTCTCAATCTCTGCTTGCAAGCCCGAGCCGCTAATGCTACGTTGCGTAGCATTACAGGCTGTAGCCTCGCGCGAGGTACCGTCGGCAGGCTCGAGGGAATTGGGCGTTCGCGATGAGCAATCCTGCAAAGGCCGAAGTTGTGCTGGCGCTTCATCGCTTCGGGATGGGGCCGCGTCCGGGATCGATCGCGGCTGTCGGGGCCGACCCGCGTGGCGCGCTGATCGCCGAGCTCGGCCGGCCGCTCGTCCTGAACGCTGCCGCCAGCCTTCCCTCCAGCTCAAAGGCCTATCGCACCGTAGCCGATGCCAATGCGCGGCGCGCCGCGCGCGCCAAGCAGGCCCAGCAGCAGGCCAAGAAGCAGCAGGTGGCGGCGACGCCGACTATGTCGGAAGACCAGACGCAAGGGCAGGGAGCGGACAAGGACGCCGCCGAGATGGCGGCGAAGCAGGCGGCCGATGCCATTCCCGATCCCGGACGTCCGATCTATTTGCAGGAGGCCAAGCTGCGCACGGAAGCCGCGCTTACCGCCGAGATCGGCTTCGGCGAGCGGCTGGTGTGGTTCTGGTCCAACCATTTCTGCATCTCGGCCAACAAGATCCAAAGCATGTCCGGGGCCTATGAGCGCGAAGCCGTTCGCGCCAACGCACTCGGGCGCTTCGTCGATCTCCTGTTGGCCGTCGAAGGTCACCCGGCGATGCTGTTCTATCTCGACAATCTCGGCTCGATGGGCGCGAATTCGATCGCCGGCATCAACCGCAGCCGCGGCCTCAACGAGAACATCGCGCGCGAGATCATGGAGCTGCATACGCTCAGTGTGCGCACCGGCTACACCCAGGACGATGTCATCAGCTTCGCCAATGTGCTGACCGGCTGGACGCTGGTGCCGCCCGGCGACAATCCCGAGCACGGTGGCGAATTCACCTTCAATCCGCGGCTGCACGAGCCCGGCGGGCAAACCGTGCTCGGCAAGCGCTACGAGCAGGAGGATGCCGAGCAGGGCCGCGCGGTGCTGCGCGATCTCGCCGCGCATCCGGCGACCGCAACCCATATCGCGACCAAGCTCGCGCGCCATTTCGTCGCCGACGAGCCGCCGCCTGTGCTGATCGAGCAGATGGCGAAGACTTTTCGCGACACCGAGGGCGATCTTAAGCAGGTCGCGATCGCGATGGTGTCCTCGGACGAGGCCTGGCGCGGGCCGCCGTCGAAGCTCAAGCGTCCCAGCGAGTGGGGCGTTGGCATGGTGCGCGCGACCGGCGCCACGACGGTCGATCCAGTCCGCTTCACCGGCGGGCTGGAGCTGCTCGGCGAGGCGCTGTGGCGTCCATCCGCGCCCAAGGGCTATCCGGACGACGAGGCGAGCTGGATCGACGGCGTCGGCCGGCGGCTCGACATCGCCAACAATTTTGCCGAGCGCCTCGCCGGTACGGCTGATCCGCAGGCGATCATCGAGGACGTCTTCGCATCGGAGATATCACCCGAGGTGAAGCAGGCCGTCGGCCGCGCCGAGAGCCGGCAGCAGGCGCTCGCGCTGTTGTTCATGTCGGCGGATTTCCAGAGGAGGTGACCATGGGCTTTGACCATCATCTGCCCACGCGGCGCGAGCTTCTGGTCGGCTCCGGCGCGCTGTTCGCGTGGAGCCAGATGCCGCGGATCGCGCGTGCCGAAGGGCGCGATCCGCGCCTGCTGGTCATTGTGCTGCGCGGCGCGCTCGACGGCCTTGGCGCGGTTGCGCCGGTCGGCGATCCCGACTGGATCTCCTTGCGCGGCGATCGTGCGCTGGTGCTGGACGGCAAGCCGCCCGCGCTGCCGCTCGATGCCTTCTTCGCGCTCAATCCGGCGATGCCGAATCTGCATCGGCTCTACAAGAGCGGCAAGGCCGCAATCGTCCATGCCGCCGCGACGCCCTATCGCGAGCGTTCGCATTTCGACGGCCAGGACGTGCTGGAAAGCGGGCTCGTCAAGCCGGGCATGACCAGCTCGGGATGGCTCAACCGCGCGCTGCTCGCGCTGGAATCCAGCGGGCGTGTCGACCCGCGCGGCAGCCGCGCGCTCGGCATCGGCTCCGTGACGCCGCTGGTGGTGCGCGGTTCGGCGCCCGTCATGACATGGGTGCCGCAGAGATTGTTGCCGGCGAGCGAGGACACGCAGAACCGCCTGCTCGATCTCTACCAGCACACCGATCCGAAGCTTGCGACCGTGCTCCAGGCCCGCATGCGGCTCGCTTCGCTCGGCGGCGCACCAGGCGCGGGCGATCCGATGTCCGACGATCCGACCTTGCCGCCGCCCGGCATCGCGCGCGTGCGCGCCTATTTCGCCGAAGCCGCCGGCACGGCCGCGCGCTATCTCGCCAAGCCTGACGGCCCGCGTGTCGGCGCCATGGGCTTCGTCGGCTGGGATACGCACATCGCCGAGGGCGTGGCCTCGGGCCAGCTCTACAATCTGCTCGGTGCGCTCGACGGCGCCTTTGCCGCGATCGAGAGCAATATGGGCGAAGCGTGGCGCGAAACAGTCGTGGCCGTTGTCACCGAGTTCGGGCGAACCGCGCGCATCAACGGTACGCAGGGTACCGACCACGGCACGGGCACGGTCGCTTTCCTGATCGGCGGCGGGCTCAACGGTGGTCGCGTGATCGCGGACTGGCCCGGTCTGAAGCCGGCGCAACTCTTCGAGGATCGCGATCTCAAGCCGACCACGGATTTGCGCGCGGTGCTGAAAGGCCTGTTGAGGGATCATCTGCGCGTCGAGGAGAAGGTGCTCGCAGAAGCCGTCTTCCCGGGCAGCGCCGACGTCAAACCGATGGGAGGCCTCGTCGGCTGACGACGCGGCTCTCGCAACCGGTTCGGGTTCATGATGTGCACGCTGACACAACGGGAGCTCGACTTTCTCGCCAGCTTGAAGACCGGCTGGCAGCGGCTCTATCGGCGCGAGCTCGCGCGGCTCTCGAGGAGCGGCGCCGAACCTGACGAGGTTCCGCCGGAGACGCGCCCGATCTGGCGCGTCGTATCGGGCTTATCCCACGAGCCTGTCTCGATTCAGGACAAGCCAGTGTGGTGGAATCGCCACAGCTAACCCGAAACGGCTGCGGCCTCAGGCGCGCTTTCGTTCCGACAAGGTTCTGCCCTCATTGCCCACCGAAACTCGGGGCCATTCGGAGGGCGCATCATGTCTTGCTTTGCACGTGCCGAAAATGCCCGGATTTCGCCGGCAAGCCTGTGCCGGATCCTGCTCGCCACCATCGGCGCGGCGTCGCTTGCGGCGTGTGCGCAATCGCCGGTCGGCCGCCAGAAGGCCGATCTCGGCACCCACCGCCAGGCCGCTGTCGAACGACCGCACAGGGTGGCGGCGCTGCATCCGCGTCCGATCAGCCGGGCGCGCATCCCCGACGGTGATGCAAAGCAGAGCGTCTCCCACGGCGTCGCCAGTTTCTATTCGGACACGGAGACGGCGAGCGGCGAGAGGTTCGACAAGAACGAATTGACCGCGGCCCATCCCAGCCTGCCGTTCGGCACCAAGCTGCGCGTCACCGATGTCTCATCCGGCCGCTTCGTCACCGTCAGGATCAACGATCGCGGGCCGTATGTTCGCGGACGCGTGGTCGACGTCTCTCCCTCCGCGGCGGAGGCGCTCGGCATGGTCGACAAGGGTGTCACCAATGTCCGGCTCGACGTGGTGCAATAATTTGCGGCTGCATCGATCCGAAGCGCTGTGCTTAACCGGCTGTTAGCCGCCTCAAGCCCACCATGGATACCCAATCATTCGGGACTAGATCTAAGCTCTTGGGAGGCGGCGTTTGACCACGATCCAGTATCTCGAAGATCAGGCCGCACGCGCCGAGCGGCTGGCCAAACGGATCACGGATACATTGACGATCGAAAAGCTCCTGACCTTCGCGCACGAACGCCGCCGCGAGATCGAGGTCATCGCCGGCAAGTACGGGCGCGCCTGATTCTCATCCCCATGCGCGCTCAGCTGTGGCTTTCGACGAAGTCGCTGAGATAATCCGGCAGCGTCATGCCATCAATGTCACAGCGCGCCCGGATCTCGCCGGCGACATCGGTCGAGATGTCCTTCATCCAGTGCTCCAGCGTGTTGAACGAGATGACCTTGATGGGGTCGTTGAAGCAGCCAGCGACGAGCTCGCCGATCGTAGCGTCGAGATCGCTTCGCTCGACACGAATTTCGGTCGCCTTGTCGAGGCGGTCGATCACCACGAACAGGGTCTGGTCTGCGCCATAGGGCACGACAGGGGCTGGCACGCCGGCTTCAAGCATGTGAGGCACTCACGCCTTCGCTTCCGATCACCATCAACGGGAAAAACCGGCAGAAGGTTCCCGCGCTCAGCCGGTGCTTCTGCGAGGATCAGAGAAATTCGCGCAGCCGCGCCAGCTCCGTGATGTGCTCGGGCGAGAGAATGTCCGTGACCAGCGGCGGTTGCGCGATGGTGCGGATCTCATAGAGATGCCTGGTCGCCGCCGGCTTCGCCATGAACGCCGAGATGCATTCGTCGAGCGTACCCTCGATCACCTGGTAGGACGCTCGGTCCGACCGTCGCTGGTTCGCAAGCGACGGCCATTTATGCAGCACCGCAAGGACACCAAAGTCGACCTTTGAATCCCCAACCACGTCCCCCATCGTCCCGCCTCACGCAAAAAGACCCCGGCACACGATCGTGCGTACCGGGGCCTACACCCATTACTGCATCTCAATGCCTCAGCACCAAACGCGATGACCGGGAAATAGTTCCCGGCAAATGTTTGCTTTCAGCTCGCGGCCGCCGCGATTTTATGGCCCGGGCTGGTGTGCCCGTGGCTGGTCTCATCGCCGCGACCAACTTCGGGCGGAAGCCCGGCAAAGCGCCGCAAGGCCTCGGCCATCTGCACCCGGCCCGGCGCGCCGGTGATGATCACGTCCACCATCGTGAAGGACGAATGGAAATGGCCACGCGCCTTAAGTTGCTCGACCGGGACGCCGGCGGCTGCCATCGCCTCGGCATAGGCGATGCCTTCGTCGCGCAGGGGATCGAATTCGCAGGTGACGACGAAGGCCGGCGGTAGCCTTTCGACCTTGCCGCGGAGCGGCGAGGCGCGTGGATCGGTGCGGTCGGTCGGCGAGCAGTAGAGGTCCCAGAACCAGTACATCAGCGAGCGCGTCAGGAAATAGCCGGTCGCATTGTCGTTGTAGGAGGGGCGGTCGAAGGTGCAGTCGGTGACCGGGCAGATCAGGAGTTGGCCCGCGATCTCAGGGCCGCCGCGATCGCGCGCAAGCTGGCAGGTGACGGCGGCGATGTTGCCGCCGGCGCTCCAGCCCGCGACCAGCACCGGGCCCGGCCTGCCGCCGAGCTCGGCGGCGTGCTCGGCGATCCAGCGCGTCGCCGCATAGCCGTCTTCGGCCGCGGCCGGGAAACGATGCTCGGGCGCATGACGATAGCCGACGCTGACCAGCATCA
Organism: Bradyrhizobium sp. MI1.4; assembly: GCF_055811315.1. Taxonomy (NCBI): domain Bacteria; kingdom Pseudomonadati; phylum Pseudomonadota; class Alphaproteobacteria; order Hyphomicrobiales; family Nitrobacteraceae; genus Bradyrhizobium; species Bradyrhizobium sp. MI1.4. The sequence continues at coordinate 54,889 of NZ_JBVVPP010000011.1, read as the reverse complement.
TGCCGGTCCGCCGCACCATGTCGCGGCAGAACGGCTCGTCCGACTGCTCGTCGCCGAGCACCCAGCCGCCGCCGTGGAAATAGACCACCACCGGATGCGGCCCCGGCGTTGCCGGCCGGTATACCCGGTAAGGCAGCGGACCGTCGGCGCCTGTCAGGGTGCCGTCGACGATCTCGCCGATCGGCCGTCCCGCCGGGCGGCCCTTGTTGAACTCGTCGACGAAGGCGCGGGCGCCGAGGGCGCCCATCGACTCGATCGGCGGCAGGTTGAGTGACGCCAGCAGGTTCAGCACCAGCCGCACGTCCGGCTGCAGCCGCACCACCTCGCCGTCATTGCTTTGCGCGGCGACGTCGGGGCCGGTCAGCTTGAAGCCGAGCATGCCGCGGCTGACCACCTCGTCGCAGATGCTGCGATAGGGACCGACGCCGCCGGTATAGGGCATCAGGCCCTGCACCTTGCCGGGCACGTTGGCGCCCGTGTACCAGGTGTTGGCGAGCCGGTGCAGCGTCACCATCGAGCAATCGGCCATGTGCCTGTTCCAGCCGGCCTGCGCCGTCTCGGTCGGCTCGATCGTGGTGAAGCCGCCGTCGCGCAATGCTTTGAGCCGGTCGACGACCCAGTCGACATGCTGCTCGATTGACACCGCCATGTTCGACAGCACCGACGGGCTGCCGGGACCGGTGATCATGAAGAAGTTCGGGAAGCCTGCGACAGTGAGGCCGAGATAGGTCTGCGGCCCCTGCGCCCAGACGTCGGTGAGCGACTTGCCGCCACGTCCGGTGATCGGATGCACGGCGCGGATCGCGCCGGTCATGGCGTCGAAGCCGGTCGCGAACACGATCACGTCCACGTCGACGCTGCGCTTGGCCGTCGTGATCCCACTTGCGGTGATCGCCTTGATCGGCTCCTGACGCAGATTGACCAGCGTGACGTTCGGCCGGTTGTAGGTCGCGTAATAGTTGGTATCGAGGCAGGGGCGTTTGGCGCCGAACGGATGATCGTCCGGCATCAGCGCCGCGGCGGTCTCGGGGTCTTTGACGGCGGCGCGGATCTTCTCGCGGATCAGGTCCTGGACGATCTTGTTGCCGTCGATGTCGACCGCCTGGTCGGCCCAGAGCTGGGTCAGGATGTGGACGAGGTCGCCGGCCGCCCAAGCGCGTTCGAACCGCTCACGACGCTCGGCATCGCTTAATTGCCAGCTCACGACCGTCTGCTGCGGATAGGGCACGCCGGCCATCGACTGGCGCGCCTGCTCGCGATAGGCCGCGCGATCGCCTTGCAGCAGGCTCATGCGATCGGACGGCGCGGGACCGTTGTGCGCCGGAAGCGCGAAATTCGGCGTGCGCTGGAACACGGTCAGGTGCGCAGCCTGCTCGGCGATCAGCGGGATCGACTGAATGGCCGACGATCCCGTGCCGATCACCGCGACGCGCTTGCCGGCGAGATTGACGCCGTCATGCGGCCAGCGTCCGGTGAAATAGACCTCGCCCTTGAAGTCCTTCACGCCGTCGATCTCCGGCGGCTTCGGCGCCGAGAGGCAGCCGGTGGCCATGATGTAATGGCGGCAGGAGACCGCTGCGCCATTGTCGGTGGTGAGCTGCCAGCGCTCGATCGCCTCGTCCCATTTCGCTTCCGTGACCTTGGTCTTGAAGCGGATGTCACGCCTGAGATCGTAGCGGTCGGCGACGAAGCCGAGATAGCGCAGGATCTCGGGCTGGGTCGCGTATTTCTCCGACCAGGTCCAGGCGGTCTCGAGGTCGGGATCGAAGGTGTAGCTGTAATCGATGGTCTGGATGTCGCAGCGCGCGCCGGGATATCGGTTCCAGTACCAGGTGCCGCCGACGTCGCCGGCTTCTTCGAGGCCGACCGCCGTCAGGCCGGCCTTGCGCAGCCGATGCAGAAGATAGAGGCCGGCAAATCCGGCACCGACCACGGCAACATCGACCTGCTGGCTGGTTCCGCGCCCCGTGTCCGAAGTACGTGCAGCAACCATTGCATCAGGCATGGCATTTCCTCCCGTGTGTTTTATTTTGCCCGCAGGCTATCGCTGCAGGTTCGGCTTGTCATCACGGCATGTGCAATCTTCGGTAGCCATTTGCGGCTTCATCATGGCCGCGTGAATGTTGCGGCGGCACACGCATCGCGATGCACAAGGGCCGTGATTTCCCGGGCTAATCAGGGTCGATCCACCTGTGTATGCTCTTGTTTTTGCCACGCGTGCAAACGGGCGTCATGACAGAGTTGAGTGAGCGGACCAAAGCGAACATGGACGTCGTCCTGGAGGAGACGTGCCGCCAACTGCCTCACGGCGGCGATCACGACAGCCGCAGGTTCATCGCCGAGCGGCTGATCGAGGCGGCGCGGTCCGGTCACTCCACGCTCGGCGAGCTCGGCATCATCGCACGGCACGCACTGGCGGAGCTTGCCGCCAAGCGGAGCTAGGCGCAGCCGCGGCGCTTGCTTCGCGGCGGGCCACGGACATAACCTGCCCAAAATCCTTCCGCGCGTCGAGATGCTCCGAAGATGCGGTCTGTGTTCGCGCTTTTTGCGACGTCTCTCGTCCTCTGTTGCGCCGGCTCGGTCGTGGCCCAGCCAGTCGGCCAGTTTCCATTTGCGCTGACGCGCGAAGGACAGATGCTTGGCGCCGTCGAAGGCGAGGTGGCCTCGTTCAAGGGGCTGGCCTATGCGGCCGCGCCGATCGGACCGCTGCGCTGGCGTCCGCCGCAGGCTGCACCCGAGAGCTCGGAGATGCGCACCGCCTATGCCTATGGCGCGCCGTGTCTTCAGCCCTCGCTGCCGGGATCGAGCGAGGATTGCCTCACGCTGAACGTGTTTCGTCCGTTCGGGGTCGACGGCCCGCTACCGGTGATGATGTTCATCCACGACGGCGCTTTCGTCAGCGGCACCGCGAATGATCCGCTGTTCGACGGTGCCAGGCTCGCGCAAGCCGGCCTCATCGTGGTGACCGTGAATTTTCGCCTCGGCGCGTTCGGCTGGCTCAGCGATCCCGCGCTGTCGGAAGGCGGCTCCGGCAATTTCGGCCTGATGGACCAGATCGCGGCGCTGCATTGGGTGCACGACAACATCGCGGCCTTCGGCGGTGATCCCACGAACGTCACCTTGTTCGGCAGTGGCGCAGGCGCAACGTCGATCGCGCTGCTGATGCTGTCGGAGCAATCGCGCGATCTCTTCCAGAAAGCCATTCTGCAATCGATCCCCGGCCGTGCGCGCCTGCGTTCGGCACAAGAGGCCGAAATTGTGGGGCGGCAATTCGTGGCGGTGCTGGGGCGACAGGCCGATTTACGTACAGCCGAACCGCAACGCCTGCTTGCCGTCGAAAAACATTTCCTGGAAAAATCGCCGCGCAGCTTCGCGCCGACGATCGATGGGAGTCTGGTGAGCGAGGAGGTCGCCGCGGGCTTCGCAGCTGGACATGAGAGCCGCATCCCCTTGATCATTGGCTCGAACGACGACGAGACCGGTTTCGACGGCGAGCTGGATATCCGGGAAGAGCTGGCATCGTCAGGCACCACCAGCGATGAGCTGCGCAGGCTCTATCCCGATCTCGCCAGACCTTCGGACCGCGCGGCAAGGTTCTACACCGACAGGGTCTTCTCCGAGCCAGTGAGACTGCTGGCGCGCCTGCATGCCGCCAGCGGTGCGCCGACCTTTCGCTATCGCTTCACCTATGTGCCGGAGGCACGGCGCGCAAACCCCGAGGGCGGTCACGGGCGGGAATTGCAGTTCATCTTCGGCGTCGAAGGCATGCCCGGTGCAGGCATCTTGTCAGGAGCCGATCGCGAGGTCGCAAATCGCATGCGCGCCTACTGGATCAATTTCGCCAGGAGCGGCGATCCCAACGGTGCGGACCTGCCGCATTGGGATTCGGCCGCAGGCAGCGATCGCCTGCTGCTGATCGCGAACGATGGCATCGCGAGCGGAGACGACCCCTGGTCGGAGCGTCTGGACCGGTTCGCGCATTAGAGGGATGAGTTGGACTTAAGCCGCGAGCTCGACGCGCGGCGCCGGGCTTAGCCGGTCTTCCTCCAGATAATCCATCGCGCCGTCTTTCTCGACGGCGTAGAACTGCTGGCCTTCCTTCGACTTGTAGGCGGCGCGAACGACGCCGCGGCGGCCCTTGTCACTGTTGACGACATCCCCCAACGCAAACTTCTTCATTTCACGTCCCTGGCTGCTGGCCGACTCCTTCGGCTACGCCCGGGATTCTGGGCAGCAAATCGTTAACGTCTTGCTAACCATACGGGTTTGCCTATGCTCGCGGCCGATCGCGCGGGCAGCTCGCACGCGCATGTTGCCAACGAAACGAGCCTTCGCCCATGGTGCGATTTCCCACCTTCTTCCTGTCGCATGGCGGCGGTCCGTGGCCGTTCATGGAAGACAGGCGGGTGCAATACCGAAAACCGCCGAGGCGTTCGGCCGGCTGCCACAGCTCTTGCCGGAGAGGCCCAAGGCCGTGCTCGTCATATCAGGACATTGGGAGGCTGACGCCTTCACCGTGTCGACTTCCGCGCATCCGCCGATGGTGTACGATTATCACGGTTTCCCCGAGCACACCTATCACCTCAAATACCCGGCGCCGGGGCGGCCCGAGCTCGCCGCGGAGGTAAAGGCGCTGCTCACGCGCGCGGGTGTTGATTGCCGGGAGGATCCCAACCAGGGGTTCGATCACGGCACCTTCGTGCCGCTCGGGCTGATGTATCCGAACGCCGACATGCCGATCGTGCTGCTGTCGCTGAGATCGAGTTACGATCCGGCCGAGCACATCAGGGTGGGGCAGGCGATTGCCTCGCTACGCGACGAAGGCATTCTGATCGTCGGCAGCGGACTCACCTATCACAACATGCGCGGGTTCGGCCGTGCCGAGTCGAAGCCGGTCTCGTATGATTTCGAGGCTTACCTGAACGAGGCGATCAGCCACAAGGACGCGGCGCGGCGCAACGCGATGCTGGTTGACTGGGAGAACGCGCCGAGTGCGCGCCTGGCCCATCCGCGCGAAGATCATCTGCTGCCGCTGATGGTGGCCGCCGGCGCCGCCGTCAGCGACACGGGCAAGCGCGTCTTCGTCGACGAGGTCGCGAATGTCGCGATGGCGTCGTATGTGTTTGGCGGGTGATCTTCTCCTCTTCCCGCAAGCGAGGAGAGGTGAAGAAGAGTGGCTCACCCGTATTTCAGCTTCATGAACAGGATGCCGCCGGCGAGCACCATGGTGATGGCGTTCGCGGCGACGAGGGGCGCATCGCCCGACAGCAGGCCATAGACGAGCCAGAGCGCCAGCCCAAGCACCATGACCAGGAACATGCCGAGCGAAATATCGCCGGTGGAGCGGGTCTTCCACACTTTGATGGCTTGCGGCGCGTAGGCCACGGTGGTGCAGGTCGCGGCGGCAAAGCCGATCAGCTTGATCAAGAACGGGTCCATGGCGGCTCTATAGCATTGATTCGAGGATGGTCGCGCCTCAGGCGCGCGCGGTCATGAGGCCGCGATAGAGCGCGGCATAGTCACCGGCGCGGTTGCGCCAGGACACGTCGGTCGCAAGGCCGCTCAGTTGCAGCCGGCGCCAGGTCAGCTTGTCGTGAAAGGCGATGTTGGCCTTGCGCAGCGTGCCGGCGAGGGCATCCGCGGTGACGGGTGCGAACTTGAAGCCGGTGGCATCGCGGCCTGATTTATCGGCATCGCCGATATCGACGATGGTATCCTCGAGGCCGCCGACCCGCGAGACGATGGGCACGGCGCCGTAGCGCAGCGCGCAGAGCTGGGTCAGGCCGCATGGCTCGAACCGCGAGGGCACGATGAGCGCGTCCGAGCCGGCCTGGATCAGATGCGCCATGATCTCGTCGTAGCCGATCACGACCCCGATCCGGCCAGGGTTCGCGCGCGCTACGGCCTGATAGCGATCCTGCAGATCGCGGTCGCCGCTGCCGAGCAAAGCGAGCTGCATGCCTTCGCGCAAAATGGTCGGAATAGCCTCGAGCAGGAGATCGAGCCCCTTCTGCCACGACAGGCGGCTGATGACGCCGAGCAATGGCGCTTCGTCCGAGGAATCCAGATTGAACTGTTGCTGAAGCACCGCCTTGTTCGCGGCCCGGAACGTGAGGTCCTCCGCGCCGAAGCGGTAGGCGATGTGCGGATCTTCTTGCGGATTCCAAACGGATACATCGATGCCGTTGAGGATTCCGCTCAGCACGTTCGCGCGGGCGCGAAGCAGGCCGCCGAACCCCATGCCGCCCTCGTCGGTCTGGATCTCCTGCGCATAGGTCGGCGAGACCGTGGTGATGCGATCGGCGAATTGCAGGCCGGCTTTCAAGAAACTGATGCCGCCGAAATATTCGAGGTCGTTGACGCCGTAGGCGCGCCAGGGCAGGCCAATCGAACCAATCAGCTCGGGCACGAACTTGCCCTGGTAGGCCATGTTGTGGATGGTCATCACGGTGGCCGGCCGCGGCCTGTTGTCATAGTGCAGATAGGCCGGCGCGAGCCCGGCCTGCCAGTCATGGGCATGCACCACGTCGGGCACGAAGGCGGGAACGAGGCCGTGGCCGATATCGGCCGCGATGCGCGAGAGCGCGGCGAACCGCACGCCATTGTCCGGCCAGTCGACGCCTTCGGGCGTCACGTAGGGGTTGCCAGGCCGTACGTAGAGATGCGGCACGTCGAGCACGAACAGATCGAGGCCGTCATGCGAGCCGGCGAGCAGACGCCCGGGTCCGCCGAAATAGTCCGGCCAGCGCCGGATTTCGTCGGCTCCCCCCAGCACCCGCATCACGTCGGGATAGCCCGGCATCAAGGTGCGCATCTCGACGCCATGTGCCTTCAGCGCAATCGGCAGCGCGCCCGCGACATCGGCGAGGCCGCCGGTCTTGACGATGGGATAGACTTCAGAGGCGACCGCGAGGACGCGAACAGGCGTCATGTATTGAGCCTGTCGAGCATCGGCTGGGTGATGAGCGAAATGCCCTGCTCGGTGGTGCGGAAGCGTCTTGCGTCCAGCTCGGGATCTTCGCCGACGACGAGCCCTTCCGGGATCTCGACGCCGCGATCGATCACGACGTTCTTCAGGCGCGCGCCGCGGCCGACATTGACATAGGGCATGATCACGGCGTTCTCGACATTGGCGTAGGAGTTGACGCGCACGCCGGTGAACAGCAGTGAGCGCCGCAGCGAGGCGCCGGAAATGATGCAGCCGCCCGAGACCAGCGAGCTCACGGCCTGGCCGCGCCGGCTCTCCTCGTCGTGGACGAATTTTGCCGGTGGTGTGATCTCCGAATAGGACCAGATCGGCCACGCGCTGTCGAACAAGTCGAGCTCGGGCACCACGTCGGTGAGGTCGATATTGGCGGCCCAATAGGCGTCGACCGTGCCGACATCGCGCCAATAGGCGCGGGGGTCGCTGCCGGAGCGGACGCAGGAGGTCGAATACTGGTGCGCCATGGCGCGGCCGTTCTTGACGAGGTAGGGGATGATGTCCTTGCCGAAATCGTGGTTGGAATTCGGATCCTCGGCGTCGCGCTTGAGCTCCTCGAACAGGAATTTTGCGTCGAACACGTAGATGCCCATGCTGGCGAGCGAAACGTCCGGCTTGCCCGGCATCGGCGGCGGATCTTTCGGCTTTTCCAGGAACTCTTTGATCCAGCCGTTCTCGTCGATATGCATGATGCCGAAGCCGGAAGATTCCTGGCGCGGCATCTCCAGGCAGCCGACGGTGACGTCGGCGCCGCTGTCGACGTGCTGGCGCAGCATCACCTCGTAATCCATTTTATAGATATGGTCGCCGGCGAGAACGACGATGAAGCGGCAGGCGTGGGATTCGATGATGTCGATGTTCTGGTAGACTGCATCGGCCGTGCCGACATACCACATGTTTTCGGAGACGCGCTGGCTCGCCGGGAGGATGTCGAAGCTCTCGTTGCGCTCGGGGCGGAAGAAGTTCCAGCCCATCTGAAGGTGCCGGATCAGGCTGTGCGCCTTGTACTGGGTGGCGACGGCGATGCGGCGGATGCCCGAGTTCACCGCGTTCGACAGCGCGAAATCGATGATGCGGGATTTTCCGCCGAAATAGACCGCAGGCTTGGCGCGACGGTCGGTCAGCTCCAGCAGCCGGCTGCCGCGTCCGCCGGCCAGGACAAACGCCAGCGCCTGACGGGCAAGCGGCTCGGGTCTCGCGGCACTCATGTCATCCTCCCACAACTCTTGCGCTCGCGAGAAGCCTCCCGGCCGCGCTCATTTGGAACCGATAGTAACGGCACGAATAGTAAATCGGGAAGGTGGTTGTTGGTTGCGAATGCGCCGGAAGCTTAATGCTTTGCCGCGTGATCGGGCCCCAGGCACCGTCCTGCCGGTGTCACTCGCGGCGAGGTTGTGGAGCCCGTCAGGTACCGGTTGATCAGAATGGAGGCATGCGTCTTGTGCGGTGCACGCAAAACTCGAGGCTTTGACCTCGCGCCAGGATGCCCGATGATGGCGCTGCGATCCATGTCCAAGCCAAACGTCAGAAAGGAGTAAGACGATGAGGGTCTGGAAAACGGCAGTCGCCGGTTCGCTCGCCGCCGCGGTCATGGCGGGGGGGATTCAGCAGGTGGCGGCGGCTCCGCTGCCCACCAATGTCGCAACCATGAAGGCCGCCGTCGGCGACGATGTCACGCAGGTGCACTGGCGCGGCCGAGGTTTTGGATGGGGTCTCGGCGGCCTTGCCGCTGGCGCGATCATCGCAGGTGCCATCGCCAGCAGCGCGCCTTATGGCTATGGCTACTATGGCGGCGGGCCCTATTATGGCGGCTACGGATACCCGGGCTATGGCTACGGCTATGCGCCGGCCTATTACGGCTATGGTCCGGCCTATGCTTATCCGCGCTACTATCGGCCTTACCGCCCGTATTTCGGCCCTCGTTACGGCTACTACCGGCCGTATTACCGGCACTATCACCGCGCGTATTGGTGATCGATCAAACGGGCGGACCCGCTCGCCGCAGGGCGACGACGCTGAAGAGGTTTGAGGGCCGCTGAATGCAAGCGGCCCGATCGGCTTGCGCGCGCTGAACCCGGTGATGCGGCACGACGAGCCGGCCATGCCCGCCCACGACAATCCCGATGCAGATCGCGACGATGATCGCGATCTCGATGCTCCATTCGAGCGGTCCCGAGCTCATGGCAGCGCGATGGCGTTGGCGAGATCGAACTCGGACAGGCCCGGGGCGCCGCACGCAAGGTAGATGGCGACGAGGAAGATGCGGCTGAGGACGGTGAGGCCCAATATGACCCTGATGTCGTAATGGCGAATGGCAAAAGCGAGAGGCGAGATCGCCAGATGTTTTAGAATGCTCATGGCCAACTCCTTGCCAAAATTCAGGCATCGACTGCCTGCCGACTGAAATGACAGCGTGATGAAAAGGCCGTCCGACGCCTTGCCGGCGTCTCTGAAATGGACAGGCCAATGCTAGTGCCGGCGCAGGGCGCAGGTCTTTATCGCGTCCTTACATTTGGCTGAGCTTTCCCTTAAGATGGGCGAGCATCCGGGGGTCTGAGCCGTGCGTAGAGACGCGCTTGCCTTTGGTGAATTCTGCCTCGACCGTGCCAACGCGCTGTTGTGGCGAGGCGGGGAGCGGATCGCGCTGGCGCCGAAGCCGTTCGAGGTTCTTTGCTATCTCGTCGGTCGGCCCGGTGAGCTCGTCACCAAGGAAGAGTTGCTCGACGCGGTCTGGTCCGATCTGCACGTCAGCGAGTCGAGCCTCGCCGTTGCCGTGAACGCGCTACGCTCGGTGCTCGGCGACGACAGGCAGTCCCCCAATTACATCGAGACGGTCACGCGGCGCGGCTATCGTTTCATTGCGCCGGTCGCGACCGCCGACTTGCCTGCGATCGAGCGGGCGCCCGAAGAAGAGACCGCTTCCGTCACGGAGCAGGTCGTCGATCGACGCCGGCACTGGAGAGTCGGGCGCACCGGGGCACTCGACACGCTGGAGAAGGCATTGCAACTCGCTCGCACCGGACAGCGTCAGGTCGTCTTCATCACCGGCGAGGCCGGGATCGGCAAGACCACCCTCTTGCAAATGACGCTCGACAGGATGAACCAGCAGGGACTGGGCGTGCTGCATTGTAGCTGCAACGAGTTGTTCGGCACCCATGAGGCCTTTCTTCCGCTGATCGGAGCGCTGAACGAGTGCTGCCGTCGCACCGATGGAGCATCGCTGCTGACGTCCATCCGCGAGCACGCGCCGACCTGGCTCGCGCAGATGCCCGGTTTCCTCGGCGAAGCAGAGCGGGCCACATTCCAGCATGAGGTCTTTGGCGCAACGCGGGAGCGCATGCTGCGCGAATTTTCCGATCTCATGGAACATCTCGCTGTCACGCGACCATGGGTGATCATCCTGGAAGATCTGCATTGGAGCGACTTTGCCACCGTGGATGTGCTCTCCCGGCTGGCGCGGCGGGATCGGAGGGCTTCTATCCTCGTGCTCGCCACCTACCGGCCGATGGAAGTCGCCGTCGGCGGACATCCTATCCGTGCCGTTCATCAGGACTTGCGGATTCACGGACACGCCACCGAGCTCGCGCTCGATCGACTCACCGGCACCGATGTCGAACGCTATCTGTCCCTGCGCTTCAGCTCGGCCGATTTCGCCAGAGAGCTGGTCGAGCGCATCTTCGCGCGAACCGGGGGGCATCCTCTGTTCGTGTCGTCTCTGCTCGATCATCTCGTGGCGCAGGGTGCACTGGTCGAGCACGAATTGGGCTGGCGGCTGGTCAGCGAAGACGCGGCCTCGCATGACAGCATGCCGCGCGATCTGGAAGGAATGATCAAGCAGCAGATCGATCACCTCACCGTGGACGAGCGCTGCCTGCTCGAGGTCGCCAGTGCGGCGGGAGCGGAGTTTTCCGCGCTCCATATCGCCGGTGCGCTGGACCGTCCCGTGCTGGATGTCGAGCAGATGTGCGAGGACCTGGCACGGACCGATCGCATTATCGTCGGGGCCGGCATGACCGAGTGGCCGAACGGAAGCGTCTCCGGTCGCTATGCGTTCCAGCACGCGCTTTACCAGGAGATCCTCTACCAGCGGCTCGCACCAGCGCGCTGCGCGAAAACCCATGCGCTGCTTGGGGCGGGGCTCGAGCAGGGCTATGGGCCGCAGGCTGCGGAGATCGCCGCCGTTGTCGCGCGCCATTTCGAACTGGGCCGTGATTTCCCGAAAGCGATGCATTATCTGGGCGCGGCGGCCGAGGGCTCGGCGCGAAGGTTTAGCACGCGCGAGGCCGCCAATTACCTGTCCCGCGCCTTGGAGCTGGTGCCGCATCTGCCGCCGGAATTTCGGGTGACGACACGTCTGAAGTTGCTGCTTCAGCGCGCCTGGGCCTGGCGGGCCAGTGGAGATTTCCTGAATTCCCTGCAGGATCTCAGCGCTATCGTGGCGCACGCGGCGGAGAACGGGCACGTGCGCGAAGAGGTGAACGCGCTGGTCGATCTCAGCAGATTCTGTCTTTACGTCGATCGGCGCCAGAGCCTGCCTGTTGCGGAACAGGCCCTTATCAAAAGCAGGGCGATCGACGACGCCGCATTCAGCGCTCTGGTCCAGGGCAACGTTGCCAATCTGAAGCTGATGCTCCGCGGCTGGGATCGTGAGAATGCGGACCTTGCCGAGCGTGCGTCAGCACTGATCACCGGAGAGCAGGATCTGAGCATGCGGCTGCGACGCTGCTCGATGGAAATGGTGCTGGAGTTTCTGCGCGCGAATTATCCGGCCTGCTGCGATGCGACGACCAGGGGAAAGGAGCTCGCCCGCCTGGTCGGTGACGTCTATCTGTTCGTGCTTTATGAATCTGTCGAGGCGTTTGCCCAGATTTATCTCGGCGAATGGGGCCAGGCGCAACGAAACCTCGTCTCCGCGTTGGCTATCTCGGAGCGGAATGCAAATCCGCAGGCCGTCGCGCTGTGTCATCTCGCGATCGGATGGCTGTACTCCGAGGCGGAGGAATATGGCAGCGCGTCACGGCGTGCGGAGGATGCGCTCGGCCCGATGATCGAGGCCAATCCGTTCACCTTCTTCGTTGGCAGGAATCTGCTGGCGCGAGCTTATGTCAGGATGGGCGACCTGGCTCGGGCGCGGCAGCATCTCGATGCGATGGAGCGGCGAATGGAGGTCGACCGGGTGCCGATGGAGTCGCTGGTCATCCCCCATTATCTGCTGACTTGCTGCGACTATTGGATCGCGATCGGCGATCTGGACCGTGCCCAGGGCTCGGCCAGCCAGTTTCACGAGGTGACGAGCGCGGCACCTGACCGGCCGTTTCTCGCGCTGTGCTACGAGGCCATGGCGAGAATTGCGATGCTGAAGCACGATGCGCAACTCGCCGGCGGGCATCTGTCGGCGGCCATGTCGATCCTCCGCCATGCCAGGTTGCCGCATGCCACCTGGCGGGTTTACCGCACGACCGCGGGGCTCTATGAGAGCCTCGGACAAGCGCAAAGGGCTGCCAAGTGGCGGGACCGCTCCTGCCAGGTGATCGCATCGCTGGCAGAGACGCTTGATCCCAATGATCCGCTGCGCTCGGCATCCTTTTTCGACGCAGGCCGGGACACCGGGCCCGATATTGCGGGACGCTGATCGGCTCAATCCGGCAGGTCCGCGATCTCTCGCGGTTCGCCGGGCCGTTGCTTGACCTTGAATTGATTTTGCTGCTGCCGCAGCGTGCGGGAGGCACGGTAGGCATCCCTGCGCAATCGCATGATCGAGCCGAGCGGCCGATGCGCGGCGAGACATCGCCATGGATCGAACGAAAGCACCTCGTCGGAATAGACGCGACGCGCGGGGCTGTCGGCGGTCTGGCGCGGAAGCGTGATCTTGCCGAGTGCTTGCGGCGGCGCGACGTCTTCAGGCCAGTCGATCGAGGCATCTTCGATCGGTGTGCGCTCGAGGTCGGTGCAGAGCTGGGCGAATAATTCGTACTCGGCCGCATTATCCTTGAAGAAGGCAACGACGCTGTTCAGCACGGCATCATCGGCATCGTGGCAGGGTCGGCCGGTGAGTTGGCGAACCGACGCCGACATCGGCATCAGGCGAAGCCTTGCGATATAATCGCCAAACCGCAATGCACCCTCGGTGTGAAAGGTCTCTCCGAGGATGTTGCTGCCGGCATCACCGAGCGCTTTCAAGACGATCGGGATCGGAATGCCTGTTCTGTCCGATGCGGCGACCAGGGCGCGCGCCAAAAAGCCTATGGGTCCGTACGCCAGATCAGGCAGGAACAGGGTGTGCTCGACCTTGTGCTGTGCGCGCATATAGGCCATCGCATCCGCGAAATAGCTGGGGTGATTGACGAGCAGGAGATCCTGGTTCGTCGAATCGTCGTCGCCGAGCGCCTTAGCCCCCGTCACACCCAAAACCTTGATGGCAAACCCTCGCGGCGAACGTACACGATCGCTCCTGTTGAATGCGGTGGAGAGGCGGACGATGATCGGGAAGTGGCCAGCCTGCTTGAACAGGCCTTGGCGCAGATGATCCGGCAAATTGTCGTAGACGATCAGCTCGCCCCGGAGATAGCCGGCGCCCTTGGCGTGCTGCTGCCGGGTCCCATGCTTGTCTTTGCGAAAAGTGCGATCACTCGTTCGCGAAATCGAAGCAACGATCTCCTCGACCGCCGCCGCTTCCTCCGGCAGGATGTGTTCGACGGACGGATCGTAACGAAGATACTGATCGGCTGACATGGCGCTGATCTCCAGCCCGAAGGTCGCCTTCCCATTGCAAGCGTCGACGGCCGCAGGGCGGATCACTGTAAGCCCGTCCAGTCGGGATCGGCAACCCGAGAGCGAGTTGTGATTGCCTGGACAAGCCGCGGGATGAGGCATCCTGTTACCGACGCGATCACACGGTCGATGCTAGGCCAGCGGCGTCTCGTAAGTCCTTATGGGCTCCTTATGTTGTCCTGATTTTTTCCTTAAGGCCGGGCCGGCGAGCGGGGGTCCTGGCTGGCGTCTAAAGCGACAGCCACACGATCAGGCTCATGCAGGCCAAATGCGCGAGTAAGATCGCGGCGAGATGCAGCGGGCCAGCGTTGAGACGGAGCCCGCGCATCCCGCCGCCTCCGCCTAGTTCGATCCCGCGGCCGCAGCGGTGAAGCTGCGGTCGACGGCTTTGCTGACGTCGAGCTTCTTCGGCAGGATGCCGTAGCGCGTCGAGCGGTCGGAGGCTTCCTGCACCTCCTTCACGACGTTCTCATCGATCGGAATCGGGCTGGTGCGCTGCGCGGTATAGGCCGAGAGCAGCACGTCCTCCGGTAGCTTGGTCAACTCGGCCGTGCTCTTGGCATACTCGCCGAGATGATCCAGCGACCACAGCCGCGCCTTGTTCAGCCGCTGGACGAGGTCCTGCACCGCCGCACGCTTGCCAGCGATGGCGCTGTCCGAGGCGACGATAAAGGTGATGGTCGGCGTCAGGCCTTCGCCGTTGGCGATTACCCGGGCCTTGTCCTTGAGCGTCGCGAACGAGACGTAGGGCTCCCACACCGCCCAGGCATCGATCGAGCCCGCGACCAGCGCGATCTTGGCGTCGACCGGGCCGAGCGGCGCGAACGTCGCGTCCTCCAGCCTGATCTGCGCCTTCTCCAGCGTCGCGTCGATCAGGAACTGGCCCCAGCCGCCGCGCGTGCCGGCGAGGCGTTTTCCCTTGAGATCGGCCGCCGATTTGATCGGGGAATCCTGGCGCACGAGGATGGCTTGTGTCTTGGCATCTGACCTTGTGCCGCCGATCGCCTTGATCGGCGCGCCGGCCGCGTAGACGGAAAGGAATGAAAGGTCGCCGGTGTAGCCGACGTCGAGCGCGCCGGCGTTGAGCGCCTCCAGGATTGGAGCTGCCGCGGGGAATTCCGACCACTCGATCTTGTAAGGCAGATCCTTCGCGTAGCCCGAGATCTCGAGCAGCGAACGATTGCCGCCCTTCTGGTCGCCGACCCGCAGCACGACGGCATCGGCTGCGAACGACGCCGCGGCCGTCGACAGGGTGATGGAGGCGGCAAGCAGCGATGCAGCGAGCCGGCGCGCGATGGAATGATCGAGGGAGTTGATGCTCATGTGGCCTGTCTTGTTGCTTTGCCCACGACGCGTGAGCGAACGATGCAGCGAGACGATCAAGTCTATGGCCGCATGATGCGCGGTCAATGAAATGGCTAACCGTATTGCGCGCGCGATCGGCAAGGACGTTTCGGCGAGGCGCCGATTTCGAGAACGTGCGGTATGCGCCACTGATGCTGCGCAAAAATGAAGCAGGAGAGGGAGTAGCCCCGTGCTCCGTCAATCGATCCATCGGCGGAAATCCTTTCGTCGTCCTCGCACGCACCGGTGGAGAGAATGACTTCGCTTCGTGCCACATTCGAAATTCCATTTCATTGACGATACGGCGAACGCGCCGCATGATTTGCGCATCGCATCAAGGCACCGAGCAGGCGCCGGCGAAAAGATTTTCTCTCGACGCAGGTCCGCACGGAACAGGCGCAACGCAAGCTGTTGTGCCGATGGCGGAGCCGTGCCAGCGCAGGAGTGTTGACGGATGAACGACGACGACAAGCGCGACGGATCGAGGCTCGACCGGCGCCATTTGCTTCAGGCGGGATTAGCTGCGGCATTCGCTGCGCCGCTCGGTGCCTTCGGTGCAGCACAGGCCTTTGCGCCGCGGACAATCGCGCCCGGCGTCGATCTCTCGGAGTTTCCGCTGTGCCGGACTGCGTCGGATGTGCCCGCGCTCACCGGCGCGCCGCGCAAGCTCAAGCTATCCTGGAACGCGGGCGCGGTCTGTCTCGCCCCGGTGCCGGTCGCCATCGAGCACGGCTTCTTCCAGAAGCATAATCTCGACATCGAGCTCATCAATTATTCCGGTTCGACCGACCAGCTGCTCGAGGCCATCGCAACCGGCAAGAGCGATGCCGGTCTCGGCATGGCGCTGCGCTGGCTAAAGCCGCTGGAGCAGGGCTTTGATGTGAAGATTGCCGCCGGCACCCACGGTGGCTGCATGCGGGTCCTGACCCGCGCCGATTCCAGCGTGAGCAAGCTTGCCGATCTCAAGGGCAAGATCGTCGCGGTCGGTGATCTCGGCGGCCCAGACAAGAATTTCTTCTCCATTCAGCTCGCCAAGCTCGGTATCGATCCGAACAAGGATGTCGACTGGCGCGCCTATCCCGGCAACCTTCTCAACGTCGCCGTCGAGAAGGGCGAGGTGCAGGCATTCCTGTCGTCCGACCCGCTGGGTTATCTCTGGCTCAAGGACAGCCAGTACAAGGAGGTCGCCTCCAATCTCGATGGCGAGTATCGCGACAAGAGCTGCTGCATCCTCGGCCTGCGCGGCAGCCTGGTGCGCGAGGAGCCGCTGGTCGCGCGCGCCCTGACGCAGGCGCTGCTTGATGCCGCGATGTTCACCGCGCAAAATCCGTCTGTGACGGCGAAATCGTTCCAGCCTTACGCGCCGAAGACGGCGTCGCTCACGGATATCGAGGGCATGGTGCGCTACCACACCCATCATCATCATCCCGTCGGCGAAGTGCTGAAGCGCGAGCTCAAGGCCTATGCCGACGATCTCAAGAGCGTGCAGGTGTTCAAGCAGAGCACCGACACGGCCAGATTCGCGGAGCGCATCTATGTCGACGTATTCGCTGTCTGACGGCCTTGCCTCCGGCGCGCCGAGTCTCTCGCGCGCACCCTGGCTGACGAGCTGGGTCCGGGACTCCGGTGTCGGCATTCTCGCCAGCGCGGCGTGGATTGCCTTCGGCCTGTCCTGCCTGTGGTGGGAGGACGTCGGCGAGTGGTCGCGGACCCATTCGCTCGGCATTGCCGCGTTTGTCATCGCAGCGATCGCGTTGTTCGGGACGGTCGGTGCCGATTACCTCGGTTCGACGGGCCGGGCCTTGCGCCAGCGCGCGCCGTGGCTCGTCGTGCTCGGCGTTGTCCTGACCCTGTGGGAAGTCGCGACGGCAAAATTCGCCTGGCTACCGTTGCCGTTCTTTCCGCCGCCGCAATCGATCATCGAGGTCTACACCGACGATCTGCCAAAACTGCTCGACAGCGTGTTCGCCTCGGTCAAGCTCCAGCTCGGCGGCTATCTGATCGGCGCGACGGTCGGCTTCCTGACCGGCGTCTCGATCGGCTGGTCGCGCGCGGTCGGCTATTGGGTGCATCCGGTGCTGCGCTTCATCGGCCCGTTGCCGGCGACCGCCTGGCTGCCGATCGCCTTCTTCACCTTTCCATCGAGCTGGAGCGCCTCGACCTTTCTGATCGCGCTGGCAACGGGCTTCCCGGTCACCGTGCTGACCTGGTCGGGTGTCGCGAGTGTGAGCAATGCCTATTACGACGTCGCGCGGACGCTCGGGGCAAAGCCGTCCTTCCTGGTGCTGAAGGTGGCGATCCCCGCGGCATTGCCGCACGTTTTCGTCGGCCTGTTCATGGGGCTCGGCTCGTCCTTTGCCGTGCTCGTCGTCGCCGAGATGATAGGCGTCAAGGCAGGGCTCGGCTGGTACCTGCAATGGGCGCAGGGCTGGGCCGCCTATGCCAACATGTATGCGGCGCTGATCGTGATGTCGTTGCTCTGCTCCGGCGCGATCACGCTGCTGTTTGCGATCCGCGATCGCCTGCTGGTTTGGCAAAAGGGGACAGTGAAATGGTAGCCGCAACCGCACTGGCTGACTTCGACGCTCACCCGGCGGCCGGTGCCGCGCTCGACATCGAGCAGGTCAGCCACGCCTTCGACATCGACGGCGCCGAGCTGCCGGTGCTCAGCGACGTCAGCATCTCCGTCGAGCCGGGCGAGTTCGTTGCGCTGCTCGGCCCCTCCGGCTGCGGCAAGTCCACGCTGCTGCGCCTCGTCGCAGGCCTCGACAAGCCCTGGTCCGGAACGCTGCGCGAGGACGAGGCGCGCATCACGCGACCGCACCCGTCGCGCGTCGTCGTGTTCCAGGATCCCACCTTGTTTCCTTGGCGCACGGTCTGGGACAACGTCGCGCTCGGGTTGGAGGCGCAGGGCATCTTGAAGAGCCAGCGTCATCGCGTCGATGCCGCGCTCGATCTCGTCGGGCTATCGTCCTTCCGCAATGCCTATCCGCACCAGCTCTCGGGCGGCATGGCGCAGCGCGTCGCGCTGGCCCGCGCACTGGTCAATGACCCCAAAATCCTCATCCTCGACGAACCGCTCGGTAAGCTCGACTCGCTGACCCGCATCACCATGCAGGCCGAGCTGGTCTCACTGTGGCAGCGCAAGGGTTTTACCACGCTGCTGGTGACGCATGACGCCGAGGAGGCGCTGGTGCTCGCCAACCGCGTCATCGTGTTCAGCGACCGCCCGGCGCGTGTGAAGGCAGACATCCGTGTCGACCGGTCCTATCCGCGCCATCGCGGCGATCCGTATCTGGTGGATTTGCGCCGCCAGATCCTTGGCCTGCTCGGATTGGACGCCACATGGTGACTTCGATCGCCAAGGGCCGCGCGGCGCATCACGAGCCCGACTACATCGCACGTGCCGAGGCGCTGGCCGAGACTTTCGCCGCCCGCGCGGCCGAGCACGATCGCACCGGCAGCTTCCCGTTCGAGAACTTTCGCGAGCTTTCCGAAGCAGGCCTGCTGTCGCTGACGGTGCCTGCCGCCCATGGCGGGGCCGGAGCTGGCGCACGATACGCCGCCCGCGTCCTCGGCATCATCGGCAAGGCCGATCCGTCGACCGCGCTGGTGCTGTCGATGCACTACATCAACCATCTGGTGATGGCACGGAGCCCGACCTGGCCGGCGCGGCTGTCGCGCAAGCTTGCACGCGAGAGCGTCGAAGGCCTTGCGCTCGTCAATGCGCTCCGCGTCGAGCCCGAACTGGGCTCGCCTGCGCGCGGCGGCCTGCCCGCGACCATTGCACGTCGGACCGAGACCGGCTGGCGGCTCTCGGGGCACAAGATCTATTCGACGGGATCGCCGATCCTGAAATGGTATCTGGTCTGGGCGCGGACGGACGAAGCCGAGCCGCGCGTTGGACAGTTCCTGGTGCCGGCGGGCCTGCCAGGCACGCGCATCGTCGAGACATGGGATCATCACGGCCTGCGGGCCAGCGGCAGCCACGACGTCATCTTCGAGGACGTCGTGATACCCCTCGATGCCGAGATCGATGTGCGCGAGCCGGCGGACTGGCGCGCACCTGATGTGGCGCAGGCGACGGTCCACACGATCTTTGTCGCCGCGATCTATGACGGCGTTGCGCGGGCTGCACGCGACTGGCTGGTCGGGTTCCTGAAGCAGCGGGTCCCTGCCAGCTTGGGCGCGCCGCTTGCGACCTTGCCGCGGGCGCAGGAGATCCTTGGCGCGATCGAGGCGCGGCTCATCGTCAATGCACGGCTGATCGCATCCTTTGCCGGTGATTTCGATGACGGTGTCGCGCTTTCCGCGGCCGAGTCCAACGTCATCAAGCTGGCCGTCACCAATAACGCCGTCGCCGCGGTCGAGAATGCCTTGTCGCTGACCGGCAATCACGGCCTGTCCCGCGCCAATCCGCTGGAGCGGCACTATCGCGACGTCCTGTGCGGTCGCGTGCACACGCCGCAGGACGATTCCACGCGCACCGGCCTCGGCCGTGCCGCATTGGGCCTCTAGCCTGCCGCCAAAGATTCAGGGAGAACATCATGTCGGTCGAGTTCATCGGCTTTATCGCCAACAGCAATGCTTCCGAGACCATCGTACGCCAGGGCCCGGTGCTCGATGCCGCCTATATCGAGACGGTCGCGAAGGCGCATGAGCTCGCGGGTTTCGATCGTGCGCTGCTGGCGTTCCATTCGACCACGCCCGATGCGCTCCAGGTCGCACAGCATGTGCTGACCATCACCAAATCGTTGAAAGTGATGATCGCGCAGCGACCGGGCTTTACCGCGCCGACGCTGCTCGCGCGGCAGCTTGCGACGCTTGACCAACTCTATGGAGGCCGCGTCTCGCTCCACGTCATCACCGGCGGCAATGCAGCCGAGCTCAGGCAGGACGGCAATACGCTCGACGACAAGGACGAGCGTTACGCCCGCACCAGCGAGTTTCTCGACGTGGTGAAGCTGGAATGGACCAGCGAGAAGCCGTTCAACTACAGCGGAAAGTACTACAACGTCGAGAACGGTTTTTCGCAGGTGAAGCCGCTGCAGAAGGCCGGCATCTACACCTTCGTCGGTGGTGGCTCTGACGCTGCGATCGACGTCGCGGGCAAGCATGCCGACACCTTTGCGCTGTGGGGTGAATCCTATGCGCAGGTGCGCGACGTCACCTCGCGGGTTCACAATGCGGCCGTCAGGCAGGGCCGTCGGACGCCGCGCTTCAGCCTCTCGGTGCGGCCGATCATCGCTCCGACCGAGAAGCAGGCCTGGGAAAAGGCGGACGAGATTCTTGCGCGCGCCACCGCGCTCCAGGACAAGACCGGCTATCGCAAGCCCGCCGACGGCCATGCCACCGCTGGCGCGCGGCGTCTGCTCTCGCTCGCCGACCAGGGCAGCCGCATCGACAAGCGGCTGTGGACCGAGATCGCAAAGCTCACCGGCGCCAACAGCAACACCACCGCGCTGGTCGGCACGCCCGAGCAGGTCGCCGAGGTCTTCGGCGACTATTACGACCTCGGCGTCAGCCATTTCCTGATCCGCGGCTTCGATCCGCTTCCCGATGCCATCGAGTATGGCCGTGAGCTGATCCCGCTGACGCGCGAGCTGATCGCCAAGCGCCAGGCTGTTCGCGGCGAGGCGGCGGAATGATCCGTCTCATGCTGGCCGACGCGATAATGTTCGGCTGGTCGCGGACGAGCAGAGCGAAATCGACCTCTACCTTCACTGGGGTCTGATCAAGCAGAAGCTCGAGGCGGCCGAGATCGCTACTGCGCAGAGCCGGGACCCATGCCGCACAGATGCTCCCGGTGAGATAGGCCCCGGCTCAGCAGCGTACCACTGCGTGATGCGCTGCGTCCGGGGCACGAGATCTCAAAAGGCTCTCAAGCATCCGTGAAGCGGGCAGAGCGCATTCCAACCCGGCCGGATTTCGCGATGCGTTTGTTCTGCGTTTCATGCCAGCGACAGCACTCGCATTGCTATTTGCACCAACTCCCTTGCAGCACGCCCGGTGTCCTCAAAAATCATCCAGACGACCACATCGGGAGACCGGCCATGGGCCTGCAAGAAACAAAAATCGAATCGCTTCCCTTCGTCACCGCTGAACTCAAATACCTCGCGCCGGTTTCGGGCAAGCCGCGCACTTACGCCTTCGATCCACCGCCTGGCGAGCCCAAAAGCACGTCATTGCCGGAGCCGCATCAGGTACCGATCTTCGATGCCCGGCTGATCGCACAAAACATCTCGCTCGACCGCGAAGGCTTTGCGCTGGTGCGGCATCCACATCAGGTGAAGGACTTCTCTAATGAGGAGGAAATCAAGGCGGTCTACTATCCCGCCGTCGAGGCCTTCCTGCGCGCAACGCTGAAAGCCGACCGCGTCGTCATCTTCGACCATACCGTGCGCAGGCGCGTTGAGGGTGCCGCGGACATCCGCGACGGTGGCCCGCGTCAGCCGGCAACGCGCGTCCACGTCGACCAGACCGTCGTCTCAGGCGCCAACCGCGTGCGTGAACATCTGCCCGACGAGGCCGAAGAGTTGCTGAAGGGCCGCGTCCAGGTGATCAATCTGTGGCGGCCGATCCGCGGTCCCTTGCGAGATTCGCCGCTGGCGATGGCCGACGGCACGACGGTGGCGCCCGACGACCTCGTTGCCTCGGATCTGATCTATCCCAACCGTCGCGGCGAAACCTATTCGGTGAAATACAATCCGAACCATCGCTGGTTCTATTTCCCCGAGATGACACCGGACGAGGCGCTGTCGCTGAAGTGCTACGATTCCGCGACCGACGGCCGCACCCGCTTCGGGCCGCACACCGCGTTCGTCGATCCGACCACGCCGGCCGATGCCGCGCCGCGCGAGAGCATCGAAGTCCGCACACTGGTGTTTCACAAACAGTAACAAACTGTGATGGCACTGCCGGGCGCGGCCCGGCAGTGGCTCAGGAACCCGCGGGAACCGCCAAACGTTTGCGCCGGGGGCAGGCCAACCCGGAGGGGTGCCGTGCGAGCGCAGACCACGTTATTTTCTTGCCTTGCTACGTTTTCGCTTTCTGCAGTTTCCTTTGCCCAGGCCGAAAGCGGGCTTGCCTCCTATTACAGCTACGGAAAAGCCGGGAAAGGTGAGCTGACCTGCGCGCACCGGACGCGTCCGTTCGGAAGCGTGCTGAGGGTGTCCTACGGCAGCCGCTCGATTCAGTGCCGCGTCAACGATCGCGGCCCCTTCATCCGCGGCCGCATCGTCGATCTCTCGGTGCCGGCTGCCAAGGCGCTGGGCATGATGAGCGCCGGCGTGGTGCGGGTCTCGGTGGAATAGACCTGCCAGCGCGCTATAGTGCCGCCCAAAGCGGGGGGCGCTATGGCCAGGATCAGGGTGGGACTCGTCGGCTGCGGCTTCGTGTCGGAGCTGCATATGTATGCGTTCCGGCGCGTCTACGGGGTGGATGTCGAGGTCGCGGCGGTCGCTGCGCGCGGCGACCATGTCGTCGAATTCGCCGGCCGCCACCAGATCCAACGGGTCTATCGCAGCTTCGCCGAGCTGATCGCAGACCGCGAGCTCG
Organism: Bradyrhizobium sp. MI1.4; assembly: GCF_055811315.1. Taxonomy (NCBI): domain Bacteria; kingdom Pseudomonadati; phylum Pseudomonadota; class Alphaproteobacteria; order Hyphomicrobiales; family Nitrobacteraceae; genus Bradyrhizobium; species Bradyrhizobium sp. MI1.4. The sequence continues at coordinate 32,235 of NZ_JBVVPP010000011.1, read as the reverse complement.
ATGTCATCGACATCTGCACGCCGCCCAATCTTCATGCGGGGATGATCGTCGCCGCCATGCAGGCCGGCAAGCATGTGATCTGCGAAAAGCCGTTCGCCGGCTATTTCGGCCGCGACGGCGACCGGCAGCCGATCGGCAGGCATGTGCCGAAGGCGCTGATGTATGAGCGCGTGCTGGAAGAGATGGACGCCACGCGTGCCGCGATCGAGCGCACCGGAAAGCTCTTCATGTATGCCGAGGACTGGATCTACGCGCCGGCCGTGACCAAGACCGCGGAGATTCTGAGAGCGACCAAGGACAAAATCCTGTTCATGAAGGGCGAGGAGAGCCATTCCGGATCGCATGCGGCCCATGCCGCGCAATGGGCGATGACCGGGGGCGGCTCGCTGATCCGGATGGGCTGCCATCCGCTCTCGGCGGTGCTGTATCTCAAGCAGGTCGAGGCCAAGGCGCGCGGTGAAACCATCCGCATCGCCAGCGTCAGTGGCGATGTCGGCAATGTCACGGCCATCCTCAAGCCGGAGGAGCGCACCTACATCAAGGCCAATCCTGTCGACGTCGAGGATTGGGGCACGCTGACCGCGACGTTTTCGGACGGCACCAAGGCCACCGTGTTCTCCGGCGACATGATCATGGGCGGCGTGCGCAATCTGATCGAGACCTACACGTCAGGCGGCTCGCTGTTCGCCAACATCACGCCGAATAATCATCTGATGAGCTACCAGACCTCCGAGGAGAAACTCGCCTCCGTCTACATCACTGAGAAGGTCGATCGCAAAACCGGCTGGCAATATGTCTGCCTCGAAGAGGAGTGGACGCGCGGCTATCTCCAGGAGATCCAGGACTTCATGGAATGCGCCGCGACGGGACGGCAGCCGCTGTCGGACCTCGCGCTGGCGTACGAGACAATCAAGGTGAACTACGCGGGATACTGGGCGGCGGAGGAGGGACGAAAGGTGGTGATGTAGGGCGTGATGAACTCACTGAGCTAGCCGCAGGCACGGTGCCAATCCTTCTCCCCTTGCGGGAGAAGGTGGCATAGGCGGCCTTCGGCCGCCGTTCTCAAGAACGCCGAAGCGTAGCTTCGGCTATAGCGCCGGATGAGGGTTCTCTCCGCGGTTTAAAATGAGAGAGGTTTGCTCGCGGAGGCAACCCCTCACCCGTCTCGCCGTTTCGCGGCGAGCCACCCTCTCCCGCAAGCAAGGGGGAAGGGTGCACCGTCGGCGCGGCGCGTAGCCTCACGTCCCGTAGGTCGAGCCCTTCGGCAGCGGAAACACCGGGTCCCGCGTCCGGATGTTCGTCGGCCACACCACCGAGATGTGTTCGCCGGCATTCTGCATCACCACCGGGGTCGAGCGCTCGTTCTGGCCGGACATCGGCGTGCCCGGCGGGAAGAATTTCACGCCATAGCCCTGGATGGTGCCGCCGGCTGGAATGTCGACGTCGAGCGCGGCCTTGCGAATGGCCTCGGGCTCGAAGCTGCCGTACTTCTCCTTGGCGACCGGCAGCACGTTGTTGAGCAAGATCCAGGTCTGGTTGAAACCCATCGAGCAATGCGGCGGCACGTCGGTGGCGCTGGTCTTGGCCTGGTAGCGCGAGACCATGGTCTTGGTCAGGTCGCCGATTCCAGGCGCGAGCTTGGAGGCATCGAGCAGTTGCGCCGGCACCGGATCGATGTTGCAGAAATTGTCGATGTCGGGGCCGAAGGTCGCGCGCAGCTTGTCGAGCTGGCTGTAGCCGGCGCCCGCGCCGAACAGCATCTTGAAGCGCAATCCGCTCTCGCGGGCCTGGCGCAGGAACAGGGTGATGTCGGGGTTGTAGCCGGCGTGCGAGATCACATCGACCTTGGCGCGCTTGAGCTTGGTCACGAGCACCGAGAGATCGGGCGCGGAAGCCGAATAGCCTTCGCGCATCACCACCTGGATGCCCGCCTGCTTGGCATAGGCCTCGTCGGCCGCCGCGACGCCGACGCCGTAAGGGCCGTCCTCGTGGATCAGCGCGACCTTGACGTCCTTCGGGTCCATGCCGAGCTTGCCTTGCGCGTGCTCGGCGACGAAGCCCGCGAAGGCCTGGCCGTACTGATCGGAATGGATCTGCGCGCGAAACACATATTGCAGGTTCTTGTCCTTGAACACGGCGGTCGAGACCGCGGTGGTGATCCAGAGGATCTTCTTCTGCTGCTCGACCTTCGCCGCCATCGGCACCGCATGCGCGCTGGAATAGACGCCGTTGATGATGTCGATCTTTTCCTGGCTGATCAGCCGCTCGGCCTCGTTGATGGCGACGTCGGCCTTGCTCTGAGAGTCCGCCGCGACCGGCACGATCTTGGTCTTGCCGCCGATGCCGCCCTTTTCGTTGACGAGGTCGATGGCGATCTGCGCGCCGACCGAGGAGGCGACCGAGCCGCCGGCGGCAAACGGACCGGTGAGGTCGTAGATCAAGCCGATGCGCAAATTCTCGGCTTGCGCCTGGGCCCGTGTCCAATCGAGGCTGAGTGCGGCGGCGGCAGCCGCCGAGCTCTTCAGCAGCTGCCTGCGTGAAGTGGGCATCCTATCCTCCCTCAAAGATCGTCTTATGATTTAGTCTTGTTATTCTTTTTCGAAGTATGGGGAGCGGGGCGGCGGAAAGTCAACATGGCGAAAGTCGGGGTCCGGTCTCCGCGACGCAGAACGCAATTGCGAAATGGGTGATGAGCGCGCCCGTTACTGTTTCAAGCGACGGGCAAGATAGCCAGCGGTCTTCCCGCCGGCCGCGGCGACCTCTCGCGGCGTCCCCGACGACACGATACGGCCGCCTTCCTCGCCGGCGCCGGGACCGAGGTCGATGATCCAGTCGCTATGAGAGACGACATCCATGTCGTGCTCGACCACGACCACGCTGTTGCCGGCGTCCACGATGCGCTCGAGTTGGGCGATCAGCCGCTCGACATCCCTGGGATGAAGACCGGTGGTCGGCTCGTCCAGGACATAGAGCGTGTGACCGCGTTGCGGCCGCATGAGCTCGGTCGCAAGCTTGATGCGCTGGGCTTCCCCGCCCGACAATTCGGTGGCGGACTGACCGAGACGAATATAGCCGAGCCCGACCTCGCGGACGACCGATAGCGACCGGTTGAGGGTTGGATCTTCGTGGAAGAATTCGAAGGCTTCGTCGACGCGCATCGCCAGCACATCCGCGATGGATTTTCCACGGATCTTCACCTCCAGTGTCTTGTCGTTGTAACGCGCGCCCTTGCAGGTCGGGCAGGGCGCATAGACGCTGGGAAGAAACAGAAGCTCGACGCAGACAAATCCTTCGCCTTCGCAGGTGCTGCATCGGCCCTTCGCGACATTGAAGGAAAAGCGCCCGGCATCGTAGCGGCGGGACTTTGCCTGCGGCGTCACGGCGAACAGCTTCCGGACGTGGTCGAACAGGCCGGTATAGGTTGCAAGGTTGGATCGCGGCGTGCGGCCGATCGGCCTCTGATCCACCACGACGAGACGATCGACCTGGTCGAGGCCGGCGACGATCTCGCCGCCCAATGTCTCGACCGTGGGTGCCAGGCTATCGTCGTCCGCGTCCGCAGCCCGTGCATGGCCGAGATGCTCCGCCATGGCATCGACGAGGAATTGGCTGATCAGGCTCGATTTGCCGGAGCCCGACACGCCGGTCACGCTGGCGAGAACGCCGAGCGGGATATCGACGTCGAGGCCGCGGAGATTATTCCGGGTCACACCCCGGACTTTCAGATGCGCCTTCGGCTGGCGGCGGACCATCGGCAGCGGCTTTCGTGGATGCGCGAGATAATGGGCGGTTCGCGATTGCGCGACCTGCCCGAGTCCTGAGGGCGGTCCGCTATAGAGGATGCTCCCGCCGCCTTCGCCGGCATCAGGCCCGACATCCACCAGCCAGTCGGCATGCTTGATCACCTCGATCTCGTGCTCGACCACGAAGATCGAATTGCCCGCGTGTTTCAGCCGGTCCAGCGCCCGCAACAGCGCCTCGGTGTCGGCGGGATGCAGACCTGCCGACGGTTCGTCGAGCACATAGACGACGCCGAACAGGTTGGAGCGAACCTGGGTCGCAAGTCGTAGCCGCTGCAACTCGCCCGGCGACAGCGTCGGCGTGCTGCGCTCGCAAGCGAGATAGCCGAGGCCGAGATCGAGCAGGACGGCCAGCCGCGCCGACAGATCCTCGCAGATCCGCCTGGCGACGATCGTCTTCTCCGATGCGTTATCCGTCGAAGCTTTTGCGAACGGCTTCATCATCTCCTGTAGCTTCTTGAGCGGCAAATGAGACATCTCGGCGATATCAAGTCCGGCGAATTTGACCTTGAGCGCCTCGGGCTTCAATCGCGTGCCATGGCAAGTCGGGCAGTCCTGGGTGATCATGAATTGCGCGACGCGGCGCTTCATCATCGCACTCTCGGACTTGGCGTAGGTCTGCATCACGTAGCGCTTGGCGCCGGTGAACGTGCCCTGATAGCTCGGCTCCTCCTTGCGGCGCAGGGCCCGCTTGACCTCGGCCGCAGTGTAGCCGGCATAGACCGGAACGGTCGGCTGCTCCTCCGTGAACAGGATCCAATCACGGTCCTTTCTGGGCAGCTCACGCCAGGGCTTGTCCACGTTGTAACCCAGCGTGGTCAGGATGTCCCGGAGGTTCTGTCCCTGCCAGGCACTCGGCCAGGCCGCGATGGCGCGCTCGCGGATGGTTAAGGTGTCGTCGGGCACCATGGACTTCTCGGTGACGTCGAGCATCCTGCCGATACCGTGGCAGGTCGGGCAGGCGCCTTCCGGCGTGTTCGGCGAGAACGATTCCGCATAGAGCATCCTTTGTCCGCGCGGGTAATCGCCGGCACGGGAATAGAGCATCCTGAGCAGGTTCGAGATGGTGGTCACGCTGCCGACGGACGACCTCGTCGTCGGCGCGCCGCGCTGCTGCTGGAGCGCTACGGCGGGCGGCAGGCCTTCGATGTCGTCCACCTCAGGGATCTGCATCTGGTGGAAGAGGCGCCGCGCGTAAGGCGACACCGATTCCAGATATCGCCGTTGCGCCTCGGCGTAGACCGTTCCGAAGGCGAGCGAGGATTTTCCGGAGCCCGACACGCCGGTGAACACGACGAGGGCGTTGCGCGGAATGCGAACGTCGACGTTCCTGAGATTGTGCTCACGCGCGCCCCGCACGCGAACGAAGCCGTCATCCTGCATCAGGCCATCGGGGTGTCTTGATCGGTCGTCCATCTCGCTGCTCCGGCCCACGCATGGGAGATAACGGCAGGATCGCAGGATGGGTCCACAGATGCCAGCGCACCGGTTGCGTTCTGCACAAAGCGAAGGCCCGCCGCGATTGAAGCGACGGGCCATGCAAGGGCGATGGGGCGCTCGGGACGGGGCCCTGGTGCCCCAGCGTGGCGTGTTACTGCGACAGCTTCACGAAGCTCGGAAACTTCAGCTTGCCCTCCGCGATCTTCTCGGGCCAGACCACGACCTGCTTGGAGTCCTGCCACTGGAAGACCAGACCGGATACGGTCGTGGGACCGGACTTGATGCCGTGGGTGAACTCGTCGTCCTTGCCGTAGAACTGGATGCGGCCGATCGTGCCCTCGTAGTCGGTCTTTTCGAGCTCAGCGACCATCTTGTCCGGATCGGTCGAGCCGGCGCGCTTGATCGCCTCCGTGATGAAGTAGACCTCGTCATAGGCGGTGTAGCCGGTGTAGGCCGGCGGCGAGCCGAACTTGGCCTTGAAGGCGGCCGCGAACGGCTTCGTCTTGGAGGTCACGGCGACGTCGGGCGTTGCGACCGCCAGCGACGGCACGCCGTCGGCGGCGCCATTGGTGTCCTTCCAGAAGGTCGGGCTCAGCGCCTGCGCGCTGATGCCGAACATCGGGACCGGCACCTGCTGGTTCTTCCACTGCACCGTCGGCTGCACGCCCACATGCGAGATGCCGGTGACGATCACGTCCGGCTTCTTGGCCTCGATATTGTTGAAGATCGGCGTGAAGTCGGTGGTATCGGGCGAGAACCGCACGTGCTCGACGACCTTGAGGCCTGCTTTCGGAAGACAGGCTTCGTAGCCGACGTCGAGCGGCTTGGTCCAGGCGGCGTCCTCGCTCATGATCGCGGCCGTCTTGAACTTGAGCTTGTCGACCAGCAGATCCTTGGCGGCGTCGCAGACGAGCTGCGCTTGTGCGGCCGAGGTCAGATAGCCGTGGAAGGTGTATTTGTTCTTTTCGTAGTCGTTATGGATCGCCTTTGTGATCTCGTTCGAGGCCGCGCCGGGGGTGATCAGCGGCATCTTCAGCCGCGCTGCCCAGGGCTCGAGCGCCAGCACGACCTCGCTGATATAGCTCGCGATCACGGCGGAGACCTTGTCCTCGCTCACCGCGCGCTGGAACGCGCGCACCGAGTCCGCCGAGGAGCTCTTGTTGTCGTAGGTCACGATCTCGATCTTGCGGCCGAGAATGCCACCCTTGGCGTTGATCTCGTCGGCGGCGATCTGCGCGCCGCCGGGCGTTGCGGCACCAGCGATCGACTGCACCTCGGCGATGACGCCGATCTTGATAGGATCGTTCGACTGCGCATAGGCGGGAGCAGCAAGGCACAGCGCCAGCGCGGAGGCGAGGAGGAAGCTGCCGCTCAAGCTCTTCGATGGTCGCATGGTCGTTTCCTTTTGCTTGTTTTGTTGTTGGTATGGGCGAACTAGAGAAAATCGGCGCCAGCCTCCGCGGCGAAGCGGCCCGGATCGCCCTCCCAGACGATCCTTGCATGCTCGAGCACATAGACGCGGTCGGCATGCGGAAGCGCGAAGGTCACGTTCTGCTCGCCGAGCAACACCGTGATCGATGTCGTCTGCCGCAGCCTGGTTAGGGCCTTGGACAGGAGTTCGAGGATGACGGGGGCGAGGCCCAGCGTCGGCTCGTCCAGGATCAGGATCTGCGGCTGCATCATCAGCGCGCGGCCGATCGCAAGCATCTGCTGCTCGCCGCCGGAGAGCGTTTGCGCCATCTGGCCCTGACGCTCTTTCAGGATCGGGAATAGCTCGAACAGCCAGGCGAGCTGTGCCGCGCGCTTGTCGTCGGCCAGATGTTGCCCGCCGAGATCGAGGTTTTCGCGCACGCTCATCTCGCCGAACAGCTCGCGCGATTCCGGGCACTGCACGAGGCCGCTGCGGGCGATCTTCGCCGGCGTCGTGCCGCGCAGCTTCTCGCCGTTGCGCACGATCTCGCCGCTATAAGGCAGGAAGCCCGAGATGGTGTTGAACAATGTGGTCTTGCCGGCGCCGTTGAGACCGACGATCGAGACGAACTCGCCCTCATGGACGTGGATCGAGACGTTCTCCAGCGCCTGCGCCTTGCCGTAGAACACGCTGACATTCTCGACCTGGAGCAGCGGCACCTTGTCCTTGAAGCTGGTCTCGGGCCGCGCATGGGTCTCGATGGCGCCGCCGAGATAGACCCGCCGCACCGTCTCGTTCTTCATGACGTCCTCGGCCTTGCCGGTGACGATCTCCTCGCCGAGATACATCGCGAGCACGCGGTCGACCAACGCCGCGACGCTCTTGACGTTGTGGTCGACCAGCATCACCGCGCGGCCCTCGTCGCGGAAACTGCGGATCAGGTCGGAAAACATTTCGACCTCGGCCCGCGTCAGCCCGGCAAAGGGCTCGTCCACCAGCACGACCTTGGGATCGCGCGCGATAGCCTTTGCCAGCTCGAGCCGGCGCAAGTCGGCGAAGGGCAGCGTCGGCGGGCGGCGGTTCATCACGTTGCCGAGCCCGACGCGATCGGCGATCCATTTGGCGCGCTCGAGCAGCGCCTTGTCCGGAAACAGCATGAACAGGCTGTCCGGCAGCAGCGCGACCATGATGTTCTCCAGCACAGTCTGCCGGTTCAGCGGTCGCGAATGCTGGAACACCATGCCAAAGCCCTTGCGCGCGATCTTGTGCGCCGGCAAGCCCGCGACGTTCTCGCCCTCGAATACGACTTCGCCTGATGTCGGGCGTTCGATGCCCATGACGCTCTTCATCGCGGTCGATTTGCCCGAGCCGTTCGGCCCGATCAGGCCAAAAATCTCGCCGCTATTGACCTCGAAGCCGAGGTTCTTCACCGCCGTCAGTCCGCCGAAGCGCTTGGTCAGGCCGCGGACTTCGAGCACGGCCCGGTTTGAAGATCGCATATCCATCACGAGCGCGCCTCACGCGAGAGGGCCGCTCCGAGAAAGCCGCCGGGGAAGAACAGCACGACGAGCAGCGCGACAGCTGAGACGATGAAGGTCGCGAGCTCGCCGGTGGGCCTGAGGAATTCGCCGGCGACGATCAGGAAGATCGCGCCGAGTGCCGCGCCAAGCACGGTGCGCCGGCCGCCGAGCACGGCTGAGACGATCACGTTGACGCCGACCGCGACGTCGACGACGGTGCCGACCGAGGCGGTGCCGAAGTAGAACACCAGCAGCGCGCCTGATAACCCCGAGAAGAACGCACTGACGATGAAGGCGGCGAGCTTGTGCTTGACGATGTTGAAGCCGAGCGCGCCGGCCTGGACCGGGTCCTGGCCGCTGGCTTGCAGCACCAGGCCAACAGGCGATTGCGACAGGCCATAGAGAATGGCCGCCGAGATCGTCATGAAGCCGAGCGCGATCCAGTAATTGACGCCGGCGTTGATGGAGATGACGTCGGGAATGGTCAAGCCGATCTCGCCGCCGGTGAGGTCGGCAAACACCACGATGAAATTCTGCAGCATCAGCACCGCGACCAGCGTGGTCAGGCCGAAATACGGTCCGCGCACCCGAAGCGCCGGCAGCGCCAGCACGAGGCCGGCGATGACGGAGGCGAGCGCGCCGAGCACGATGCAGAGATAGACTGACCAGCCGAACTGGGCATTCAGGATGCCGGCGGTGTAGGCGCCGACGCCGATCAGGAAGGTCGGCCCGAAATTGACCTCGCCGGCGAAGCCGAACAGCAGGTCCCACGCCATTGCAAACACGCCGAAATAGAAGGCGACGGTGAGAAGCCCGAGCACGTAGCCGGAGACGTAGAGCGGCAGCGTCGCCGCGATGACGACGAGCGCGAATGAGATGAAGAACAGGCGTGTCGTAAAGAAGCTGGCCATCTCAGCGCCTCCCCAGAAGGCCCTGGGGCCGGATGTACATCACGAACACGAGCAGCAGCAGCGCCGGAATGGTGCGGTAGGCCGGCGAGACCAGATAGGCCGTGAGCGTTTCGAGATAGCCGACCACGAAGGCTGCGATCAGCGAGCCGGAGACGCTGCCGAGGCCGCCGAGCACGACGATCGAGAACGCGCTCGCGGTCAGCGGTCCGACGCTGTAGGAGCTGACGCCGAGAAACATTCCGAGCAGCACGCCGGCGATGCCGGCGAGGATGCCGTAGATCGCCCACACCACGACGTAGATGTTGGTGAGCTCGAGGCCGAGCAGGGTGACGCCGCGTGGGTTCATCGAGGCCGCCAGCACCGCCTTACCGGTGCGGGTGCGGTTCACCAGGAGCCACAACAGAGCGATGACGAAGCAGCACACGATCGCGGTAAAGATCTCGTTCCTGGGCGTGCGGACGCCGAGAATCTCGACCACGCCCTCGACGATCGGCAGCACGGTCTTGGCGTTGTTGGTGAACAAATAAGCGATCACCTCCTGGATCATGATCCCCCATAGCAGCGTGCCGGTGAGGACGAAGATCTCCTTCTCTTCATTCGGGATGCGCCGGGAATCCTGGATCGGCTTCACCACCGCGAAATAGGTCGCAAAGGATGTAAGGAGGGCGACACCGACGCCGATCAGTGCGCCGGCATAGGTGCCGACATTCAGGATGCTGGCGGCAGCCCAGGCCGCCACCGCTGCCGCCACCATGATGGCCCCGTGGGAGAGGTTGAGGACGCCGGAGACGCCGAAGATCAGCGTGAAGCCGGTGGCACCGAGAGCATAGAGAGCGCTGATGGCAAAGCCATCGATCAGAATCTGGAAAGCACGCATCTAGGGTTGGCAATCCGATTTATGAGAGACGATGTTGCTGGAGCAACGTGCTGCGGGGCCGCATGTGGAAGCTCCCGGGAGCTGGTCCCGGGAGCGTGTCCTGCTAGTTCGAGAGCTTGATGAAGCTCGGGAACTTGACGTCGACCTTGGCGACTTCCTTGGGCCAGACCGCGCTCTGCTTGCCGTCCTGCCATTGCAGCATCAGCCCGGTGATCAGGCCCTTGCCGTATTTGATCGAGTGCGTGAACGGATCGTCCTTGCCGTAGAACTGGACACGGCCGATCGTGCCTTCCCAGTCGGTCGTCTCCAGAGCGGCGACCAGCTTGTCGGCGTCGGTCGAGCCCGCGCGCTTCACCGCATCGGCGATGTAGTAGACCTCGTCATAGGCGGTGTAGCCGGCATAGGAGGGATAGTTGCCGAACTTCTTCTTGAAGGCTTCGGCGAACGGCACTGATTTCGGCGTCACCGCGACGCCTGGGCCGGAGACGCCCTGGTAGAGTACGCCCTCGGCCGCCTGATTGGTGTCCTTGCCGAAGGTCTCGTTGGTGGCCTGCGAGGAGATGCCGAACATCGGGATCGGCACCTGCTGGTTCTTCCACTGCACCGTCGGCTGCACGCCGACATGGGAGATCCCGGTGATGATCACGTCGGGCTTGGAGCCTTCGATCTTGTTGAAGATCGGCGTGAAGTCGGTGGTATCGGGCGAGAAGCGGATGTGGTCGAGCACCTTCAGCCCGATCTTGGGCAGGCATTCCTCGTAGCCGATGTCGAGCGGCTTGGTCCAGGCGGCGTCCTCGCTCATGATGACCGCGGTCTTCATGTGCATCTTGTCGACGAGCAGGTCCTTGGCGCCGTCGCAGACGGAAAGCGCCAGCGCGGCGGAGGTCAGATAGCCGTGGAAGGTGTACTTGTTCTTCTCGTAGTCGGCATGGACGCTCTTGCTGATCTCGTTGGAGGCGGCACCGGGCGTGACGAACGGCGTCTTCAGCCGCGAGGCCCAGGGCTCCAGTGCCAGCACGACTTCGCTGATGTAGCTGGCGATGACCGCATTGACCTTGTCCTCGTTCACCGCGCGCTGGAAGGCGCGCACTGAATCTGCCGAGGAGGAATGATTGTCGTAAGAGACGATCTCGATCTTGCGGCCGTCGACGCCGCCATTGGCGTTGATCTCGTCGGCGGCGAGCTGTGCCGCCTGGGGGATGGAGGCGCCGGCAATCGCCTGCGCTTCCGCGATCACGCCGATCCTGATCGGGTCGGCCGCAAGCGCCGCGCCTGAGCTCATCAACACAGCGGCCGCGGCGGTACCGAGTGCTATTCGCAACGCAACAGAGAGCGGTTTCTTCATCTTGTTCTCTCCCTTAACAGGCCTCTTATGAGCCATTGTGCCGCGACTATACCGGCGGAGACATTCTCGGCAAGTGAAACCGCGTTCAGGATTGTGAGGCACGAACTAAAGTCTAGCGCTGGGCAATAGCGGGCAGGAAAGCTGTCGGACCCGTTTCACGCGCAGGCATGCAGATTTCGTCGGTAGGCATGCGCAGCTATCGCGGGCGCACAGCAACCGGAACGCTGAATTGCGATGCCGTCGCGTCGGCTCAGCGCGCTTGCAGCAGCGATGGATCGAGCGGCGCGAGCCGGGCCGGATCGAATGGCGAGATGTCGACGTTGCGCGTCGCACCTTCCGCGATCAATTGCGCCATGGCCTCGCCCGTGGCGGGCGCATTCAGGATGCCCCATACATTGTGCCCGGTCGCAACATACAGACCTTCACTTTGCGGCACCTTGCCGATCAGCGGCAGGCCGTCCTGTGTCACCGGCCGGAAGCAGGCTTGTTGCGCAATGATCCTCTCGGAGCGGAACAGGGGCGACAGCCGCTCGGACATGGTTTGCAGGCGCGCGATCGCGTCGTGGTCCGGCGTCACGGCAGCCGGATCCAGCGGAAGCGGCGCGATGTCGGAGAGAGCGGTGATATGCGTGCTGCCGTCGGCGCGAGGGAAGACCTCGATCGACACGGCACTGCCATTCTCTTCATACTCCAGGAACAGCGCATCGGCCGGCGCATCCGTGCCGGTGTCGTACACGATGCTCGGGCTGCGCTGGCCGTAGACGGCGGGCAGGCTCATCCATTGCGCCGCGAGCAGCGACCATGGTCCCATCGCGATCACGACGGCGTCCGCCTCGACGATGCCGCCGTCGACCTCGACGCCCGTCGCGGTGGTGCCGTTCGCATCGCGCATGATGCCGGTCACCTGGCCGGGACGAAACTCGGCGCCTTCCGCGAGCGCCGCGTTCATCACGGCTACGGTGAATTTTTTGGGGTGAACGATCGCGGCGGTCTCCATCGTGCCGATGCGCTGGGCGATGATGACGCCGTTGCTGAGCCAGCCGAGCGCGGACGGTGCATCCCGGCGCGGGTGGCCATCGGCGGCAACGAAGCCGCTATAAGCGGTCATCGGGCGATAGCCCCAATCGCCTGCGATCTGTTCCGGCAGCTGCGCATGGATCGCAAAGCTCCGTCGCGCCAGCGCATCGAGCGGCGAGCCCTCGCACCAGTCGCGCGCGAGGAAGCCGCCCGCCTTGCCTGATGCTGCGGCCGCGACGTCTGCGCGCTCCACGACGATGACGTCGATGCCGCGGCGGCGGAGAAACCAGGCGGTGCAGGCGCCGATGACGCCGCCGCCGCAGATCACAACGCGCATGAATGCTCCCTTACACAATGAAATCCTTTGCATGGAGATCCGCGGTATGGATCCCCTCCAGCGTAATCGTATCGGTCGCCGTCAGGTGGATCACCGCGCTTCCTGTGCTGTCATCGCTGATCAGGCTTTTCAGCGCCGCCCAGTCTGCGAAGCCGTAATCGTGCAAATTGATCAAATCATGCTCTCGCGCCGTGACAGCCTTGTTGCCCTGGTCGAAATCGTTGATCACGTCCAGGCCTGAACCTTTGTTGAAGACGAATCTGTCGTCGTTCGGTCCGCCCCAGAGCTGGTCATTTCCGCGACCGCTATTCAGCATGTCCTTGCCGCCCGTGATTGAGCCTGCCGTGAACGGAGCGTAGGTCTGTGCATCGCCATACAGCAAATCGTCGCGGCTGCTGCCGAGGAGGATATCATCTCCGCCATGCGCATTACCTAACATGTTCGAGGCGTCTCCGACGAGCACGATGGACGTGGAGTCCGGGTTGCCGTCGACGGCAGCGATCAGGATATCGTTGCCGCCGTGGGTATCGTCGCTCATGTAGCCGGCGTCTCCGACCAGAGACGCGGCGCCGGATTGGGCTCCGGCGCCGACGGTGTAGCTGAGGATGTCGTTGCCGCCGTGCGCATCTCCGCTCATGGAGACGAGGGCATCGCCTGATATCGAAGCGCCGCCGTAACTGCCGACCTGGGTCACGCTGAGAATATCATTGCCGCCACGCGCGTGATCGCTCATGGAACTGCCGGAGTCTCCGCTGAACGTGCCGGACGATCTGTTTCCCATCGATGCAATGACGACGTCATTGCCGCCGCTCGTGTCGGCCGACATCGCGCTTTCGGCATCGCCAAAAATGCCGAGAGACGCGTAGATCGATGTCGATGCATCGACATGAAGTACATCGTTGCCGCCATGGGCGTCGCCGGACATCGCCTGCGCATCGCCGTCCAGGAACACGTAGTCCCCGAAGCCTGTGACGGTCGCGGCGAGATGGTCGCCTCCTCCGTGAGAATGTCCTTGGAGGGTCTGGTCGTCGCCAACGAATATCAGGACCGCGTTGCCACCGTCGACGGTCGCGATCATCCTGTCGCTGCCGCCGCGGCCTCCGTTCGGAAGGCCCGGGTCTCCGAACTCCGTCACGAATTGCTGGTTCCCCACGCTGACGATGATGGTGTCGTTCGGCATACGGCGCATCGCGCAACTCCCGGTTCAAGTCGGGCGCGAGAACGAAGAGCATCATGCCTTTGCACCGCGCTGCGGCCTTGCCGCGCGATTCAATCTTCGTTGGATTAATGGCGGAGATTTGCCCGCGGCGTAATTTGATTGCGATCAGGGAACCGCGGGCGCCGGCGATCCACGCCGACGCCCGTGCTTGCGATCTTGCGCGCGGGCTCAGCCCGGTCCGGCGCCTTGCGTGGCCGTGTACACCGCATAGAGCGATTGGCTCGCCGCCATGAACAGGCGATTGCGCTTGGGGCCGCCGAAGCAGATGTTGCCGCACACTTCGGGCAACCGGATGCGGCCGAGCAGCTTGCCCTCCGGCGACCACGTCGTCACGCCGCTGTAGCCGACGGCGCGGCCGGCATTGCTAGAGGCCCAGACATTGCCGTTGACGTCGCAGCGCACGCCGTCCGGCCCGCACTTCACGCCGTCGATCACGCACTCGCTGAACCGCTTGTGGTTGGTGAGCTTGTTGTCGGCGCCGACGTCGAAAACGAAAATCTCACCCTTGCCGCCGGGGCCGGTGTCGCCGGGGCCTTTGCCGGTTGATACGACGTAGAGCTTCTTGAAGTCCGGCGAGAAGCACAGCCCGTTCGGGTCGGGCACCTGCTCCTCCGTGACGACGAGGTCGACACGGCCGCTAGGATCGATGCGATAGCAATTGGTCGGCAGCTCGCGCTTGCCCGGTGCGAAGCCGGCCGGCTGTCCAATGCGCGGATTGAGCTTGCCGCCGGAATTGCTCGGACCGCCCGCGGCATCGGGCTCACCTTCGTAGAGCTGGCCGCCGTAGGGTGGATCGGTAAACCAGTAGCTGCCGTCAGGATGGGCGACGACATCGTTCGGCGAGTTCAGCTTCTTGCCGTTGTAGTTGTCGCAAAGCACAGTCGCGGTCCCGTCATGTTCATAACGCGTCACCCGCCGGGTCAAATGTTCGCAAGAGAGTTGACGGCCCTGGAAGTCGAACGAGTTGCCGTTGGAGTTGTTGGACGGCGAGCGGAATACGCTGACGCGACCGTCGTCTTCGCTCCAGCGCATCTGCCTGTTGTTGGGAATGTCGCTCCAGAGCAGATAGCGGCCCTGTGCACTCCACGCCGGGCCTTCAGCCCACAGCAAACCCGTATAGAGACGCTTGATCGCCGTGTTGGGCTGCGCGAGATCGTTGAAGGACGGATCGACTGTGACGACATCGGGGTCCCAGAAATAGGTGGTCGGCGCGCCGTTGGGACCGAAATCGCGTGGCGGGGTGGTAATCGTCGTCGGCGGCGCGGCTGGTCCGGTCTGGGCCAGCGCGGAGCCGGCGCCGGCAAAAGTGGCGGCGCCGAGCGCAAACCCCTGAACGAGCGTTCGTCGTGAAAGCGCAGCATCCTGGTCACGCTGCTTTTGGCGTGTCATCGCGTCCTCCCGGTCATGTTCGGCTAGCCGGTTGATCCGGCCGAGCAGGGCAAGGTTAGTCCGGTCCGATGACGGTTGCGAGGGGGAGGTAAGCATCCTCAGCGAGATCGGGGCGGCAAAGCGCTGCAACGTCGAACATGGAAACGACAAATTCATCCGGCGTGACGGGGTTACCGGAACTGCGCTCCGGGCTTTGCCAAGCTGTGGAGCATGTCAAGCCTTGACCTCCTGCGCGATGCTGGCAGAACGTCATTCGGGGCGTAAGTCGGAGTTTACTGTGGTCGCTGTCGTCGTACTGGTTTTGCTGCTCGGGATTGCATTTGCGGCCGGCTATTTCTCGCGCGACTACGTCTCCCGAAAAAGACGAGCCGAGGCGCGCCGCTGGCGTGAGTACAGCGAGCCGGATTGGCTCAGTGCCAACGCACCAGCCAACACCAACGATATCGCGATCGCTGGCACGGCTACGCCGGTTGCCACCAGCGAGCTCGGTCAGATGCTGAACCGCTGGGAGAGCAGGGCTCGCGCTCGCCGCTCGGCATAGCTTGACCGCCTTGCCGGCGTTCGGTCGGCCAAACACTTGGCACCGGTCACGCATCCGGCGCTGCGATCATGTCAGCCCTTCTGTCCATCTTTTGGCGTTGCGGTTGCTGCCATTTCTCGTCTAGAAACGACGCATCGAGCCTCCCGGCAACCAACCGTCAACGGTTTTGACCGAGGATTTGAGGGCTCAAAGGGTCCGGTAATGCTGATTCGCGGCCAAATCGATGGGATTTCGGGGGAGGTGGCTCTTGCCGCCGCCGCGATCCCGGCCGCGCTGCTGCCCACCCTCCTGATTGGCGGGCTTCTTCTTACTTGCCCCTGAGGGCCGGCTGGGCGCCATGCGCCTGGGCGCTCAGGGGTTGGTCGAGATCACCGGACACCTCAAGCGCCCAGAAGACTGACGGCGCAAAAAGCTCAAAAGGAAATTCAAATGGCCCCCGTGAACAAGTCCGATAAGGACCGCGTCATCATTTTCGACACCACCCTGCGCGACGGCGAGCAGTGCCCCGGCGCCACCATGACCTTCGAGGAGAAGCTCGAGGTCGCCGAGATGCTGGACGATATGGGCGTCGACGTCATCGAGGCCGGCTTCCCCATTACCTCGGAAGGCGACTTCCAGGCGGTCAGCGAGATCGCCCGCCGCTCCAAGAACGCCGTCATCGCCGGTCTGTCGCGTGCCCATCCGGCCGACATCGACCGCTGCGCAGAAGCGGTGAAATTCGCCAAGCGTGGCCGCGTCCACACCGTGATCGCGACGTCGCCGCTTCATATGCGGGTGAAGCTGAACAAGACCCCGGAGCAGGTGCTCGAGACCTCGGTGGCCATGGTCGCGCGCGCCCGCAACCAGATCGACGACGTCGAATGGTCGGCCGAAGACGGCACCCGCAGCGAGATGGACTATCTGTGCCGCATCGTCGAAGCCGTCATCAAGGCCGGCGCCACCACGGTGAACATTCCTGATACCGTCGGTTACACCACGCCCGACGAATACACCCACTTCATGAAGACGCTGATCGAGCGCGTGCCGAACTCGGACAAGGCGGTGTTCTCCGTGCACTGCCATAACGACCTCGGCATGGCGGTGGCGAACTCGCTGGCAGGCGTCATTGGCGGCGCGCGCCAGGTCGAGTGCACCATCAACGGCATCGGCGAGCGTGCCGGCAACGCCGCGCTGGAAGAGATCGTGATGGCGATCAACGTGCGCAACGACAAATTCCCTTTCTGGAATAAGATCGACACGACGCAGCTGACCCGCGCCTCGAAGGTGGTGTCGGCGGCGACCTCGTTCCCGGTGCAGTACAACAAGGCCATCGTCGGCCGCAACGCGTTCGCGCATGAGAGCGGCATCCATCAGGATGGCGTGCTGAAGGACGCTTCCACTTACGAGATCATGCGGCCCGAGATGGTCGGCCTCAAGCAGTCCTCGCTGGTGCTGGGCAAGCATTCCGGCCGCCACGCCTTCGTGCACAAGCTGGAGGAGATGGGCTACAAGCTCGGTCCGAACCAGCTGGAAGATGCGTTCACGCGGATGAAGGCGCTGGCCGACCGCAAGAAGGACATCTACGACGAGGACATCGAGGCGCTGGTCGACGAGGAGATGGCGGCTTCGCACGACCGCATCAAGCTGACCTCGCTGACCGTGATCGCCGGTACCCATGGCCCGCAGCGCGCGACGATGAAGCTCGATGTCGACGGCCAGATCAAGATCGAGGAGGCCGAAGGCAACGGGCCGGTCGATGCCGTGTTCAACTGCATCAAGCGCCTGGTGCCGCACGAAGCCAAGCTCGAGCTGTACCAGGTCCACGCCGTGACCCAAGGCACCGACGCGCAGGCCGAAGTCTCGGTGCGGCTGTCGCACGAGGGACGCGCGATGACCGCGCGCGCGGCGGATCCGGATACGCTGGTGGCCTCAGCAAAGGCCTATCTCGGCGCGCTCAACAAGATCGTCATGAAACGCCAGCGCGACACCGTAACGACCGCGGCGGCGAGCTGAGGTTGCTACTACCGCCTCTTCCGGAAGCGGGAGAGGCGGTGCTTGCGGCGTTCACCATGAATGGCTGCCCTGCTAACGACCAATAGCAGCTGGTGATGTCGACCTGTATTGATGCTGACGGCATAGGCCACCCGCGCGCCCGGTGGCCCAAATAACAACAGGGAGAGATTATGCGCACCTTCGCGATCGCTGCGTCCATCGCGGTCCTGGCACTTGGCTTGACCGGGCCGGCATCGGCCCAGTCGCCCATCATCATCAAGTTCAGCCACGTGGTGGCCACCGACACGCCGAAGGGCAAGGCGTCGGAGAAATTCAAGGAACTCGCCGAGAAGTACACCGGCGGCAAGGTCAAGGTCGAGATCTACCCGAACTCGACGCTTTACAAGGACAAGGAAGAACTCGAGGCGCTCCAGCTCGGCAGCGTGCAGATGCTGGCGCCGTCCAATTCCAAGTTCGGCCCGCTCGGCATCCGCGAGTTCGAGGTATTCGATCTCCCCTACATCCTGCCTGATCTGAAGACGCTGCGGAAGGTGACGGAAGGTCCGCTCGGTGCCAGGCTGCTCAAGCTGCTCGAACCGAAGGGCATCACCGGCCTCGCCTATTGGGACAACGGCTTCAAGCAGATGAGCGCCAACAAGAAGCTGGTGACGCCGGCCGACTATCAGGGCGTCAAGTTCCGCATCCAGTCCTCGCGCGTGCTCCAGGCCCAGTTCAAGGCGCTCGGCTCGCTGCCCCAGGTGATGGCGTTCGGCGAAGTCTACCAGGCGCTGCAGACCGGCGTCGTCGACGGGCAGGAGAACACCTGGTCGAACATCTATACCCAGAAGATGCACGAGGTGCAGAAGTACATCACCGAGAGCAACCACGGCTATATCGGCTACGTCGTGATCGTGAACAAGAAGTTCTGGGACGATTTGCCGGCCGACATCCGCGACCAGTTGACGAAGGCGATGAAGGAAGCGACCGACTTCAACAATACGCAGTCGCAGAAAGAGAACGAGGACGCGCTCGCCGAGATCAGGAAGAGCGGCAAGAGCGAGATCATCAAGCTCACGCCGGAGCAGGACGAAGCGATGCGCAAGGCCATGGCGCCGGTCTACAAGGACGCCGCAGGCCGCGTCGGCCAGCCGCTGATCGACGAGTTCCAGAAGGAAGCGAAGAGCACGACGAACTGATTTGAACGGAGGTTGAAAGGGGCTTCCGTCCTGGCGCGGAAGCCCCTTTTGTTGCGAATGATTCCGATTGCGACTGAACTAAAATTCAGGAGCGTTACATCTTGGAAAGGACTCGCTCCCTGTCCAAGTTGTAAGTTGCGCGTAAGCCGCGCTGCGCTCATCCTCACGACATCCTTCCAGAGGAGAGTTCGCATGAGGAAATTCACCATCGCCGCCATCGCCGTGCTCAGCATCGCCGGCTCGGGCGCGGTCTATGCCCAGTATCATCGCCCGTGGATGCACGAGCACATGCGCCACATCCGCATGAACCCGGAAGACCGCGCCGCCATGGTCGACGCGCGGATCGCTGCCGTCCATGCCGGGCTGAAGCTCAACGCCGACCAGGAAAAGCTGTGGCCGCCGGTCGAGGCCGCCGTGCGCGACTTCGCCAAGCTGCGCATCGACCGCGCCAATGCGCGGATGAATGCCGGCGCCGGCGATGCCGGCAAGGACGCTAACAAGGACGCCGTCAGGCCGGAGGATCCGGTCGCCCGCCTGCGTCAGCGCGCCGAGGACATGGGCGCAACGTCGGCGGCCCTGAAGAAGATCGCCGATGCCGCCGATCCGCTCTACAAGACCCTCGACGAGGGCCAGAAGCGGCGCCTCGCCGTGCTGACCCGTCACCGCGGCCCGTTCGGCGGCGGCGAAGACGGCCCGCGCCGCCACTTCATGGAGCGTGGAATGGACCGCATGATGGAGCGCGGCATGGACCACTTCCACCGCGACCGTTTCGACCGCGACGATGGCCCGGACCGGGACCGCGAGGGCCGGCTCTGAGCCTGCAAGCGTTGCCCCGATCAACCCTGGCGAAGCCGCTGGAATCCAGCGGCTTTTCGCTTTTTTGGGGGATGTGGGCAAACCCTTGGCAAAGCCTTGGCATACCCTTGGAAAACTTACGCGCCATCGCTTGCCAGACCCGGATCGCTTTGCTAAACGACCGGCCTCGCAAGGCTCTAACCGCCTTTCGGGCGCATAGCTCAGTTGGTAGAGCAGCTGACTCTTAATCAGCGGGTCCCAGGTTCGAGCCCTGGTGCGCCCACCATATAATTCAAACACTTAGCGGGCTGAGCAAACGGCAAAACCAGCGCCGTTTACACCACCGTTTACAGTTTTGTTCTCGCTTCGAGCTTCACCACCGCAGCTTCAGCGACCTGAATGTCGCGACCGAGGTAGTGCGCATCGAGAATGGCCTCGACGTCTTTCAACGAATGACCTGTGACGGCTGCGATCTGTGGCACGCTGGCGCCTGCGATTGCGAGGCGCACCACTGCCGTGCCGCGCAGGTCGTGAAAGGTCAGTTCACCGATACCGGCGCGCTCACATGCCCTTCCCCAGGACGTGCGAAAGCCGTCCGACGTCCATGGCCGACCGAGCGTGTTGGTCAGGATCAGGGGGCCTCGGCGCTCGGTGATATCGAGAAGGGTTCGCAAAGGCGCGCCGGCTGGCATCGCGACGCGCCGCCCGCCTTTAGACTGGCGCAGGCGAATGTAGGGGTTCTCGTAGGCGGACCAGGGCAGTCGCAGCAAGTCGCCTTGGCGCTGGCCACTCCACAACGCCAGGACTAAGGCGGGCTGGATCTCGCTAGAGGCGATCGCAAGAACCGCTGCGATGTCCTGCTCGGTCCAAATCTTGTCTCTGCGGTCTGCTACGTAGAGGCGGCCCCCGCGCTCGCATGGGTTGGTCGCGATGATGCCGCGGTCTTTTGCGAACGACATGATCCGCGCCAACGTGGTCCAGGCGTAGTCCGCCTTACGTGGTGTCTCGGCGAACAGGTCGCGCCAGGCCTTGAACTCACCACGCACTCAACGATCGGCCAGAGCTGCCACCGGCAGGTCGCCGAATTCATCTTCGATCAGCTTAATGTAGGCGAGGTACGCACGACGGGTCGATGCCGCTAGTCCGGTGAACTCTGGTGCGGCCTTGTACTGCGCAACGATCGTCATGAAGGTGCCGGCGCGGGGCTGCCGAAGGCTCGCATGCGCATCGTGATACTCTCGAACGAAGTCTGGCGCACCGGGCTGCGCATGGATGGCGGGGCCCCCACGCCATGCGTAGCAATGTACTTTCGTCTCGCCATTTGCGAGCCGTCTCTTGACCTTATGAATTCCTTTCAGAACGACGCGCACGGTTCATCCTCCATTCGTCCAAGGCCGCACCCTCTGTCTCGCAGTTTTTGGCGTCGCCTACGCCGCTCAGGGTCTGTCGCTCGGCACGGATATGCTGGGCCCATTTCCTCTGCGAGGAACTGGAGCCTTACTTTGGCTACGACAACACCACTAGGGCGACCGATAGGAAGGTTTTCTTCTTCACCCTAGTCGACATCAACTGTGCGAGGTCGCTGAACGAACGCAAGGTCGATCTGAAGCCGATAGCGTGCAAGCTGCAGCGGGGGCTAGCCGACTGCATCGGCCGCCAGGATCGTCGTCAGCCGTCGATTTGGCCGCTCTATCGCCAAATCTCCCTCCTGGCTCGGTCGGACCCAGTCTACGCATTTAGCTCCAGGTGCCAAGGGATTCGGTGATGAGGGGGAGCTGTTCGGTATGTGGGCTTCTGGTCCCTTAACGAGGCATGCATTGATTGCCCGCTTATGGCCCGTTAGCGAAGTACCGGCACATCTCGACTAGGTCCGCTTAATGAGGCATGGCGGACCAGATTTGCTTAGGTTGAGTTCTTCGCACTTTGACCCCTAACAGACATCGCGCCCGGCGGCGTTCACTTTTCGCCTGGGCCACTGTGTTACATTGGGCAAGACGTCCGGCGCTTCGGTCGACAGATGTGCCTTCGCAAGCCTCTCCAATGTGCTATTCTCATCGTATAAGCCATAGGTATACCATGGCAGGTATTGCAGAGTGGCTAGCATCGATCGGTTTGGGCGAGTACGCCGAGCGATTCCGCGAAAACGCCATCGACCTCTCGGTCGTTCGCGATCTCACGGAGCAGGATTTAAAAGATTTGGGCGTCCTGCTTGGGCATCGCCGCAAGATGCTGCGCGCGATCGTAGAACTTCAGAGAGAGGTCCTGCGAACGCCTCAAGCGGGCGCTAAGCCGGCCTCGACGGATCACGCCGGCCGGCGTCAGCTTACAATAATGTTTTGCGATTTGGTCGGCTCGTCGGCACTTTCGGCCCGCCTTGATCTGGAGGACCTGCGGGCCGTAATGGGCACCTATCACCGCTGCATCGCAGAGGTTGTTGCCAGGAATGAAGGGGTTATCGCGCGGTACATGGGAGATGGCGTGCTCGCCTATTTCGGTTATCCCCAGGCCCACGAGGATGATGCCGAACAAGCGACACGCGCCGGGCTGGCGCTGGTCGATGCCGTAGCTAGCCTCCGGACAGAACCCGCCACCGAGCTGCAGGTTCGCGTTGGCATCGCTACCGGTATGGTGGTCGTGGGCGATTTGACCGGCGAAGGTTCAGCTCAAGAGCAGACGGTCATTGGCGAGACGCCAAACTTGGCTGCGCGCCTGCAGACCTTCGCCAATCCCGGTACCGTGCTGATTTCCGAAAGTACGCACCGGCTCACTGATGGGCATTTCGAGTTCCGCAATCTCGGCCCTGTCGCGCTTAAAGGATGGGCCGAGCCAATGCCAGCCTGGCAGGTACTGGGAACAACCGAAGTGGAAAGCCGCTTCGAGGCACAGCACAAATCTCGATTGGCGCCGCCAATCGGGCGTGACGAGGAAATCGAGATGCTCTTGCGTCGCTGGCAGCACGCCAGGCGTAGCGAAGGTTGCGCGGTGATGCTCACCGGAGAGCCCGGTATCGGCAAGTCGCACATTGCGCTGGCGCTTGAGGAGCGGCTCCAAGGCGAACCGCATATAACGGTGCGCCAGTTCTGCTCGGCGCACCACACCAACAGTGCGCTGTATCCTTTCACCCGCCAGCTCGAACGCGCTGCCCGGTTCGAGCGGGGCGACCCGCCCGCAGAGAAGTTCGCTAAGCTCGAGGCTCTGCTCGTGCGGGCTGATGCCGACCGCGTGTTGCTACCTCTGGCCAACCTTCTGTCCCTTCCACCGAGTAACCGCTACCGTATGCCAGAGCTGAGCCCGCAGAAGCGCAAGGAGCTAACGTTAGCGGCGTTTTTGTCCCAGCTAACTGGCTTGGCCGCAAGACAGCCGGTGTTCGTCATTGTAGAGGATGTCCATTGGGCAGATCCGACGTCGCTGGAGCTGCTCACGATGACCTTGGAACACCTACCCCGGCTTCGGGGGCTGCTGCTCATCACGGCGAGGCCAGAGTTCACGCCGCCGTGGCCAGGTCATGCGCATGTGACGACGATCTCGCTCACGCGGCTGAACCGACGCAACGGGGCGGCGTTAATCGAGCGCGTCACCGCTGGCAAGACGCTCCCGGAAGAGGTAATGGACCAGATCCTCGCCCGCACCGATGGCGTGCCCCTATTCGTGGAGGAACTGACCAAGACGGTGCTCGAAACCGGGCTATTAAATGAACAGGACGATCACTACGTCCTCAACCGTCCTCTCCCCCCGATGGCGATTCCAACGAGTTTGCACGCATCGCTGATGGCAAGGCTCGATCGATTGGCTCCAGTGAGGGAGGTGGCTCAGATCGGCGCTGTGGTGGGTCGCGAGTTCTCCTACGAACTGCTGAGCACCGTAGCCGGGTTGTCAAAAGAGAGACTTGAGGAGGCGCTTGCTCAGTTGGTTCGCTCGGAGTTGATATTCTGCCGGGGCGAGATACCGCAGGCAATCTATACCTTCAAGCACGCGCTTGTGCGGGACGCTGCCTACTCGGGACTCCTGAAGAGCCGACGCGCAGCGCTGCATGCTGCGATCGCGGGTGCCTTCGAGCAACGGTTCCCGGACCTTGTGGAGACTCAACCCGAAACTCTTGCGCATCATCTGACAGAGGCCGGCCTGTTTCAAAAGGCGGAGGCATATTGGCTGCAGGCAGGCAAGAAGGCCGCCATGCGCTCGGCCAACCTTGAAGCCATCGCACACTTGCAGCGGGGTATCGAGGCCTCGGGCCATCTGCCAGAAGGCGCCGGAAAGGATAAGCTGGAACTTGCCTTCCACTTCGCCCTTGGGCCCTGCCTGATCGCTACGCAAGGGCCAGCCTCGAACAAGGCGATGGCAACCTTTGCCCGCGCGCGCGAGCTGTGCGAGCGCCTGGGAGACCCTCCCGAGCAACTCCAGGTGATGTTCTGGTTGACCACTGCGAGCGTAATGCGCGGTGAGTTGCCGGTCGCCGAGGAAACGATCGCGGCCCTGCTCCAGCTCGCCGAAGCGCGCGACGATCTACCGGCGTTGCTCAACGCGATGCGCGGGCAGGCAATGATCCGCCTCTTCATGGGACAGCTTACCGGTGCCCATGAAGCGATTGGACGCGCCTATGAAGCGTTCGAGGCGAGCAGCGAGGACGACAGGCTGGCGGCGCGTTCGGCCGGCCAGGATGCCGGCGTGGCGGACCTGGCGCTGATGTCGTGGGCGCTCTGGCTGCTCGGCCAGCCCGATACGGCAATTGTGCGAATGGACGCTGCCATTCGGCGCGCAGACGCTATAAGTCATCCGCATTCCCAGGCGTATGCCTGTTACTACGCATGCATTCTTCACGCGCTTCGCGGCGAGTTCCTGGTCGCGCAAGGTCATGCCGAACGTTGCATCGCCCTTTCCGAGGAACATGGATTCCGGCAATGGCGCCTGGCGCGCGCCCTTCGGGGCATATGCGTGGCTTCGCTCGATCCTTCACCCAGCGCACTGGGGGAGATCGGTGCCGTCTTGGACGGATATCGCAGCGCCGGTTATCAGCTGGCCATCACCGCGCTCGACGTGTTGTTGTGTCCGCCATTGTTAAATAGTCACGACTACGAGGCCGCGCTGGAGTTGATCGAGCACGGCCTAGCTACAGCTAACCGTAACAGCGAACGAATCCTAGAAGCCGAACTGTATCGTCTAAAGGCACGGGTGCTGGTCGCCCGCGGTGGACCGGCCGTGGAAGCCGAGGCGCAGGCGCTGCTCGACCGGGCATTGAGCACGGGAAGAAGTCAACACGCCAGGACGCTTGAGCTCCGCGCCGCAACGGACCAAGCTGCTCTGTGGATCCATCAGGGCAGACGCGAGGAAGCGCTCAATTTTCTCGCGCCGATTTATGCCAGCTTCACCGAAGGGTTCGAGACGCATGATCTAAAGGTGGCAAAGGTGCTTCTCGATGGGCTACGGTGATCAAGCCGGGACAACGCTTGCGCAGATTTAAATCGCAACGCGATCTGCTTACTTGGGCTTGGCACCACTAGCCGCCCTCTTTAGAGCCGCATAAGTACGATCTCGCAGCTCTAACCAATTCGGGTCGTCCTGTGGATTCTCGTTTATGAAAATGGGCTTGAGCAGCTTGTCGTCTTTACTATTCGCCTTAATCTCGTTTTCCGCTTTGTTAAATGCATCGATTGCTTGTTTAGCGGCGGCGTATCCTAGCGTTATCGAATTTTCGAGATTGCTGTGGTTCCACTTGAAATTGATGTGCCCCGGCACGTGAATCTCGACGACTACGCCTCTCCAAGGCGTTTTCCCGTTCCTCCTGTCCACGGCTGGTTTGTCGAGCATCCCGCACTCGACCGCTTTCTCGAGTATTCCGGCTTCGGCTGCTCTGTCGAGTGTGTGCGCCTCTTTGACGTGATATTTGAAAAGCTTGACGTCATCCTCACCGACCGTTGCCGCAAACAGTTGGCAGAGATTTGCTAGTGCATCGTGAAGATTTTCCGGAACGCGGATTTGCTTCGCATCGACGATCCGGCTCACCCAGATTTCATCCAAATCAGGGTGCTCCTCGAGCAAGCTATCGAAGTTCACAGTATCGACTAACGCCCCTTCGCAATATGTAACTTGGTCGATCTCAACCGTCCCTTCGACGAAGGGAAGAGACGAACACGCACACAGGCTGCGTGAGTCGATAGCTCCCCTGTACTGCTTTTTCTCGTCCTCCTTCATCCGACGATTGGAAAACAACGCCAGCTTCTGTTCGTCGAGATTCCAGGCGTTGTGATAGATGTGTGGCATACCGTCCTTTTTCAGCTCGTCGAACTTTATGCTCTTCATAAACTCGCTATCCGGATAGTTGATCCTGGATAGGCCGTTGACCTTGGACAAGTACATCAGGGAGGTGAGGTATCGGACAAGTGGATTAGGTGCGAGCACCTTATTGAGTATCCAGTTGTTGATGTCTCCTTCGCGCCATTCCTTGAAGGGTTGTTCACCACGAGGCAGACGATTGAACCAAGCGGACATGTTGCCCTGGATCTGTTCCATCATTTTGTACGGTTGCCATCGGAAATCACTGTAACTTTTGGGATCGGTGACGAAGTCCTGGAAGGCCTTGATGTTGGCGTTCCAATCCGTCCCGAATACGGTGTTTATGGGGAAACGCTCATAGCCTTCATCGTCCCGAAACACGCCGTCCCTGAAGAATTCATAGGTCAGCTCGGCTCTGCTTTTGTTTTCTTTTTTGATTTTTTCTTCATCGAATTGATTGTAGACGATGCCAACCCAGGCGCCGATGCAGGACAACGCCCACACATCAGACTTATCGTCGAACGTCTTGCCGTCCTCAGCAAGTGCTTTCAGAACCCCGATGTGTAGCCCTGCTGCCGGTCCGCCGCCGCCGAGCGTAATCGCTCTCTTCACCATTGGTTCCTCCCATCTATTTTATCGTGTGGCTTATTCTCCGATCGAGTTTCCGAATTGCGTGAAGAGGAAGAGATTAATCGTTTTTGGGATCATTGGAAAGCGCGGTTGAGGTGGATATTCGACGCTTTCTTGGACCTTCGCATCGAACTAGCGCACATACGCTAGGAGCGCGAGGACTTGGTATCGTGCGATTACGTTTGACCCTCTCGTACAGGTGTGAACCAGTTCGCGTTAGATATTAATCGCTGACGGTAGTAGGAGTAGCTGTAGTCCATTTCGTGACTTCCGGTAATGTGAAGGGTTTCGGATGCCGGCCCCATGACGGTGTTGCCGCGCACACGGGGGCCGGCGTCCGAAAGCCTCCAAAGGAGGAAACCGCGCTGGGGGGACGTAGGACGATGCCGCGTGATCGAGCTAGTCGCGTCAAACAACCTTCAGACGATCAGGACGATCGCCTATGGGGATTTAATGTTTGGCGGCACCTATACTTTCAATGGCTTGGCTATAGCAAAAATACCACACCACACAATCTAAACGTGAGCTCCTCGATATTTGAAGGCCATAAGGCAAACTGATCTCTGGCGGCTGGAAAGCCCCCGGAGCTATCAGAGCCGAAACTGTTTCGAGCTGCTCGTCAAGAGCATCACCGCATTTGTAAGTCTGCTTACGTCGAGATGCCTCGACGGGGTCCAACTAGCGCGACGTTGAACACAATCGCGATCGAGGATTCGAGTTGGCTCTTGTGCAATGGTTGGTGCTCCGCCACGAACTTCCAGATCAGCACGTCCTCGATCATCGGATCGTCGCCAGCTACGCACCAATTGCCCCGCTCGTCACGATGAGCTGTCGCCTATTGCTTTGCCGTGTCGCCAGCCGCGGCGTTCTACCGCGCGAGCGGTTTAGTCCTTTGGCGCGTCAGCGAACTCGCTGAGCGCTTCGTTGAGGTCCGCTCTGTACGGCAAGGCGGACCAGATTTGCTCCGGTTGAGTTCTTCGCATTTTGACCCGAAGTCGTCCTTGGACGGAGCATGCGCTGACCTCCATGGAGAGCGCACCTACGATCGATAAAATCCACTCTCTAAGAGAGACGTGCCTTTGCGACCAAAAAACAATCCTACACATCGTCGCGGGCGTTTTGATGGCCCGGCAAATGACGCCCGAGTACCGAACGAACGTAGGTTACAGTCGCCGCGCAGTGAGATCGCCCGCGGCTATGTCGAAGATGTTGGCAAACTGTGAGGTAGTTTATATCCCTGCATTCTTGGCCCACCCTAATGTGGCAGAGGCTTCTTACTTTAAAGGAGGCATCCAATGCTCGCCGCAATCAAATGGAACTCCCGATATAGCGCTCGCGAATGGGTGATGATGGCTGGGGTGCTCGTCGTCCAACTCCGCACACTGAATGCAAACCGACAGAAGGGTGAAAGCAAGCCAAAGCGGCCACTCTGGAAATACTTCGACGACACTCATCATTGGGACTCAACCGCGGAGGAATGGGTCCCCGACAAGATCAGTGATAGTGCAACGCATTATGCGTCCCGCAGGCCGAGTTCCGAGACTCCCTCTCACTAGTGGGCCTATCGAGCGGTGCGGTCGCGCACAAGTAGCTGGATCGGGATGTGCGTGCCTCTGGCCGCTTGATAGCGATCCAGCAATTGCTTGGGCCGTTTGCCGGCCGCTTTGGTAAACAATCTGGATAACAAGGCCATCGCGCGCGTCGAGCAAGACACTTTCATCTGTCACATGCGTCAACTTGCCTGTCTTTCCCGACCGCATTCGCCGCATTATCGAGGAATGCCCGCCCCCGTCGTAGATGATCAAGGTAGGCGCGCGCCAAGCCGTGCAAAATGGCATATACTCACAAGCCAGTAGTATTAAAGCCTAACGGCAGAATGCCCTTCGGAACAAATGCAACGCGACGTCCTACGTCAGGAGGACGTCGCGATGCAATTGTGCATCACAACCAGAGGGGAAGTTGCTATGAAGCGACGTTCATTGCTCTTGGCATTGTGTTCTTCCGCCTTCATCTCTGCACCGGCACTGGCCGATGAGGTCAAGCAGGAGGCCGAAAAATTAGCCGTCGCCTACACCGACTGCGTCGCCAAGAAAGACGCGGCCTGTGTCGCTGCGCTCTATACAAAGGACGGGGTCCAGATCAACCCGGGCGGTGTGTTTTCCGATCTCAAGACCGTATACGAAAACAACTTCAAGAACGGCACCGATCATATAGAGATCAGAGTCGGCAACATGTCGGTCATCAACAACGATCTGGTCGTTGCCAACGGCGAGACCGACATCTTCGGTAAGGACCCTAAGAGCGGCGACGCCACCAAGGTTACAGTGTTCTGGGGCGCCATCGACATACGTGAAGGCGGCGCTTTAAAAATCCGCCAGTTGACCGTCGGCATGAAGCCGCCTCCAGCTAAGGAAGCCAGCGCCGAGAAGAAGTAGGACGTCATCATGTCGTAAGTCACCACGCGCCCATCCTCTTTGAGGGTGGGCGTTTGATCTTGCTGCACGCGTCCGAAAGCGAAATACGGTTGCCTCGAAATGCACACCGCTCGCGCGATGTCTGCAAGTGGCCCATCCACGTCTCATTGAGGTCCGTTCCATGGGGCTTAGCGGACTGAATATGCTCGCGTTGAGGTTTTCGCTTTTGAACCCGCACCGCACATCGCGCGGCTGGCAGGCGTACTCGAGATTCTGTGGCAGAAGTCATGGCCGGCCAGTCCCAATGTGTTAGTTTGGGGCGAGTGATAGGTTGTCTCTACCTTTGCCGAGGCATCAGACATGAAGCGGCGCGAGTTCATAACGGCACTCGGCGGCGCTGCGGTGTGGCCGCTGGCGGCTCAAGCGCGCAATCTAAAAAGATTTACCGCATTGGATATCTGACGGCTAATTTGAGCAGCTATCCTTGGGTAAACGGCTTCGTTCGCGAATTAAGTGATCGCGGCTATTCGGAGGGCAACAATCTCACCATCGAATGGCGGGAGGCAAAAGGACATTCGGAACTTCTGCCTGGGATGGCTGCCGATCTGGTCCGGCAGAATGTCGACGTGATCGTGGAACGTTTGAAGTTCGTTCACCGCCGGAATTTGAGGTCGCGTTTGCTTCAATCCTGCGCAAAAGGCAGGATCCGATGATTGATGCGATGACTACCGTCACCGATCCGATGTTCGTCTTTGATCGGAAGAGGATTGTCGACTTCGGAATAGAAAACAAAATTCCGAACGCCCATGAATATCGAGAATGGGTGCAGAGCGGCGGACTGCTTGCCTTTGGTCCTACAATTGATGGAATATGGCGTCGGGGCGCATATTTCGTCGAGAAGATCCTCAACGGGGCAAAGCCAAGTGATTTGCCCGTCGAAGGGCCGAGCGAATTCCATCTTGCGATCAACCTCAAAGCTGCCAAAGATATGGGCCTATCTGTTCCTCGGCATTTGGTCGCGAGGGCTGACGAGTTGATTGTCCGCTAATGACCACCGATTGCAGACCTCCGGGTTGAGGACCGGGAGCATTCCGATGTTCTCGAAGGTCAAGGCGCTCGGCATCGATCTCCCTGCGACGCTGCTCGGCCGAGGTGATTGAATAACGATCTTCTGCGCTGCACGAGTCTGCTGTTGGGCCCATCTCGGACATTCTGACCGGCGCTGATGATGGTCCCCGGAGCTCAAGCGGAAGTAAGCAGCCGGGACGCCGAAGGCCGCTCGTGTGAAGGGTTTCGGATGCCGGCCGCATGATTGACGGCGCGGCACATTCGGGCGGCCGGCGTCCGAAAGCCTCCAAGGGAGATGCTATGGGGCGGCGACGAGGATATTGCATCCATTGTTGCTGATGAACCGATGGAGCGCCCCATGCAGAAGTTGAACGATCTGAGCCGATCCTCGAGCCCCCTCGACCCGAATGGCACGCTGATCGCAGTTATCGAACTGAGTCTGTTGAGCTGGCTCGTCGCCGGCATCGTGCCTGGCGTCGAGCGCCAGCCATTGAAGAAGCTCGCGGTCGACGAGAGCGCATTGCTGAAGTTGCTGCATCGATGGCGAGAGGAAGCAACGAAGGCCGGGCATCGGATCAAACGCATCGCCGTCGTTTTCGAGGCCGGCCGTGACGGCTTCTGGCTGGCGCGCTGGCTCAGGGCACGCGACATTGAGGCTCACGTCATTCACGCATCGAGTGTGGCGGTGTCGCGCGAGCACCGGCGCGCCAAGACCGATCGGCTCGACACCGAGCTGCTCAAACGCTCTTTTCTCGGCTGGCTGCGCGGCGAGCGTGATCACTGCAAGATGGTGGCGATCCCGACAATCCAGGACGAAGATGCCAAGCGGCCCAACCGCGAACACGAGAGCCTCGTCGGAGAACAAAGTCGGATCGTCAACCGAATGAAAGCAGCGTTGATCCGGCTCGGCATCCGCGGCTTCAATCCCAAGCTGAAGAAAGCTGCCGAACGCCTTGACGGCTTGCGCTCCCCCGAGGGCGAGCCGATCCCGCCCAACACCCTGGCTGAGCTGCGTCGCGACATGGCGCGCCGGCGGCTCGTCAGCGATCAGATACGGCAGATCGAGGACGCTCGCCTGGAGCGTCTCAAGCAAGCGCCCAATGATGGACCACATGCAATGGTGCACCTGCTGGCGCGCGTGATCGGGGTTGGTGTTGAGACGGCCGACATGCTGGTGCAGGAGGTAATGTCGCGAAGCATGCGCGACCGACGGGCCGTAGCGCGTTATGCCGGCCTCACGGGCTCGCCCGACGAGAGCGGCAGAAAACGCCGGGAGAAAGGGCTGACCCGTTCCGGCAACGCTCGGGTTCGACGAGGCATGATCCAATTGGCGTGGCGATTTCTCATGTTCCAGAAGGACAGCACCTTGGCGCAGTGGTTTCGAGCCCGCACCGAGAATGCCCGCGGGACGCGCAAGACCATGATCGTGGCCTTGGCGCGCAAGCTCCTGATCGCCCTGTGGCGTCTCGTGCGGGAGGGAGTAGTGCCGGACGGCGTCGTTCTGCGGCCGGCATAATCAACGGAGGTCGACACCCAACAGTTTCGGCCCTGTCTGTCCGCTTGTGACGGTGTCGCCGATGACGGTTCGAGGTGGCGGGGTCCCGACGTGTTTCCTTGGCTTTCAATGCCGAAAGGGAGAATGGGTCCGCCGCTTCGGAGCTTCGCTGCCGATGCGTATGACTGCATCATGGTTCGGGTCCTTGGACCCACCGAATACAAGGTTGTGGCGCGATTGATCGCGCCCGCAAGCGAGCTCCCCCTCCGATCGTTATCCCGATCGCACCAACCGTGCCGTCGTGCTCGAAGCTGTCAAGGTGTGGCCTGGCAACGGCGGAGCCTGTGGTATGATTCGTGCGACGGCCAACCTTGGACAGCTTCTGCGCACGCCAGCGCAGGCGAAGTGCGGGTCGGGACGAAGAAACGGCTTTCAGATCGAACAAAGAAACTGACGAAGGAAAAGATGCGCGACCTGTCGCCTCTTGAAACGCCTCCTTGACAAAAAAAGCCCCATACAAGGAAACCGCGCATGGTGGGCAGGACTGATGCGGCAGGCTCTATGGGGATTTGAGCGCTGCAGGCGAGCT
>NZ_JBVVPP010000010.1:0-220541 GCF_055811315.1 Bradyrhizobium sp. MI1.4 | reverse complement strand
GTCGGCGGCGCGACCGAGGTCGAGGTGAAGGAGCGCAAGGATCGCGTTGATGACGCGATGCATGCGACCCGCGCGGCGGTCGAGGAAGGCATCGTCCCGGGCGGCGGCGTCGCCCTGCTCCGTGCCTCCGAGCAGCTCAAGGGCCTGCGCACCAAGAACGACGACCAGAAGACCGGCGTCGAGATCGTGCGCAAGGCGCTCTCCGCGCCCGCTCGCCAGATCGCGATCAACGCCGGTGAAGATGGCTCCGTGATCGTCGGCAAGGTCCTTGAGAACAAGTCGTACGCCTACGGCTTCGACTCCCAGACCGGCGAATATGTTGACCTCGTCAAGAAGGGCATCATCGACCCGACCAAGGTGGTCCGTACCGCGATCCAGAACGCAGCCTCGGTTGCGGCGCTCTTGATCACCACGGAAGCCATGGTCGCCGAGCTGCCCAAGAAGGGCGGCTCCGGTCCGGCGATGCCCCCGGGCGGCGGCATGGGCGGCATGGATTTCTGATCCAGCCATTCCGGCAAACGACAAAATGCGAAACCCCGGCAGCGATGCCGGGGTTTTGTTTTTCTTCGGTGGTCCCATCCCGGAGCAGCGCGGAGCCCGGAATGACAGTGGGGCTTCACCACACCTTCCCCAGCCGCTCCATGTGCGGTTCGCCGTGCTGGTCGAGCGACCAGAATATCCGCGTCACCTTGCCGACCAGATTGTCCATCGGCACGAATCCGATCGACGACATCACGCGGCTGTCACTCGAGTTGTCGCGATTGTCGCCGAGCACGAAGAAATGGCCCGGCGGCACGGTGTAGACGTCGGTGTTGTCGTAGTAGCCGTTGTCGACACAGTCCTGCGTCACGTAGGACGCGCCGTTCGGCAGCGTCTCGCGCCAGCGCTTGGCCTTCGCACCGTCATCCACGCCGCAGGTGGAGCCGGCGAATGCCTGCTTCAGAGCGCCGCGCGTCACCGGGCGGTCATTGAGGATGAGTTGGCCCTGCCGCATCTGGATGCGATCACTGGGCAGCCCGACCACGCGCTTGACATAGTCGACCGCGGTGTCCTTTGGCGTCCGGAACACGACGACGTCACCATACTCGGGATCGGTGGCCCGGAAACGCCCGGAGATCCACGACGGCGCGAAGGGAAACGAATAACGGCCATAGCCATAGGCATATTTTGCAGCAAAGACGTAGTCGCCGACGACCAGCGTCGGCGTCATCGAGCCGGAAGGGATGTTGAACGGCTGAAACAGGAAGATGCGAAACAGGAACGGCGGCGACCACAGCACCGGAATCAGGAGGATCAGGATGACGATCGCCTTCCATTCCCGCACTTTGGCCTGCGGGTGGATGGTTTCCTGAAGAGTGGTCATGCGCCTGCCCTGATCAAGCCCGTAGTCGTCGCGAGATTACGCAACCCTCGCGCGTACGCAATCCCATAACTTGGTCGCGCCGCGCGCGGATCGCGTTCACGGGTCGCAATCAACCGCGCGCGAGATCGCTGAAGCAGCGGCGGATCCATTCGATGGTGAGCCGCGTCGCCGGATCGCGCTTGAGATGGTTCTGCACCAGCAGCCAGACGTCGCGGCGCCCAGGCAGCAGCGTGGCGCGCAGGCGGCGATCGCCGAGTAAGTCCGCGCAGACATGCTCCGGCAACACGCCGGCGGCCTGATGCGCGCGGATCAGGTTACGGATGACGCGAACGTTGTCGGTAACGCAGCGCGCGTGGGCTTGCTTCATACGCAGGAATTGCATCTCGGGAATGGCACCGAGTTCGTCCGGATAGGCGCACAGCACCGGCTCGCCTTCGGTCGTGACAGGCTCAAAATAATAGAGCTTGACGTCACCGAGCCTGGAGATCGCGAAGTCGCCCTTGTCGGGCTTGCGCAGCCGGATAGCGAGATCGGCTTCCCAGCGCGAGAACTTGACGTTCTCGCTCGAGGTGAGGAATTGCAGCGTCAGGCCGGAATTGGCGCGCAGGAAGTCGCTCGCGCGCGGCGACAGAACCTCCTCGGCAACCGTGTTGGTGGAGGCGATACGCAGGCGTCCCACCGGGCCTGCAAGACTCTCGCCGACGCGACCGATCTCGGCGGCATGTGCGGCCATCGCCTCGACATGCGCCAGCACCGCCTCGCAACTCCGCGTCGGCCGGCGCTGGCCGTCCACCGCATCGAACAGCGGCACGCCGAGATCGCGCTGGATGCGCGCGAGCCTGCGGCCGACGGTGGTCTCGTCGATGCGCAGCCGCGCGCTGGCGCCGGCATAGGTGCCCTCGTCCCTGACCGCGGCGATGATGCGCAGATCGTCCCAGTTCATGGCGATGAGCCTAGCAGGCACGACGGGCTCCTGCAAATTTGCAGCCATATGCTGCAATAGTCCTGCACATTGGCAGGCCGCCGCCGCGCTACTGTGGCGCCATCCGATATGCCTTAGGAAGGCCCGACCCGCATGACCGCCCCAAAAACCCTGCTTGAATTGTCCGGCGCCGATCTCACTCCGCCCAGGCTCGCCGATTCCTGCCTCGTGCTAATCGACATCCAGAACGAATATTGCGCCGGGCCGCTCGCCTTGCCGGACGCGGAGCCCGCAATCGCCGCCGCCGCGCGCCTGCTCGCCCGCGCGAGGGCGAGCGGCGCTGCGATCTTCCATATCGCGCACAAGGGACGTGCCGGCAGCCTGTTCGACCGCGAGGCCGCGCGCGGCGCGATCGTCAGCAACGTGGCGCCGCTCGCCAGCGAAGCCGTGATCGAAAAAGCGCTGCCGAACGCTTTTGCCGGCACCGACCTGCAAGTCCGGCTGGCCGCAACCGGACGCACGAACATCGTGCTGGCCGGTTTCATGACCCATATGTGCATCAGCTCGACCACCCGCGCCGCGCTCGACCTCGGCCTGCGCACGACGATCGCAGCCGATGCCTGCGCCACACGCGATCTTCCCGACGGCCGCGGCGGAGCGCTCTCCGCAAGGATCATCCACGAGGTCGCCCTGGCCGAATTGTCGGACCGGTTTGCGATCATCGCACAAACCGAGACGTTGACCTGAAGGAGCGTAGGCGATGCTGCAACTCTATTTCTCACCGATGGCCTGCTCGCTTGCGAGCCGCATCGCGCTGATGGAAGCGGGCATCGAGGCCCGCTATCATCCGGTCCATCTCCAGACCAAGCAGGTCGTGGACGACGGCAGCGATTTCCTCGGCGTTTCCCCAAAGGGCGCGGTGCCGGTCCTGGTGCTGGAAAATGGCGAACGGCTGACCGAAAGCGCCGCGGTGCTGCAATACATCGCCGACCTAAAGCCGCAGGCGGGCCTTGCACCCGCCTTCGGAAATCCCGACCGGTATCGGCTCCAGGAATGGCTCAGTTTCGTCGGGGCCGAGATCCACAAGGCGTTCCTGTTTCCAACCTTCTGGTACAAGGACGACGCCTCGCTCGCCAAGCCGCGTGCAAGAATAGCGCAGACATTATCGATGCCTGCCGCGCATCTGACGGACCGCGAATTCCTCGTCGGCGACAGCTTCACCGTCGCGGATGCCCATCTCACCTGGGCTTTGCTGTTGCTCCGTCCCGCGGGAATCGACGTCGCGCAATGGCCATCGTTGTCGGCCTATCTCGCGCGCATGCAGGCGCGACCGGCCGTGCGGGACGCGATTGCGACCGAAATGGCCGTCCGCAAGACGATGGCGGCGAGCCCGGCGTGACAGGATGTCACGGCCGGGAAATCTGAGCGGTGCTCCGGCAGGGCATTGATGTCGGCGCGGCATGCGCTAATCTGGAGGGATATTTTTCGACATTTCCTTGGAAGGCATTCATGCGTGCTCTTTCCAGATTTTGCCCGGCCGGACTTTGCCTTGCCCTCCTGGCCTGCTGGCTTTCCGTTGCGCCGGCATCGGCGGAAACCCGCGTCGCCCTGGTGATCGGCAATGGCGCCTACGCCAGTACGGCGCAGCTTCCCAACCCGTCGCACGATGCCGAAGACGTCGCCGCCTCGCTCAAGCGCAGCGGCTTCGAGGTGCTCCAGGGCATTGACCTGCGCCAAGCTGACATGCAGGACCTCACCATCCGCTTCGCGCGCGCCGCGAGCAAAGCCGACGTCGCCATGTTCTACTACAGCGGCCATGCGATGCAGTACAACGGCGTGAACTATCTGATGCCTGTCGATGCCGTGCTGAGCGACGAAGCCGATTTGAAGCGCTTCGTGCGGGTGGACGACATCGTGAACGACCTGCAGCAGGCCAAGAACCTGCGCATCCTCATCCTCGATTCCTGCCGCGACAATCCGCTGGCCGAAACCTTGAAACGCTCCGCCGGCATGACGCGCGGCGCCTCGATCGGGCGGGGCCTGTCGAAAGTCGAAGCACCGCGCGGCACGATCGTGTCGTTCTCAACCCAGTCCGGGCAGACGGCGGCCGATGGCAGCGGCCGCAACAGCCCCTATACGACGGCGTTCCTGAAGCACATCGAGGAGCCGCAGGAGATCGGCGAAGTCTTTCGCGACATCAGCAGCGACGTCTACGATTCCAGCGGCAAGACCCAACTCCCGGAGCTGTCGCTGTCGATCATCGGCAAGTTCTACCTGAACGGACCGGTGTCGGTCACGGTGGCGCCGGCGGCGCCACAAGCCGCGCCCCGGGCTGACCCTTGCGCAGCAGCAGAAGCACACTGGAAGGCTGCCGACGGCATCGGCACGCTGGGCGCTTTCGAGGATCACCTCGCGAGATTCCCGAATTGCATCTTCGCCACGCTCGCCAAAGCTCGGATCGAGGGGCTGAAGCAGAAGGTGGCGCTCGCGCCGTCAGGCAACGGCCGGAGCGGCGGAAGCAAGGATTTTGACGGCAGCTGGGACGTGACGTTGAACTGCTTGGCCACCGGCAAGGCGCAGGGCTTCACCAGACCTCTGGTCGCCACCGTCACGAACGGCGTGCTTCATGCCGAGGCGGAGGGTCCGGGCAACAACATCAACCGGCTCGAGATCGACGGCCAGATCCCGGCGGACGGCAAGACCACCTTGAGCGCGCGCGGCACGACGGGAGCGAGCGCGTACACGCTGAACAATCTCGCGCCCGGCTCGCCCTACGCCTTTACCGTCGATGCGCAGTTCGATCGCACCCGCGGCACCGGCAAGCGCAACGAGGCGCGGGCCTGCAATCTGGTTTTCGTCAAACGCTAGCTGCGCATCCCCGGCCGGTCACACGCCCGTCTGGCTGATGAACTTGGTGTTGAAATAACCCTCCATCGCCTCGGTGCCGCCCTCCGAGCCGTAGCCGGAATCCTTGATGCCGCCGAACGGCACTTCGGGCAGCGCCAGACCAAAACTGTTGATCGACATCATGCCGGCTTCGACGGCCGAACCGATCGCGGCCGCCGTCTTGGTCGAGCTTGTGAAGGCGTAGGACGCCAGCCCGAACGGCAAGCGGTTGGCCTCCTCGACAACTTCGTCGAAGGATGAGAAGCGCGAAATCAGCGCGAGCGGGCCGAACGGCTCCTCGTTCATGGCGCGCGCATCGTTCGGCACGTCGCTCACCACGGTCGGCTCGAAGAAATGGCCCTTGTTGCCAACGCGTTTTCCGCCGGTCTCGAGTTTTGCACCCTTGCCGACGGCATCCTGCACCATGCCTTCGATGGCGGTGACGCGGCGCGGATTGGCAAGCGAGCCCATTTTGGATTCGGGATCGAGGCCGTTGCCGACCTTGAACGACTTGGCGCTGTCGACAAAGGTGTCGACGAATTCACGGAACACGTCATCCTGCACCAGCATCCGCGTCGGCGAGATGCACACCTGCCCGGCATTGCGATATTTTGCCGCCGCCAGAATCTTGGCCGCCGATGCGACGTCGGCGTCCTTGAAAACGATCGCCGGCGCATGACCGCCGAGCTCCATGGTGGCACGCTTCATGTGCAGGCCCGCGAGCGCATTGAGCTGCTTGCCGACATGGGTCGAGCCTGTGAACGAGATCTTGCGGATCACCGGATGCGGAATGAGATATTCCGAGATCTCCGAGGGAATACCGTATACAAGGTTGATGACGCCATCGGGCACGCCAGCGTCCGCAAATGCGCGGATCAGCTGTGCGGGCGAGGCCGGCGTCTCCTCCGGGGCCTTGACGATGATCGAGCAGCCGGCGCCGAGTGCGGCGGAAAGCTTGCGCACGACCTGATTGATCGGAAAGTTCCAGGGCGTGAACGCCGCAACCGGGCCGACCGGCTCCTTGATCGCGAGCTGGTAGATGCCCGGCCCACGCGCAGGGATCAGGCGGCCATAGGCGCGTTTGGCTTCCTCCGCAAACCACTCGATCACGTCGGCGGCAGCCATCGCCTCCATCTTGGCCTCGCCAAGAGTCTTGCCCTGTTCCATCGTGAGCAGCGGCGCAATCTCGTCATTGCGCTCGCGCATGATCGCGGCCGCCTTGCGCATGATGCGGCAGCGCTCGAAGGGAGCAACGTTTCGCCAGATCTTGAAGCCGGCGCTGGCTGCGGCGAGTGCCTCGTCAAGGTCGGACCGTCCCGCATGGGCGACGGTGCCGATCACCTCTTCAGTCGCGGGATTGCGGACCTCGATCACCTTGCCCGAATGGGCCGGTCGCCATTTGCCGCCAATGAAAAGCTGGGTGTTCGAATAGGCCAACGGATTCTCCTGTGGTCGCTTTTTTCTGCGTTAGGTCGGGATGGGAATAGCTCGGTGACAAATCGCGTCCGCCGCCTTTGTCATCTCCGGCCCCAGATAGGAGCGGAAGCGTGGCTCGGCGACCAGAGCGCCGAAATCGGCCATGCGTGTCACCCCACCGCCGGCCACAAAGAGGAATCGCCCGGCGATCTCGGCAAGGATGTCGAGGTGCCAGGCCGCCGTCGGATGCATGCAGAGAACGACCAGCCGCCCCTCGTCACGCAGCTTGCGGAAGAAATCGAGCATGAAGCCGATATAGCCATCCTGCAGGTTGAACTGCGGTTCGTCGAACAGGTGAACCAGCGGCGTCCGGGTTGGCGACGGCGCCAGGAAGGCGGACGGAATTCGCTTCCGGAAGCGCCTAACCTGATAGGATTGGTGATAGTGGATCGCGAGCCGGTCGCGCTCGCGATATTTGACACCATGGATATCGGTGCCCGCGACCAGCACGCGCCCGGAGGTCGGGGCGTTCGAGCCCGTCATCATCTCGAACAAGGTCGTCTTGCCGGCGCCATTCGGGCCGACGACACCGACGATATCAGGTTCGTCCAGCGACAGGTTTGCCTGTAGCGTGAATGTCGGTCGGCGGATCACGCGGCCCCGTGTATAGACCTTTCGAACGTCGTCGAGAACGAGCAGCGGTGCGGCCACTTATTGTACTCCCAGCAAGCGCTGACGAAGCCCGCGGTCATCGCGCAAGGCCGCGGCCTCCCCGGTCCAGACGATCCGGCCGCGATCGATCACCGCGGCATGGTCTGCGACCGACAGCGCGATCTCGGCGTTCTGCTCCACGACCAGCGAGGCAATACCCTCATCCTTCATGCGCAGGATCGTCGCAAGCACGTCGCCGACGATTTTCGGCGCCAGTCCCTGGCTCGGCTCGTCGAACAGCACCAGTCCCGGCGAGCCGACCAGCGCGCGGGCGATCGCCACCATCTGCATTTCGCCGCCCGACAGGTTTTCGCAGTCGCGCTCCATGAGATATTCGAGCGGTGAGAAGATCGCAGCGGCCTCCTTGACGCTCCAGTGGCGAAAGCGCGTGCGCTTTTGCGCGATCGACAGGTTGCGCGCAACCGTCAATGTCGGACACAGCCGGCGGTCGTCGGGTACCCAGCCGATGCCGGCGCGCGCAATCTCGTGGGTCGGATCGCGCGTGACGTCGTGACCGTCGAAACAAACGGAGCCGCGGCGCGGACGCGTCAGCCCCAGAATCGAGCGGAGCATGGTCGTCTTGCCGGCGCCGTTAGGGCCGAGCAGCGCAAACACCTTGGCGTGCTCGATGGCAAGCGAGGCGCCGAACAGCGCCTGGGTCTCGCCGTAAAAGGTATCGACCGCATCCACTTCGAGGATCATGCGAACTTCCCGAGATTGGAGCGCCGCACCCATTCGTTCTGCTGCAGTTCGTGTGGCGTTCCGCGCGCCACCACCTGGCCCCAATGGATGACCGAGATCCGGTCAGCCAACGAGAACAGGAACTCCATATCGTGCTCGATCGCGACGATGGTCAGCCGCCCCTTCAGGCGAGCAATCAGGGCTGCGAGCCGGTGCACCCCGTCGGAGCCGAGGCCGGAGGTCGGCTCGTCCAGGCACACCACCCGGGGCGCCTGCGCCAGGGCGACCGCGATCTCCAGCGCGCGCCGGTCGCCATAGGACAGGTCCTTGGCGCGGATGTCGCCTTTGTCGGCAAGCCCGACTGCCGCCAGCGATTCAGAGGCCTTCGCGGCAAGCCGGCTGTCGCCCGCCGCTGCGCGCGCGACATCGTGGCCACGGGCGCGAAACTCGGGCAAGCCCATCATGACGTTGTCACGCGCGGAGAATTCGTCGAACAGTGTCATGATCTGAAACGAGCGGGCGATGCCCTTGGCGGCGATGCGGTGCGGGCTGAGGCCCGTGACATCCTCGCCGGCGAGCAGGACTCGACCACGATTCGGTTTCACCCGGCCGGTGAGGACATTGAAGAACGTGGTTTTGCCGGCACCGTTCGGGCCCATCACACCGTGAAACTCGCCCTCCGCGACCGCGAGATCGACGCTCTCCAGCACGACGCGGTCGCCGAAGCGGACATGAACGGCCGCGGCTTCGATCATGTTCATCGCCCGCTCCCGAACAGCAGCCGCATCGCCGAGGTACCGCGCTGCCGTAAGGCGCCGAGTGAGTGCTGCTGCACGGCAGCGGATATCGCGCCGGCAATGCCTTCGGGGCGAAACAGCACGATGGCGATGAAGAGCAGACCAAAATAGAGCATCCAGGCATTGGTCAGCGCACCGATCACGTCTCGGGCGGTGAGGAAGAGAAATACGCCAATCACCGGACCCCAGAAGCTGACGAGGCCACCGCCGACGAGCGTCATCATCACGACGTAGCCGGATTGATGCAGGCTCATGACGTCGGGGAATGCGGCGAGCTGCGCCATGACGAACAATCCGCCGGCAAACCCCGAGACGGCGGCCGACAGCGCAAAGATCGCGACTTTGTAGAGCCACACATTATAGCCGAGATGGCTCGCGCGAACTTCGCTCTGCCTGATCGCAGCGACCACGCGGCCATAGGGCGAGTGCACCAGCCTCCACAATGCGGCGGTGCCGACCGCAAAGACGGCGAGCACGAAATAGTAGAACGCGACATTGTCGTTGAGATCGAACGACACAAGCCCGAAATCGGCCGGCAACCGTTTGATCTTGAGAAGGCCGTCTTCGCCGCCGGTGATCCGGTGCGATTTTATCGCCAACGTCCAGAAGATCTGGCCGAAGGCAATCGTCATGAAGGCATAATAGATGCCGCGCCTGTGCGAGATGAACAGCGCCACCAGCACGCCGGCGAGACCTGCCGCCGCGGCCGCGGCAATCAGGCATATCCAGAGATTGGCGACGATGTCGAACTGACAGAGACCGAACGCGTAGGCGCCGATGCCGAAATAGGCACCATGACCGAACGACGGAAGTCCGGCGGTGCCCAGCACCAGGTTGAATGCGAGCGCATAGAGCGACCAGATCAGGATCTCGATCCCGAGATAGGGATAGAGCCCGATCCGCGTGATCCAGAGCGGCACCGTTGCAAGCACGAGCCAGAGCACCAGCATCGTCGGCGTCACGAGGCGCGCAGCGTCCGGTGAAGATTTTGGTCCCACAATCATTCCCTTTAGGCCTCGAGCACGCTTTTTTTGCCCCAGAGGCCGCGCGCGCGGAACGTCACGACGGCCACGAGCAAGATGTACATCGACAACAGCGACCATTCGGACGCGTAGGCGCCGGCAAGGCCGACACATAGTCCGACCAAAAGACCCGCCACGACCGCACCCCAAAAGCTGCCGACGCCCCCGAGCACGATCACCAGGAACGCAGGAATGACCGCATCGACGCCCATATGCGGGCGAATGCCCCAGATCGGCGCGACGATGATGCCCGCGATCGCGGCCAGCATCGTGCCGAACACGAAGACCAGCATCCGCAACCGCGACAGGTTGATGCCGAGCGCGCGAACGATCTCGCTGTCATGCGCGCCGGCCTTGACCGTCGCACCGAACGAGGTCTTTTCGATCAACAGCCAGACCAGGCCGATCACCCCGGCCGCGATGCCCGCTGCGTAGAAGCGATAGGTCGACCAGATCAGGTCGCCGAACAGGAAGCCGCCGTTGATGGCGGACGGCACCTGCAGCACGTAGTCGCGCGTGCCCCACACCAGGCGGATCATCTCTTCGATCACCATCGCGGCGCCGAAGGTCAGGAGCAGCCCGTAGAGCGGATCCTTGCCGTAAGTGCGCCGCATGCAGAGCTCGATCAGCATGCCGACCAGACTCACGATCACGGGAGCAATGATCAACGTCGCCGCATAGCGCCAGCCGAGCGGCAGCGCGAGCCACGCTTTCGCAAGTTCCATCGGCAATGGAGGGCGCGGCCCCGTGAGCTGCATGGCGACATAAGCCCCGAGCGCGAACAGGGAGCCGTGCGCGAGGTTGATCTGCTCCATCAGCCCGACGATGAGCATGAAGCCGAGTGCGATCAGCGCGAACAACAGGCCGAGCGTCAGGCCGTTGAGGAGATGCGGAAGAAGGTCGAACAAGGTTTTTGGCTCCCGCAACTGGCATGTGTCATCCGGGAGGCTGACGGTCCCGGAGGCGCGGCGCGCGAGATGCGCGCCGCTCGTTCTGCGATGTGACGCACCGTCTCTAGGAGTCGACGGTCGGCACCTGCTCGTAGGGGGTGAGCTTGCACTTGCCGGGTGCCGCATCGTCGGCGGCCGATTTCGGCTCCGTCCAGCTGATGATCTCGAACAGATCGGTATTGTCGACCGGCTTGGCGTTGCGCCGCGCCAGATAGATCGTCTGCTGCATCTGGTGCGTCATCGGATCCATGTAGGCGTCGAAATGCTGCATCCGATCGGTCGCCGAGACCTTCAGGTTCTCGAGCTCCTTGATGATCTTGACGTTGTTGGTCGACCCTGCCCGCTCGATTGCACGCAGCAGTTCGCGCGTGGACATGTAGCCGTTGTAGGAGACGTTGCCCGGCACCGGGATCGGGCCGTCCTTGTTGGCGGCCTGCCACTTTTTGACGAATTCGGCGACACCTGGCAGCGGCAGCTTGTGATACCAGGTGGTGCCGAACACGCCGAACAGGCTGTCGGGCGCGCCCCACACATCGGGCCAGTCCTGCTGG
The DNA here is from genome assembly GCF_055811315.1 of Bradyrhizobium sp. MI1.4. Classification (NCBI taxonomy): domain Bacteria; kingdom Pseudomonadati; phylum Pseudomonadota; class Alphaproteobacteria; order Hyphomicrobiales; family Nitrobacteraceae; genus Bradyrhizobium; species Bradyrhizobium sp. MI1.4. The sequence continues at coordinate 209,242 of NZ_JBVVPP010000010.1, read as the reverse complement.
TTGTTGATCCAGGCCGGCTTGCCGTCGAGCTTGAGCTGCGCCACCTGCTCGCGCAATGCCTTGATATCGTCGCCGCCAACTGCGGTCGCCACAACATCGGGCTTGGCCTGCTGGATCTTCAGCAGATAGGCAGTAAAGTCGCGCGTGTTCTGCGGCACCAGCAGATTGTCGAGGATCTTTCCACCGGCGCTCTCGACCTGCGTCCTGGTCGCGGCAGACGTCGTGTGACCCCAGACATAGTCGTTGGTCAGCAGCATCCAGTTCTTGCCGATGGAGTCCACCGCGTTCTTGACCGACGCCTTGGAAAAATTGGTGCCGTTGCCGTCCCATACGAATTTCACGCGCGAGCAGTTCTCCCCGGCTTCGCTGGGCGCGGAGGAATTGGTGTTCATGTAGATCACACCATATTTGCTGGCGACCTGTGTGATGGCGTTGGCGACGCCCGAATGCAGCGCGCCGATCAGGATGGTGCAGTCCTCGCGAGTGATGAAACGTTCCGCGACGCGGCTGCCCGTAGCTGGCGTCGTCTCGGTGTCCGCCGTGATGAAAGTGACCTGGCGCCCAAGTACGCCACCTTTGGCGTTGATCTCGTCGATCGCCATCTTGATGCCGCGGAAATCATCCTGGCCGCTGTTGCCGTATTGACCGCTGGCATCGCACGTCAGGCCCAGCTTGATCGGTTTCGCGCCTTGCGCCCAGGCATGATTCTGCCTCCACGGCCCAAAGAAGCTGCCGGCGCCGCCGATGACGCTCGCCATCAAGCTGCCCTTCAGAACGCTTCGCCGTGAGATCTGACGCCCTCTCATCGTGTCCTCCCGTTTCCGAAGTCTTTTGCTTCTTGTGGGATTAGAATATTCATTCCATATATTATGTAAAGTAGAATATTTGATCCAAATCGTGAAATGCCGTTAAACAGGCGACCGATCCGGAGATCCGACTCGATGAACAAGGCGGCTGGCGCCATGACTTATGACGAACTGCGCGGCGCGATTGCGCAGCGGCACCGGGCACTGTCCGGCCGGCTGCAGCAGATCGCGGAGTTCGTGCTCGATCACCCGACCGATGTCGCACTCGGCACCGTGGCCGAGGTGGCGCAGCGCTCAGGGGTGCCGCCGTCGGCGATCGTTCGCTTCGCGCATGCGCTCGGGTTCGGCGGCTTCACCGAGATGCAGCAGGTGTTCCGCTCCCGTCTCGTCGCCGGCGTCGCGCCAAGCTACAAGGCGCGCCTCGCCCGCATGAAGAGCCAGGAGAAGTCAGTGCTCGGCCGCCAGCCGGCCGCGGTCTTGTCGCGTTTCGTGTCCGAAGCGCAATCATCGCTGGTCACGCTCAGCCAATCCGTCCATGCGCGCGAACTCGACGCCGCAACCGCGATCCTTGCCAAGGCACGTGACATCTATCTGCTCGGCCTGGGCGGCTCGTTCCCGGTTGCGATCCACCTCGCGTACGTGCTGCGCAAGCTCGGACGGCGCGTCGTCCTGCTCGACGGCCTTGGCGGCAGCATCCACGAGCAGTCGCACGCGGCGACATCAGACGACGCGCTGGTCGCGATCAGCTTCCGAAATTACTATCCGGATACGGCGCGCTTGTTTCCTGAACTCGTCGCGCGGGGCGTGCCCACGATTTCCATCACCGACAGCCTTTTGAGCCCGATCGTCGAGGGCGCGAGCGTCGTGTTCGAGATCCAGGACATGCCTGAGCCCGCGCTGCGTACGCTTGTCGCACCGATGTGCCTCGTGCAGGCGTTGGCGATCGGCCTCGACCTCGCGGCAGACTGACATTCACAACAGGAACAAGATCATGACATCGCATGACACCAACAAGCTTCTGGCAGGCAAAGTTGCACTGGTGACCGGCGCGGGACGCGGGCTCGGCCGCGCTTTTGCAGAGAAGCTTGCCGCGCTCGGCGCTGACGTCGCTATCCACGGCATGCGCGAGAACGGGCCGGCCGAGTATGGCGAGGGCACCACCCTCACCGCGGTCGCCGTCGAGATCGGCCGCGAATTCGGCGTTCGCAGCCAGCGCGTGCTCGGCGATCTCACCAAGGGCGAGGACATCGCACGCGTCATCGCGGAGACCGAAGCGGCACTCGGCCCGATCGACATTCTCGTGCACAATGCCGGGGGCGATATCGCGGCCGGCGGCGGCAAGCCCGATCCGAACGATGCGGTGAATATCAAGGAGGCCGACGTGCGCGCGGTGCTGGAGCGCAATCTGCTCTCCACCATCCTGACATGCCAGGCGGTCGCGCGCGGCATGATGGAGCGCCGACGCGGCCGCATCGTGACGCTTGGCTCCGTCGCCGCTTTCAAGGGACGTACCCAAGGCTCGATCTATGCGGTCTCGAAGGCCGGCGTGACCCATTACACGCGATGCCTGGCCGACCAGCTCCGCCCCTACGACGTCGCCGTCAACTGCATCGCGCCCGGAGATACCCGCACCGGCCGCTTCCTCGGAACGCGTGCAGTCGACCCCGACAGAATGGTCGAGACCGGCACGCTCGACCGGATCGCAACCGTCGACGAGGTCGCGCGCGTTGTCGAATTCTTCGCAGGGCCCATGGGCGCCTTCGTTTCCGGTCAGGTGCTGCGGATCGACGGCGGCGGGCAGTGCTGGCCGGGCTAAAACGCACGCGCGAAGCGAAACAGAAAAGGGCCGCTGCAAGCGGCCCTTTTGCGTGATCTCGAATTGACTGAGCCTAGTCCACGCGCGCCAGCACCGCGAGCTTGCGGATGCCCTTGTTGCGGTAGGCGTCGAGGAACGCGTAATAATCCTTGAACGACACGCAGCCGTTGGAATCGCCGTTGGGCCCGAGCATGAAGGTATGCGCGAGCAGGCCGTCGCGGCCGTAGATCGCGCTCTCACCGCCAATCGGGGTCAGGCGCAGCGCAGGCACGCCGTGAAACAGCGCCTCGCGCGGTTTCAGCGTGTAGATATGCGGCGGCGTCACACCGCGCATGCGGACGCGCGAGGAGCGCGGGTCGTCGAGGTTGGAACCGAGGCCGGAATGCGCCTCGAGCTTGGTGCCGTCGGGCAAGTAAACCGTTTTAGCGGAGATGTCGTAGACCGCGGTGTCACGCTCATAGGGCGCCGAACCGCCGAGCATGGGGTTCTGCTCCCTCGGCGCGATGGAGGCGGTCACGCTGGCGTCGGCCGAGGCATAGGCGAGCAGCCCACCGGACGGCTCGCGCTTGCCCCAGAGCTTTTCCACCATCGACTGGCGCGGTCCGGTAATCGACATCACCGCAGCCTTGGCGCGATCGGCAATCGATTTTGGCTTCGCCTCAGGCGCCGGCACGATCTCGGCCGGATCTGCCGAGGCAAGCTGCAGCGGCGCGTCAGCGCCGCGCTTGGACTTCGCAGCGTCAGCGATCTTGGCGGGACCTGGCTTCAGGACTTCCGCGACCCTCGCGATCACGCTCGGCTTCGGCGCGTCCTTGGCTTCGGCGACCTTGGTTGCGGGCGCGGCGCTGGCCGCATTCGATGTCACGCCTTGGGTCGCAGCCGCGGCAAAGCGATCGTTGAACATCTCGCGCGAGATCGGCGCTGCCACCTGCAAGCGGTCGGGCAAGAGCGCAAAGGCGTCCTTGACGGCCTCACCGGCCTCGCGCAGCGCGACCCTGGGCGCCCGCTTGATCACGGGCTCGTCGTAGCCGCTGCTGCCGACGGTCGGATAGACGCTGGCGGCAAAGATGTTGCTGTAGATGGTCCAGCCGGCGCCAAGCACGACGCAGCCGATCACGGCGGCGCCAAGCACGTTTTGGGTGGTCATTTTCCGGGAAGGCTTCCGATAGGAATTGCTCGAGAATCCTTTGGACTTTCGTGCCGCGATGCCTTGCGCAGCGATACTCGTACTCATTCGCCTTGCGTCCAGAACGGTGTCACTCGGTCCCCCTTCGAAGCGCCGCTGGTCACGATCCGGGAACAGCATCTCGCAGAGGGTCGGAGCGTCATTAAGGCCACTTTTAGTTAAATGCGGATTAAGTTCGGGCGGATGTGAGGCAACCCGTTCGGGTGTCCCATTTCGAGAAAAAAGCCCGCAGAACTACGGACTTAAGGGCGTCTGTTAACTATAATTCTCGGCGGGATTGGCGTTGCCGGCGACCGTCTCCGGCCGCATCTCTAAGGCCATCCAACCAAGTCGTTTTCGTGGTGTTCAATACCCGGAAGATAGCGGGGAAGCGTTGCGCGAGGCTGGTGCGCAAGCACCCTCTGCTCCGCAGCCGCAGCGCGGTTGTCAGCAGCTACACCGCGCACGCGAGCAGGTGCCCTGACCGAAAGTTGATCGCACCGCACTGGAAAAGGCCGCAGCGAGAAAATAGCTACGGCAACCGGCACTTTTCAGCAGCCTCTGCGTGTGATACGGTACCGTATCAAGATCGCCTTGAACTGTGCCGAGCACGCAAACGGAGGCTGGCATGAGAGAGTTCGTGCGCGCAGGGTTTTTCGCTCTGGCGGGGTCGTTTCTGTTGATCGGACACGCGATTGCCCAGCCTGCCGCCAATGTGGGCTGCACGGCGACGCCATCTGCTGCCGGTACGCAGACCTGGCGCTGCGACAACGGCATCACGATCGTTGCCGAAAGCGGTGCCAGATTTGAACTTAAGGACGCTAACCGCGACGGACATATAGACTCGGTGGAGTTGAGCAGCAAAGCGCTGCTGGTCGAGGTGCCCAAGAAGCCCGGCGGCAATCCCTTCAAGGTGCTGACGCCGCAGGCGATCGCCGCGGTGCGCGGCACGAAATGGGCGGTCGATGTCGCAGAGGCCAAGACCTCCGTCTTCGTGGCTGACGGCCGTGTCGGCGTGAGCCGAAGGAATGGTGGGCGCAGCGTGGTATTAGACCGTGGCCAAGGCGTCGACGTGGAAGCCACAGGCCCGTTGACGGTCAAGACATGGGGCCAGCCGCGCGTCGACGCGTTGATGGCAAGACTTGGTCAGTAAGACTTGGCCAATGGTTCGGGTCACCTGGGCGCGGCGAACAGCATTTGGACGATAGAGAAATTGCAACACGACCACATGAGTAGCCGACGCGTTCAGATCCTGGTGGCACTCGTCCTCACCGCACTGTGGGGCGCGGGCATCTATGCCGGTCACGCCAACGGTCATCTGCGGTTTCTCGATCGCCTCGAGGCGACGCTGACGGATTGGCGGACGCAGGTCCGCGGCGTGCGGGTTCCGCCCGATCTCGTCACCATCGTCGCGATCGACGACACCGTCGTGAAGCGCGGCGGCAGCTATCCGCTGCCGCGCGCCGATCTCGCCCGCGTCGTCGACACCATCGTGCAGTTCAAGCCGAAGGTCGTCGCGATCGACCTGCTGCTGGTCGATCGCAGCGCTGCGATCGGCGACGCTACGCTGGCAAATACGCTGGCTACGGGTCCCATCGTCCTTGCCGCCGCAGCGATCTTCCCGTCCGCCAGCGAGACCGTGGAGACCAGCGGCCAAGGCCCCCTCGCCGCGCTGCCGCAGGCCGAGCGCTTCCTGCTGCCCTTGCCGGCGTTCGCCGATCATGCCGAGGTCGGCGTCGTCAATGTTGCGACCGGACAATCGGGCTCGCCGCTCTCGGTGCCGATGCTGTTCCGGACGAGCGACAAGGTCGAGCTGTCCTTTCCGTTGCGGGTCGCGGCGCGCGCGCTCGACAAGTCGCTGACGATCGCGCCGGACCATCTGATGCTCGGCGACCGCGCGGTGCCCACCGATGCCGACTTCGCGCTACCGATCACCTATTACGGCCCGCGCCGGACCATCCGCACCGTCAGCGCACAGAGCATCTTCGACGGCACGTTAAGTCGCGCGGCGATCGAGAACCGGATCGTCGTGATCGGGGCCTCGGTCGCCGGCGGCGGTGATTTTTACCCAACACCGTTCGATTCTCTAATGCCCGGCGTCGAAGTGGTCTCCACCGCGATCACCCATCTCGTCGCCGGGGACAGCATCGTGCGCGACCGCAAGGTCCACATCGCCGACGCGCTCATCGCGATCCTGCTGCCGGTGCTGCTGGTGGGCCTGCTCGCCTGGCGGCGCAGCGCGCTCGGCATCGTCGCCGCGGCCGCGGTGATGATCGCCTGGGCCGGGTTCAATCTGTTTGCGTTCACGCATGGCGTCTGGTTGAACGCCGCGACCACGCTCGCCGCGGCAGTGCCGCCGGTTGCGGTCTTTGCCGGCGTGCAATTGTGGGCGGGAGGCCGCCGCACGCAATATTTTGCCGCCAAGAGCCGGTCGCTCGCGCAATTCCAGGCGCCGGCCGTGCAGGAGTGGCTGGCGCGGGATCCGAATTTCCTGTCAACACCCGTCCGGCAGGACGCAGCAATGGTCTTCATCGATCTCTCCGGCTTCACGGCGCTGAGCGAGCGGATCGATCCGGGTGAACTCCAGGACATTCTGAAGGCGTTTCACGCGCTGATCGAGAAGACCGCGGTCGATTGCGGCGGCATGATCAGCGGCTTTCTCGGTGACGGCGCCATGATCCTGTTCGGCCTGCCCGGCGCGATGCCCGACGACGCCGCACGCGCGCTGAAATGCGCGATCGACCTGCACCGCGGCGTCGAGCGCTGGATCGCGTGGTTGCCGCCAGCGATCAGGGATCAGCTCGGCTTCAAGATCGGCGCGCATTTCGGCCCGATCGTCGCCTCCCGCCTCGGCGAAAGCCATCAGCACATCACGGCGACGGGCGACACCGTCAACGTCGCGAGCCGGTTGATGGAGGTCGCTGCTAAAAACGGCGCGCGTCTCGCGCTCAGCGATACGCTGCTGGATGCGGCCGATTTCCAGGGCGCTCCCCACGGCGTTCTGTCGGGCCCCCTGCTCACGCAGGTCCGCGGCCGCTCCGGCGTCGTGAGCGTCTGGTTCTGGCGCGACCAGGACAGGCCGAACCAGGCCTCGACCAAGGCCGAGATGATCAACTGAACTTTCGTCGTCGTTCCGAGGAGAGCTACCGCGCTTCCGGCGGTGGCGAGCGGTCCAGCACGTCGCCCTTGGCGCCTTCGAGCAGATCGATGCTGTAAGTCTCGATCACGAGCGGGCCGCGCTTGCGCTGCAATTGCGCGACCTGCGTCACCTTCCCAAAGAGGTCGTGGACGGCGGGATGGCCGTCAGAGCGCAGCTCGTCGACATAGATCAGCTTGCCCGCAAGCAGCTTTGGATCCGGCTCGGGCATGTTGGCCCAGCGGATGCGCTGGTTTTGCTGCGCCACGCAGCTGCCGCGCGGCAGATAGAAGGCGAGCCAGCCCGTCGTGCCGTAGTCCGGCGCAAGCACGCAGGACGCGCCATTGCGGACGCGCACCGCTTCGATTTCGGCAGCGAGCTCGCGCCAGCCGACGCCGACGCTGCGCACGGTCGCATCGCGGCGATAGCCGGACAGCCAGCCGGTATTGGCCTGCACGATCAGCGCGGCAAACATCACGATGCCGGTGGGTGCGGCCCAGCGCAGGCAGAAATCCACCAGGCTGCGCTGCCGCGGCTTCCACTGTACGAGATTGGCGGCGGCGGCCGCCGCGATGACGAAGGGCGGATAGACCGGCGCAAACCAGTTGGCCTCGACGCGCGCATGCAGCGAATGCCAGACAAAATAGACGACGATGGTCCAGAACATCGTCTCGATCAGCACGCGCGAGGCCAGCGCGCCGGCCCGGCGCCAGGTCAGCGCGTGCAGCCCCATCGCGCCGAGGATGAACACCAGCGGGGTTGCGAACGCGATCTGGGTCGGGATCAGCTCGGCAATGAAGACCGGACGAAAATCCTCGATCCTGGCGCGCCCGAGCTGCTTTGCGAACGAGACCCATTGATGATCGGCATTCCAGAGAATCACCGGCGAGAACAGCGCCAAGGCAACGAAACCGCCGAGATACGGCCAAGGCGAGAGAAACCAATGCCGCAGTTTCGGCACGGCCGCGATCCAGATCAGGATCGCCAGCCCGAAGAACATCGCGGTGTATTTGGACAGTAGCGCCGCGCCGACGGCTGCGCCGACCGCGAGCCACCAGACGCCGCGGCCGCTCTCCAGCACCTTGGCGAGAAAGAACAGCACGAAGCTGGAGGCAACCAGAAGCGGCGCATCGGGCGTGACGATCAGCGTGCCGACCGAGGCCAGCAGCGTCACGTTGAGCAGGATGGCGCTGGTCGCAGCCACCCGCGCGCCGCCGATCAGGATCGCGGCGGAGCGATAGACCGCATAGCTCATCGGCAGCGCGAGCAGGATCGAGACCACGCGAACGCCGAGTTCGGTGTCGCCCGCGATCAGGGTACCGGCGCGGATGACGTAGGCAACCATCGGCGGGTGGTCGTAATATCCCCCAGCGAGGTTCTGCGACCACATCCAGTAATAGGCTTCGTCGAAGGTGATCGGCGTGACGGCGGCTGCGACGAGCCGCAAGCCGACCAGCGCAAGGATCACCAGCGCGGTATTGCGGACGATCCGCGCATCAGCCCCGCCCATCGTGAGCTATTTCTTGCGCCAGACGAACAGTCCGGACATCGCGTAGTTCCACACCACGCCCATCAGCGCCCCGGCCGCACCCGCAAGCCACCAGATCGGCTCCTGGTCGTAGACCGAGAAGGCGACGCCGACATTGGCGAGCAGGCCGACGCTGCACACGATGTAGAACGCGATCAGGCCGCGCAGCAGTGCAAAGCCCTTCAGCCGCTGGTCGCGGTAGGTGAGGAAGTTGTTGAGGACGAAATTGCTGGTCATTGCGACGATGGCGCCGGAGGCCTGCGCTTCCGCGAACGGCTCCTTGAACAGCTCGAGCGATATGAACAGGGTGGTGAGATGCACCACGAGGCCGATCCCGCCGACCATCGCGAACAGCAGGAAGCGTAACGAGACAGCATCGTTGGTGAACTTCGCCAGAACGAGGCCGAGAAAATCCAGCGCGACCATGGAATCGAGCTTGCTTTCGCCGTGCTGGCGCTCGCCGAACGTGTAGGGAATTTCGATGGCGCGCAAGGTGCCGTTAGCGCTTGCGACGAGGTCGAGCAGGATCTTGAAGCCGTGCACGGAAAGTTTCGGCGCGAGCTGCTCGAAGCGGTCGCGGCGAACCATGAAGAAGCCGCTCATGGGATCGGCGATCTCGACCCGCAGCGCTTTCCTGGCGAGTTCCGTTGCCAGCGCGCTGGCGCCGGCGCGCTGCTTGTTGAAGCCTTCGCTCTTGTAGCCCTCGATGTAGCGGCTGCCGACCACGAGTTCGGCCTGCCCGCTCGCGAGCAGCGACAGCATCTTCGGCAGTTGCGTCTCGTCGTGCTGGAGGTCGGCGTCGATCACGGCCGCATAGGGCGCGCTGGAGGCCAGGATGCCCTCGATGCAGGCCCCCGACAGGCCGCGGCGGCCGATACGGCGGACACAGCGCACGCGGCTATCGCGCTGGGCCAGCGCGCGCACGACGTCCCAGGTGCCATCAGGCGAATTATCGTCGACGAACACGACCTCCCAGGCGATGCCGGCCAGCACTGTCTCCAGCCGCCGGTACAGCACCGTGACATTGTCGCGTTCGTTGAAAGTCGGGACGACGACCGACAATTCGGGCGCCGGCGAAGCCGCCCGTGGGTTATCGGAGCCCGGTCTGATCGCTTGATTCATGACGGCAGCGTATATCCGCCGCGTCCTGTGCTGCCAAGAACTTGCGCCAGCAAGCCGGGGTTTCTCTGGGGAGCGGCCCAAAAAGGGGTCCCAAAATGCCAACGACCCCGGAACGGCGGGCGGCGCGTACATCCGGCGCAGCCTGGGCTATTCCAAGGTCGTTCCAGCGCCGGAGTTTTTCGCTCAACGTCGCCGTTAGAAGCTAAATGGGAACGGCAACGCCGCTTTACAAGGGGCGAAAGAGGCCTTTTTCACGCCCTTATTGGTTCGGGACTTCCTTGATCACCGGCCCTCGCGGCACGGGCGCGGCAGGAGCCGCCGGCGCCGCAGCCCCGGCCGGCTCGGCCTTCGCAGGCTTGGGCGGCTTGCCGTACTGGCCGATCGGCCCAAAGACGACGGCGACCGCAAGCACAATCGCCGCGACGATCGCGCCCAAAATGCCCCCCACCGACTCAGACGACATGGAAACCCATCCCTGTTCCAGATGCGCCCAGTGATACCATGGATGAGCGCGCTGCCGGAAGGGCTTGCCGGACGCACCGGTTCAATGGGCTATTTCTGCGGCGGCTTGTGCTTGACGAAGGCCGTCACGATGTCCTTCTGCGCCGCCTCCACCGCCCTGTTCGCGGTCGCGAGATGGGCGCCGGCATCAATATCCGGATATTGCGTGGTGAGATAATCGAGCAGTGCCACCCGGTAGTATTGTCGCTCCGACGGACAGGCTCCGGCGACGGAGCGGCCAAAATCCTGTTCCGACAGGCCCTGATTGCCGACGCGCGAATATTCCCGCGCCAGGCAATGCCAATAATCGTCGCGGCCCTGCGTGGCGAGCTTCTGCGCACCCTTGGCATCGTCATCGTCGGCCATAACTGAAGATATCATGGCAGCAGATGTCATCATGACGAGCGCCGCTCCCACCATCAGCATCCGCATCTTGTTCTCCTTTTTTCGCAGATCCTATCGCGAGCTTAGACGGGACGTCGCAACTGGCCAATCACAACTGGTTTGATTAGGATGGAGGCCCTCCTCCCCGCATCCGAGATCCTCCCGTGGCCAAAGCAAAAACCGCGTCCAAAAAATCCGGCAACATCTTCATCGGCATCGGCGGCTGGACCTTCGAGCCATGGCGCGGGGTGTTCTATCCGGAGAAGCTCACGCAAGCCAAGGAGCTGTCCTACGCCGCCTCGAAGCTGACCTCGATCGAGATCAACGGCACCTATTACGGCTCGCAGAAACCGGAGAGCTTTCGCAAATGGGCGAGCGAGGTGCCTGATGGTTTCGTGTTCTCGGTGAAGGGGCCGCGCTTCGCCACCAACCGGCGCGTGCTGGCCGAGGCCGGGGATTCCATCAAGCGTTTCTATGATTCCGGCGTGCTGGAACTCGGCGATCATCTTGGGCCAGTGCTGTGGCAGTTTGCGCCGACCAAAAAATTCGACGGCGCCGATTTCGGAAAATTCCTCGAGCTGTTGCCGCGCAAGCTCGAGGGACGCGCGCTGCGCCACGTCGTCGAGGTCCGTCACGACAGTTTCTGCACGTCGGATTTCGTCGCGCTGATCCGCGAATTCGAGACGCCCGTCGTGTTCGCCGAGCACGGCAAATATCCGGCCATCGCCGACGTCGCCGGCGATTTCGTCTATGCGCGACTGCAGAAGGGCAATGACGAGATCAAGACCTGCTATCCGCCGAAGCAGCTCGATGCCTGGGCCAAGCGCTTTCAGAACTGGGCCGAGGGAAGCGAACCCGACGACCTGCCGAAGGTCGACAAGGCCAAGCCGAAGAAGGAGCCGCGCGACGTGTTCGCCTATGTCATCCACGAGGGCAAGGTGCGCGCGCCAGCCGGCGCGATGGAACTGATCGCACGGGTGAGCTGAGGTATTTCGCTAAAGGTGTCTCATGGCAAAGGCAAAAAAGCTCTTCACCATCGGCTATGAGCAGACGCCGCCGAAGGCAGTGCTCGACGAGCTGGAGCAATCCGGCGTCAAGCTCGTCGTCGACGTGCGCGCGGTGACGTCATCGCGCCGGCCCGGCTTTTCCAAGAGGCAGCTCGCCGCAGACCTCGATGAACGCGGCATCGCCTATGTCCATCTGGCAGCGCTCGGCACGCCCAAGGAAGGCCGCCTCGCCGCCCGCAGCGGGCAATACGATGTACTGGAGAAGGTTTTCTCAAAGCACCTGAAGACGCCGGAGGCCCGGGAGCAGATGGACGAACTCTCGGCACTAGTAAAGAAAGCCGGTCCCGTCTGCCTGCTTTGCTACGAGCGCGACCACACCCATTGCCACCGCCAGATGATCGCGGAGATCATCGAGGAGCGCGATGGGGTGACGGTGAAGAATTTGGCGGGACGGCAGGCCTGAACGACTCTCTCCGTCATGGCCGGGCCTGTCCCGGCCATCCACGCCTTGCCACACAGCACGAAGAACGTGGATGCCCGAGCCTTCGCGTCGCCGAAGCGGCTTCGGCCGCGCAGGCGGGACAAGCCCGGGCATGACGATGGAATAGAGAGCTAACCCTCCCCATCAAGCCTCAACGTCCCTTCCATCATCTGCACGCAGCTGCCGCCGACATGGGCGGAGACGATCTTGCCGTCCTGCTTGCGCACGCGCGTCTGCAGGACGCTGGGCCGGCCCATGTCAAAGCCCTGGCCGACCGTGAGCCTCAACTCGCCGTCGCGCCTGGGATCGAGATCGGCGAACAGCGCGGCGGCTGCGACGGTTGCGCTGCCGGTCGCGGGATCCTCGGTGAGGCCGCTGGCGCCGCGCATGAACATGCGCGCCTGGCGCTCACATGGCGCCTCCGCTGCGGGCACGTCACGGGTATAAAACCACACCGAGCGGGCGCCATCGCGTGGCAATATCTTGCCATAGGCCGCGGCATCCGGCCGGGCCCGCTTCAGCGCCTCGCGCGAATGCAGCTCCAGCACGAGAAACGCGTTTCCGACGGTGACGACGTGCGCTGCGTGGTTGTCGGTCTTGATGTCATCCGCGCCGAGCGAGATGCAACTCGCGGCTTCAGCAGGTGACAGTGGCGCATACCGCGCCAGCGGCTGCGGCGCGGTCAGCTCCGTTCTGACCACCCGGCCCTGCTCCCGCACGATCTCGACCGGCACGAGCCCCGCCTTCTCCTCGAACAGCAGGCGAGGTTTCGGCTCCTTCGCCAGCGACGCCAGCACGAAGGCTGTGCCGACATTGGGATGACCGGCAAAGGCGATCTCCAACACCGGCGTGAAGATGCGCACTTCGGCGTCGTTGGCCTTATCGCGCGGCGGCAGTACGAAGGTCGTCTCCGAATAGTTGAACTCGGTCGCGATCGCCTGCATCTGCTGCGTGGAGAGCCCGCCGGCATCCAGCACCACGGCGAGCTGGTTGCCGCCGAAGGCGCGGTCGGTGAACACGTCGACGGTGATGTAGCGGCGCTGCATCTTCGCTTCCTCTTCACGCAAGCGCAGCCTCGGTCGGCTGCATCGCCGGCACTCTACAAGCCGGCGACATCGCCCGTCATGCCCCAAAATAGAGTGCAATCGGAGCAATCGCGGAAGACGGATCAAAAGCGGCAGAGCGAACGTGGCGATGCGAGCACTTGCGCGCGTTCACTCTGATCGACGATCAGCCCATCGATAAATCGCCGGTTCTTCGCGTAGCTTTGCGCCTTCTCGAACTGCGTGTGCGGCCAGTCGCTGCCCCAGAGCAGTCGATCGAGGCCGTACGCGTTGCGCAGCAGCGGGTAGGCCGTCTTCGCAAAATCTTCGCCGGCCGCGCCGTTGCGATACGGCGCCGAATCTACTCGGCCTCCAGCGCGAGATCCCGCGCAGTCCGCCATCAGCGTTCGCGACGCCGGGCTGGCGGACTTCACCGGCCCGGCTTCGTCTCTGCCGCGAGTTAGTACGCGGACGCCGTGTTGGGCAGGCAAGGCGGCTGTGCGTAAGGCGCAGAGGCATACGCGCCTGCTGCCGGAGCCCTGACGCAGTCGGCCGCCACGTGAGTTGCGGCGCGACGCGGCACGCTGTCCCGCGCCGATGCGGCCTGGCTTTGGGTGACAGCGGCGATCAGGGCGGCTGCAACAAGGATCGATCGAGTCATTGGCTTTCTCCGGGTAACAAAGGGAAGCTGAGATTTTCGGCTTCCACCGTGCAAGACCCAAAAGCTACCAAGGATATTTCATCACGCGCCTTCAACGAAACGCGAGCCGCTTCAACGAAACGCGACTCACAAGTGAAGGCGCAGGCGGCGGCCCTCACCCCAGTTGAAACACCGCCACCTTCTGCTCATAGCCGCGCACCTCGACCTCCCCAAGCGACACCGCATCGTCGCCGTCCTCGCCCAGCGCCTCGCGGACCGCCGCCGAGATCAAGAGCTGCGAGCCGAACTCCTTGTTCAGCGCCTCCAGCCGGGAGGCGAAGTTCACGGTGTCTCCGATCACCGTGTATTCCTTGCGCCGGGGCGAGCCGATATTGCCGGCGACGACCTCGCCGAAATGGATGCCGATTCCGATTCTGAGCGGCCAGCTCGTCTGCGCGTTGATGCGCGCCATCGCGGTCAGCATCTCGCGGCCCGCGGCGACCGCGCGGTGCGCGGCGTCGGAGGTCTCCAGCGGCGCGCCGAACAGGGCCAGAAAGCCGTCGCCCAAAAACTTGTTCACGATGCCCCCCTCGCGGTCGAGAATGTCGACCAGGACGGCGAAGGCGCCGTCGAGCCGGTCGACCACCTCCTGCGGCGTGCGCGACTGCGCGCCGGCGGTGAAGCCGCGGAAATCGACGAACATCACGGCGACGCGGCGGAGGTCGCCGGCGACGCTCGTCCCCGCCGCCATCAGCCGCTCCACCACCTGTGGCGACACGTGCTGACCGAACAGGTTGGTCACCCGGTCGCGCGCGGTCGCTGCGGCAATGCTTGCGGCGAACTGGCGGCGGAGCTGCGCACCGACCGCGCCTGCAAGCACGCCGCAGATCAGGATGATGGTGCTTCGCACCGCGTGGAAATAGATCTGCGGCTCGCCGCTCCCGCTGGCGGGATCGAAGATCAGCGCCACAGCGAGCAACTCACCCGCAGCGACGAAGCCGGTGAAGGTGGACAGCCAGAAGTCGAGCCGCAGGGTCGAGAGGATGACGAAAATGAAATAGATCAGCGGCACGACGAAGCCGAGCGCCTGGCTCGCGCCCATGCTGCGGATCTGCAGGATCAGGATGACGGTCGGCAGCGAGGTCTCGATCAGCGCGCCGATATAGCGCCGGATCACCGGCAGATCGCGGTCGAGCTTGAGGTTTCGCCTGATCTGGCTGTGGACCCAGACCTCGAACAGGATGAAGCCGGTCAGGAGACCATAGACCTCGGCAAGCCCCTCCGTGCCCCGCCAGACCCGCTGCACCACGGAGGAATTGACGAGGTAGATCGCGGTGAGGAACACGACGATGACGCAGCCCGTCGTGATCAGCGCCCTCACTCGCACGAGCTCGGTGCGCAGCACCTCGCGCGTCAGCTCGCGCTCGAAGTCTTCGGACATCACGGCATGCTGCCGGGCCTTCCTGCTCGCAAAACTGACCATTCCGCCCCCTTGATTCCAGGGGCATCTTGCCTCAATCCAGCGTGCGGCGGAAGCGCGTCACGGCGATGGTCATGGCGAGCAGCATCAGGACCGCCAGCGCCAACGCGTCGAAACGCAAATTTTGCATGCTCGCACCCTTCAGCATGATGGCGCGGACGATGCGCAAATAATGCGTCAGCGGCAGGCACTCACCGACATATTGCGCCCAGGCCGGCATCCCGGCGAACGGGAACATGAATCCGGACAGCAAGATGCTCGGCAGGAAGAACATCATCGACATCTGCATCGCCTGGAGCTGGTTTTGCACCAGCGTCGAGATCGTGTACCCGATCGCCAGATTGGTCGTGATGAAGAGCGTCGAGAGCAGCGCCAGCAGGAACAGATTTCCGAGCACCGGCACGCCAAACAGGCCGACCCCGATGCCAATGATGAGGAACGCCTGCACGAACCCGACCAGCACGTAGGGAATGATCTTGCCGAACATCACCTCGACCGGCTTGATCGGCATCGACAGCAGGCTCTCCATCGTGCCGCGCTCGACCTCGCGCGTGACCGAGAGCGCGGTGAAGATCAGCATGGTCATGGTCAGGATGGTGCCGACGAGGCCCGGCACGATGTTGAGGCTCGACGCGGCGGCGGGGTTGTAGCGGGCGTGCGCGCGGATCTCGAACGGCATCTCCGGGGGATCTCCGATGTAGAGATCGTGCTTGAGTGCGGTCTGCACGACCATGCCGAGCGAGCCGATCGCCGCGCTCGCCGCCACTGGATCGGTGGCGTCAGCCGCGACCAGCAGCGCCGGCTTATCGCCGCGCCGCACTGCCCGCTCGAAGCCGCGCGGGATCTCGACGCCGAACAGAACCTTGCCGGATTTCAGGAGATTGTCGAAATCTTCGACGTCGTGGACTTCGTAGAGAAAGCGGAAATAGGCGGTGTTCTCCAGCGCCTTCAGGATCGAGCGTGCGAGATCGGAATCCTCCTGAAGCAGCACCGCGCTCGGCAGATTGTGCGGCGTGGTATTGATGGCATAGCCGAACAAGAGCAGCTGCATCACAGGCAGCATCACGATCATCGCAAATGACACGCGGTCGCGCTTGAGCTGGATGAACTCCTTGATCAGCATCGCATAGGAGCGCCTCCAGAAGCCGAAGCGCTCCCGGATCGCGTGCTGGGGTTCAGGATGATCGACCGCGCTCATTGGAAATTGTCCTTGGAACGGCTCATCAATTCGATAAACACGTCTTCCAGTGACGGCGATGATTTGTGCCAATGCAGTCCGCTTTTTTCGCGCCACGGCGCGATGCGGGCCTCGAGCGCGGCGACGTCGCGGCCGGAGACGTGCAGCGACGTGCCGAACGGCGCCACCATGTCGATTCCCGGCTTGCCGGTGAGCGCAGCCGTGAGCTCGTTCAGGTCCTCGCCCGTCACGGTGTAGGTCGTCAACGCGGATTTCGCGATCACCTCGTCCACGGTGCCATGCACGAGCAGATGGCCATAGGCGATATAAGCAATCTCGTGACAGCGCTCGGCCTCGTCCATGTAGTGGGTCGAGACCAGCACGGTGAGACCGTCGGCCGCGAGTGCATGAATCTCGTTCCAGAAATCGCGCCGCGCTTTGGGATCGACGCCGGCGGTCGGCTCGTCGAGCAGCAGCAGTTTCGGACTGGGCAATGTGCAGGCACCTAGCGCCAACCGCTGCTTCCAGCCGCCGGAGAGTTCGCCCGCGAGCTGTTCCTCGCGCCCCGAGAGCCCGATCCGCTTGATCATGTCGCGCGCGGCGCCGCGGGCGTCGGCAAGGCCATAGAGCCGCGCGACGAATTCGAGATTCTCGCGCACCGACAGGTCCTGATACAGGCTGAACCGCTGGGTCATGTAGCCGACCTGGCGCTTGATCTTTTCGGCGTCCTTCAGGATGTCGTAGCCGAGGCAGGTGCCCTCGCCGCTGTCGGGTGTGAGCAGGCCGCAGAGGATGCGGATGGTCGTCGTCTTGCCGGAGCCGTTCGGCCCGAGGAAGCCGTAGATCGAGCCGCGTTTCACCTGCATCGACAGATCGTGCACGACCTCCCGGCCGCCGAACGACTTGGTCAGGCCCTTGACGTCGATCGCGATGCCATTGCCGCTCATCGTTTGTCCGCCACCGGAGTTTTTGGATTGAGATAGACGTCGATCGGCTGTCCGACGCGCAAGGCGTCGGGACGCGAAGGCCGCGCCTGGATCAGATAGACGAGCTTGTTGCGCTCCTCGAGGCTGTAAATGACAGGCGGCGTGTATTCGGCCGAGGTTGCGATGAAATAGATCTTTGCGGTGAGATCGGCGGCGCAATTGTCGCACGCGATCCGCACCGTATCGCCGATCGCAAGCTTCGGCAGCTCGGTCTCCGGCACGAAGAAGCGCAGCTTCATGTTGCCGGGGGGCATGATCGAGAGCACCGGCCGCTGCGCCGCCACCATCTCGCCCTCGCGAAAATAGATCTGCTGGATGGTACCGGCGACCGGCGCAAAGCCCTTGCGCCGCGCCATCCGCGTCTCCGAGGTCGCCACCCGTGCCTCGGCGACGCGCAAGGCGGAGACCGCCGAGTCGAGATTGGCCTGCGTGCCCGAGCCGGTCTTGCTCAGCGAAGCCGCGCGATCGTAGGTTTGCTGCGCATTCGCCAGCGTCGCCTTGTTCTGATTGAGATCGGCAAGCTGGAGATCGTCGTCGACGGAATAGAGGTGATCGCCGACCTTGACCTGATCGCCCTCGCGGACATTGAGCTTCGTCACGCGACCCGCCTCGTCTGGGCTAACGAAGATCATGTCAGCCTCGACCCAGCCCTGGAAGCCGGGATCACGCTTGTCCTTACAACCGGCAAGCCCGGTCGCGAGGACCGCGATCAATGCGAGTACAGAAATTGCTTGCGACGGCCTCATGTCGTGCTCCGTTCGCCAAAAATCAAATCGAGATGAACGCGCAGCATGTCCTGCGCGTCGAGCGGCGCGTGCCGCGCAAACAGGCTCTGCCAGATCACCGCGATCATCGCGGGTGCGACCAGGATCTGCGGATAGTGCGCCAGGTTCTTCTGGCGGATCTCGCCGCGGGCGATGCCGAGCTCGATCAGGGCGCGCATGGCGGAGATGCCGCGCGAGACGACCTCGCGGTAGTAGAAGTCGGCCACGGAGGGAAACCGCGGCCCCTCGGCCACGATCAGGCGCACGAGATCGCCGCGCCTGGTGCCGATGACCTCCTTCAGGAAGTTACTCGCAAACGCCTCGACCAGATCGCGCACCGAGCCCGCCGGTGGCGGCAATGCCGTCAACCGGGTCACGACAGGCACGATCACCGTCCGGACCAGCTCCTCGAACATCGATTCCTTGTCCTTGAAGTGCAGGTAGATGGTGCCCTTGGCGACACCCGCACGCTTCGCGATGTCGTCGAGCCGCGTCGCGGCAAAGCCCCGCGCGATGAATTCCTCCATCGCGGCATCCACGATCGCCGCGCGCCGCTCCGCCGCGCGCGTGGCACGGCTCGACGCGGGCACCGCGTCCTCGCCAGCGTGTGAATTGGCCTTCGCGTTCGCGCGAGCTGCGGGCGGCGTGGCGGCTTTGGCGGGTTTCCTGGTCATCTATCTGATATGACTGACCAGTCAGTCATAGTCAAGACAGCGCTGCGGACCCAATCTGGTCCACAAATTAGTATTGACTAATTCATTAGCGACGGCTAATCTAATTCTATGATCGAAGCCGCCCCAAATCCCGTTACCACCGTCATGCGCGCCCTCGCGGACCCGACGCGACGCGCCGTCTTCGAACGCGTGTTCGAGAGCACGGAGATCAGCGTCGCTGAACTCACGCGGGGAAGTGGCGTGACGCAAGGCGCGATCTCGCAACATTTGAAGTCCCTCAAGCAGGCCGGCCTCGTCGCCGAGCGTGCCGAGGGCCGCAACGTCTATTACCGTGCCGCGCCGCAAGGCCTGGAACCGCTGGTCTCCTGGATGGACCATTACGGCGTGTTCTGGCGCGAGCGCTTCCAGAACCTGCGTGACCTCTTGAAGGAGATCGAGCCGTGAGTGCTGTTGAATTGAAAGCCGAGACAAAAGACATCGTCATCGACGAGGTGCTCCCTCATGCGCCGGAGACGATCTGGAAGGCGCTGACCAGCGCCCAGCTGATCGCGCGCTGGCTGATGCCGCCGACCGGTTTCGAGGCCGTCGAAGGCAACACTTTCACCTACCAGACCACGCCGGGCGGCGCATGGGATGGTGTCATCCATTGCCGGGTCCTGGAAGTCATGCCGAACCGCCGCCTCGTCTACGCCTGGAAGGGCGGCGATGAGCGCAACATTGGCTACGGCGCGCCGCTCGACACCGTCGTGACGTGGTCCCTCACCCCGGTCGAGGACGGCACGCGGATCCGTCTGGTTCATGCGGGCTTCGTCTTGCCCAGGAACGAATCGGCCTACACGGGCATGAGCGGCGGCTGGAAGAAAGTCGTCCGCCAGCTCGACGAGATCAGCGGCGAAGACAAGTAAGGAGTAATCGCATGACCAAGCCCTATACCGGCGGCTGCGCCTGCGGCGCGATCCGCTATTCGATTGCCGGTGAGCCGCTGTTCAGCAATCACTGCCAGTGCCGGGACTGCCAGCGCGAAAGCGGCAGCGCCCACGGCTCGTACATGACATTCGCACGCGACGGCGTCACGGTGACGGGCGAGGCAAAGCATTGGGACATGGTCGCCAACAGCGGCAACGTGAAGACGCGCGGTTTCTGCACACAGTGCGGCGTGCCTGTGTACATGACCTTCGCGGCACAGCCCGACGTCTTCACGATCCGCGCCGCAAGCCTCGACGAGCCCGCCCGCTACAAGCCGCAGGCGGTCACTTTCGCCGCGCGCGGACATCACTGGGATCGTCTTGACCCTGACCTGCCCAAATTCGCGGGCATGCCGCCGGGGTGAGGCATCGCAGGTGGAAGCGCGCGCAAGACCGCGCGCGTTCACGTCAACTATGAAACTTCAACCCGTCGACGATCTTGTCGATCACCTTGCGCTCCGCGCGCATCGCGAGACCGACGAGATTGAGATCGGTGCGCGCCACTGCCCTCACCACCTCGCGGTTGGCGGCATCATGAGTGGTCTTGAACATGTCCTCGGTATAGACCGCCGGCTTGACGTTGCGCGTCAGGGCCCGATCGAGCGCGCGCGTCAATGCGGGACCGTCGGCGCCATAGATCAGGATCGGCTGACCGATCAGCGCGTGATATTTCGTGCCCGACGCGTCCTCATAGGGCTCGCCGATGCATTCCGGAAAGGCCGCGGCGATGCCGCTGGTGAGGAAGGCCGCGACGTTGAGCTTCTGCCAGGCTTGAAGATCGGTACGAATCACGATGGCGATCTTGGTATCGAACTGCATGCAACTCCCCGACTGTCATTCCGGATTCGATGCTACGCACGATCGGAATGACTGCAACAGGAATCAACCCTTGGCGTCGCAGGCCCAGGCGCGGATCACGCATTCCTTGCCGCCGTATTTGTAGCATTCGCGCGTGGCGGCATTGAGCGTGGTCGAGATCTTCGGCTTGACGGCATAGCCATAGGCGCCGCAGGGATTGGAAAGATCGACCGACATCGCGGCGCAGGCGCGCTTCATCGTCACGGTCGTGCAATCGCCCTTGCACTGCTTCTGCGCCGCCGCACGGGCTTCGTGCTCGGCGCCATAATCAAAGGCCTGGCCGTAAGCGCCGCACTTGCCGACCGCAAATGCACCGGCGGCATGCGCATCCGTGATATGGCGAGCGCCCGCGATGCAGACGGACAGCGCAAAGAAAAACATCGCGCAACGGCGCGCGACGACGTTCGAAGCCATGGAAAAACCCCTCCCCCCAAGGCAGGTGAAGGTGACTGTAAGCGGCGGTTGTTTCCAGATGGTGAACGGGGCGTTGAATTGAGGCCTGGGCGGCGCGGTAGGTGGGCAAAGCGAAGCGTGCCTACCAATTAAACACGACGGTGTCGAGGGATGGTGGGCACGGCGCTGCGCGCCTTTGCCTACCCTACGAACCGCTATCCCCGCCGTGCCGCTTCCAGCGCCTGCGGCGTATCGATGTCGAGGAAGGCGCTCTCGCCGTCGACCGGCACTTCGGCGACCGCCTCGGTGTGCTTCGCGATCAGATGGCGCGCGCCGACATCGCCGTCGAGCGTCATCAACTCCCCGAAGAATCGGCGCGACCACAGCACGGGGTTGCCGCGGCGGCCTTCGCTGACGGGCACGACGATGAGATTGCCGCGGTCCGGTGCGAACGCGTCGATGAGACAGTCGATCAGGCCGGCGTCGATCAGCGGCATGTCGCCGAGGCAGACCACGGCGCCGTCGGACGTCTCGGGAACGGCCGCGATGCCCGCCTTGACCGAGCTTGCGATGCCGCCGGCAAAATCCGGATTTTTGACGAAACGCACCTTCAGGCCCTGCAAGGCTTGTTCGATCAGCTCGGTCTGATGGCCGGTGACGACGATCACCTCGGACGCCTTGGAGGCCAGCGCCTGCTCGGTCGCTATTCGCACCAGCTTCTTGCCATCGAGCTCGGCCAGTAGCTTGTTCGGCCCACCCATCCGGGTCGAGCGGCCTGCTGCGAGCACGATGACCGCGACCTGGTTGTTGCCCTCGATCTCCGGTTTTGCGCGCGGCTGCGGGCGCGTGACGATCTCCATCAGGAGGCCGCCAACACCCATGCCCATCAGCTCGGACCGCGTCACCTTGATGCCCGCGAGCAGCCGCATCAGCACCCAGTCAAAGCCGTTCTCGACCGGCGAGCGCGCGCAGCCGGGCGCGCCCAGCACCGGCACGGCGCCGGCCCGGGCGATCAGCAGCAGGTTGCCGGGGTCGACCGGCATGCCGAAATGCTCGATCTCGCCGCCGATGCTGGTGACGGCCGCAGGGATCACGTCGCGGCGGTCCGCGATCGCGGAGGCACCGAACACGATCACGAGCTCGGCGCCGAGCCCGAGCAATTCCTTGATCGCAGCCGAAAGCGCCTGCTCTTCATGCGGGACCCGCCGCTCGGCGATGATGCCGGCGCCGGCCGGCGCCAGCCGCTCGGCGGTGACGCGCAACGTCTTGTCGATCACCTTGGAGGACAGGCCGGGCAGCAGCGTCGAGACCACGCCGACGCGCTTGATGACGTAAGGCGCGATCTTCAGCACGTCGCGACCCGCGGCCTTCACCGCGGCATCACGCAACTTTCCTTTGACACCGAACGGGATGATCTTGACGGTGCCGACCATCTCGCCCTCGACCACCGGCTTGAAGGCGGAGAGCGTCGCAAATGTGATGGCCTCGTCGACATTGTTGATGCGGTCGACCGCGGCGCGATCGATCACCAGCACGCCTGGCTGCGCGGCGAACAGATTGGCCCGGCCGGTGAAGGCGCGCTCGACATGGATGCCCTCGCCGCCGACGGCGAGCGCGATGCTGGCGGCAGCGATGTCCTCGGAGACATCGTCCTCCTCCATCCGCACCACCACGACGTCCTTGATGCCAGCGCGCTCCAGCGCCTCGACCTCGGCCGGGCCGATCGTCGTGCCCTTTTTCAGCACCAGCGGTCCCTGGCGCAGGGTGTGGACGGTCACCCCGCCGATCGCATCCCTGGGACTCGCCGGGCCGAACTTCATGCGGCTTCTTCTTTTTCTTTGGGCGGCAGGCGAAGCACCGCCGTGATCTCGGCCATGATCGAGACCGCGATCTCGGACGGCGAGACCGCGCCGATCGCAAGCCCGATCGGCGCGTGGATGCGCGCGATGTCAGCCTCCTTGGCGCCTTGCGCCCGCAGCCGGTCGCCGCGCTTGGCGTGCGTCTTCCGCGATCCGAGCGCGCCGATATAGAAGCAGTTGCGCTCGAAGGCGTGCAGCAGCGCGGGATCGTCGATCTTGGGATCGTGCGTTACCGCGACGAAGGCCGTGTAGGCGTCGACGTTGAGCAGCGGCAGCGCCGTGTCGGGCCATTCCGCGACCAGTGGAACGTCGGGGAAGCGCTCGGGGCTCGCAAAGGCCGTGCGCGGATCGACCACGGTGACGTCGTAGCCGAGCGAGCGCGCCAGCGGTGCCAGGGCCTGGCTGATATGGACGGCGCCGACGATGACGAGCTTTGCGGTCGGCGCATAGACGTTGAGGAAAAGCTTCTTGCCGCCGGCTTCGACGCTGGCGCTTTTGCCCATGCGAAGCTGCTTGTCGAGCTCGGCGCCTAATGGATCCTTGGCAAAATCCTTGGCCTTCACCAGGCGCTGCTCACCACTCTCGGTGTCGGTGACCAAAATCACCGCGCGGCGCGCGGCGCGCTCGGTATTGAGTTCGTGCAGGATCTCGAGCTTCACGGCTAGCCGACTTTCTCGACGAAGACGCGAATGGTGCCGCCGCAGGACAGCCCGACATTCCAGGCAGTCTCGTCGGCAACCCCAAACTCCAGCATCCTGGGCTTGCCGCTCTGGATCACATCCATGGCCTCCGTGACCACGGCGCCCTCGACGCAGCCGCCGGAGACGGACCCCAGGAACGTGCCCTCGTCGTTGATGACTAGGCTCGAGCCCGCCGGACGCGGTGCCGAGCCCCAGGTCTCGACCACGGTGGCGAGCGCGACGCCACGGCCGGCCTTCTGCCAGTCCTCCGCCGCCTTCAGAATATCCTCGTCGCGATCGAGCATGGCTACCTCTCAGGCTGCGGAGCGGATCAAGCTGCGGTGATGCGGCGGCAGCGGCCGGGAGAGCGTGGTGATCAGCTCCTGGATCGAGCTCAAATTATGTACCGGACGGAATTCGTCAACGTGCGGCAGCATCATTTTGATGCCCTGGGCCTTGGCCTCGAAGCCGCCAAACCGCAGCAGCGGGTTGAGCCAGATCAGCCGCCGGCAGGAACGGTGCAGCCGGTCCATCTCGAAGGCGAGCTTGGAATCGGCTTCCCGCTCCAGCCCGTCGGAGATCAGCAGCACGATGGCGCCCTGGCTCAGCACGCGCCGCGCCCACAATTTGTTGAAATTGTGCAGGGAGGCCGATATCCGCGTGCCGCCGGCCCAGTCCTCGACCGAGGCCGAGCAGCTCGCCAGCGCCTCGTCGGGGTCCCGCTGCCGCAGCGCCCGGGTCACGTTGGTGAGGCGAGTGCCGAACAGGAACACCGAGACACGTTTTCGCGCGTCCCCTATGGCATGCAGGAAATGCAGGAACAGGCGGGTGTACTCGCTCATCGAACCCGAGATGTCGAGCAGCGCGACGATCGGCGCCGGTTTCTCGATCCGCCCGAGGCGATGGATGTCGATGATGTCGCCACCGGTGCGCAAGGACGCGCGTAAGGTGCGGCGCAAATCGAGACGAAGCCCGCGCGCATCAGGCCGGTGCCGGCGCGTCAATAGCTCGGCCTGCGGCAGCCGCATCCGCTCGACAGCGCGGAGCGCTTCGGTGATCTCAGCCGCGCTCATCTGAGCGAAATCCTTCTTCTGAAGGATTTCCTTGTCGGAGACCGACAGGCGCAAATCCTGCTCCTGGTGCTGCGGCGTCTCCGTCATGCGAGGCTGCGACATCGCCTCCTGGACGCGGCGGGAGCCTGCCTGCGGCTTCTTCTTGGCCTGCTCCGGCAACGGCACCGAATCCAGCATGTGCTTCCACTCTTCCGACGCCCGGAAGAACAGGTTGAAGGCCTGTTTGAAGATCAGCGCATGTTCATGGCGCTTGACGAAGATCGCCTCCAGCGTGGTGAAGACGTCGGCGCGGTTGCCGATGTCGATCACCTCAAGCGCGCTCATGGCATCGATGACCGCACCCGGCCCGACCGGCATGCCGGCCGAACGCAGCGCGCGGGCGAAGCCCACGATGTTGTCGGCGAACTGCTCGGTCTGCTCAGGCGCAAGGTGGTTGATGGCCATGGTCTTTCCTCGCTCCGTCATTCCGGGGCGTCGCGAAGCGACGAACCCGGAATCCAGAGATTGTGGCGCGAGATTCTCAGGTGCGCAATTGCGCACCAGAGTTCACGCTCCCGCGCGCCCCGGAATGACAAGTTACTCGCTCGTCGCGTCCTTCAGCACCTTCTGCAAGGTGTCGCCCTGCATCCGCGTGATGTCGTCCTGGTATTTGAGCAGCGCGCCCAGCGTGTCGCCGACCACTTGCGGGGTCAGCGAGCGGGCGTCGAGCTCCGACAGCGCAGTGGCCCAGTCGATGGTCTCGGCAACGCCCGGCGATTTGTAGAAATCCTGATTGCGCAGCGCCTGGACGAAGCGCACGACCTGCTGCGACAGTTTCGCGGAGATGCCCGGCACGCGCGACTTGACGATCGCGAGCTCACGATCGGCATCGGGATAATCGACCCAGTGATAGAGACAGCGCCGCTTCAGCGCGTCGTGGATTTCGCGGGTGCGGTTGGAGGTGATGATCACGATCGGCGGATGCGGCGCCTTCACGGTGCCGAATTCGGGAATCGTCACCTGGAAGTCGCTGAGGATTTCGAGCAGATACGCCTCGAACGCCTCGTCGGCGCGGTCGAGCTCGTCGATCAAGAGCACCGGCGGTCCCGCAACGTCGGGCTCCAGCGCCTGCAGCAGCGGCCGCTTGATCATGTAGCGGTCGGCGAAGATATCGGAGGAGAGCTGATCGCGATCGGTGTCGCCGGCGGCTTCCGCCATCCGGATCGCGATCATCTGCGCGGCGCTATTCCATTCGTAGACCGCCGAGGAAACGTCGAGGCCTTCGTAACACTGCAGGCGGATCAGCTTCCGCCCCAAGGCCGCCGACAGCACTTTTGCGATCTCGGTCTTGCCGACGCCGGCTTCGCCTTCCAGAAACAGCGGCCGGCCCATGCGCAGCGACAGATAGGTCACCGTGGCCAGCGATCGCTCGGCGAGATAGCCGCGCGACGTCAGGAGTTCGAGCATCGAATCGACCGATGCCGGCAATACAACTGAAGTATTGGCACCGGACGTATTGGCCGCTGAGGTCATGAAAAAGCCAGTCTCGCTACGCCCTCACCGGGGACAAGTTTGGGCCGAGGCGTGAGGATCACTCACTCCTTGGCGTTGGCGGCGTCGAGGGCGCGCCGCGTCAGCACGCCGATAAGATGCGCGCGGTATTCGGCGCTGCCATGGATGTCGCTGTTGAGGCCGTCCCCGGGCACCTCGATGCCGTCAAGCGCCTTCGCGGCGAAGCGCTTCTTCAAAGCTTCCTCGAATGCGGTGACACGGAACACGCCTTCGGAGCCGGCGCCGGTGACCGCGACCCGCACGTCGGAGGGACGCCGCGCCACGAACACGCCGACCAGCGCGTAACGCGAGGCCTGGTTGCGGAACTTGATATAGGCCGCCTTCTTCGGCAGCGGGAACATCACCTTGGTGATGATCTCGTCGGCTTCGAGCGCCGTCGTGAACAGGCCCTGGAAAAACTCCTCCGCCTTGAGGCGGCGCTTGTTGGTGACGATGGTGGCGCCGAGCGCAAGCACGGCAGCCGGATAGTCCGCTGTCGGGTCGTTGTTGGCGAGCGAGCCGCCGATCGTGCCCTTGTGGCGCACGGCGGGATCGCCGATCTGGCCGGCCAGGTTCGCGAGCGCCGGGATCGCCTCGCCGACGATGGCGGAGCTTGCGACTTCGGCATGCCTGGCGGTGGCACCGATCACGAGCGCGCGGCCCTTCATCTCGATCGTGTTGAGCCCATCGATATGGGAGAGGTCGACCAGATGCGGCGGACTGGCGAGGCGCTGCTTCATGACGGGAATCAGCGTGTGGCCGCCGGCGATCACCTTGGCATCTTCGTTCTTCACCAGGAGGTTGGCGGCCTGCCGAACGGTCCCGGGGCGATGGTATTTGAAATCGTACATCTGAATGTCCTGATCGCAGAGTGCGCGCGAGGTTTACGCGAGATCGGATTTCGCCATCGCCTTGGCGCCGGCGGAGATCGAGGTGACGATGTTCTGGTAGCCGGTGCAGCGGCAGAGATTGCCTTCCAGCTCCTCGCGGATGGTGTGGTCGTCGAGCTCGTTGCCCTTGCGATGGACGATGTCGATCGCGGTCATGATCATGCCGGGCGTGCAGAAGCCGCACTGCAGGCCATGGTGTTCGCGGAAGGCCTCCTGCATCGGATGCAGCGGCGCGCCGTCGGCGGCCAGGCCCTCGATCGTCTTGACCTCGTGGCCATCGGCCATCACGGCGAGCGTGGTGCAGGACTTCACGGCCTTGCCGTCCAGATGCACGACGCAAGCGCCGCACTGCGAGGTGTCGCAGCCGACATGGGTGCCGGTGAGCCGCAGATTCTCGCGCAGGAACTGCACCAGCAGGGTGCGGGGATCGACATTGGCCGTGACAGGATTGCCGTTCACGATGAGGGAGATTTTTGCCATAAACACTCTCTATCAGCGCCCCGACGGGTCCCGTCGAAGCGGTTCTTATAATTATTCCAACCCATCATATGGGCCATTATGCCCCGGGGCAACATCACCGGGAATGCAAGGCGCCATGACAAAACGCGATATGCCGAAAGGCGCAATGCTCGAGGTATTGGCCTTCAGCCCTGTACCGCCTTGGCGAAGTTCGCGAAAAATTCGTCTGCCAGTTTCTTGGCGGCGCCGTTGATCAGACGCTGGCCGAGCTGCGCCAACTTGCCGCCGATCTGCGCCTCGACCTCGTAAGACAAAAGCGTGCCGCCGTCCTTCTCCGCAAGCTTGACCACGGCGCCACCCTTGGCAAAGCCGGCCACCCCGCCCTCGCCTTCGCCGGAGATCTTGTAGCCGTTCGGCGGGTCGAGATCGGACAGCGTGACCTTGCCCTTGAAGCGCGCCGACACCGGACCGACCTTCATTTTCGCCGTCGCGCGAAAGCCGCCATCGTCGGTCTTCTCCAGCTCCTCGCAGCCGGGGATGCAGGCCTTCAGCACCTCGGCATCGTTGAGCTTGGCCCACACGGCCTCGCGCGGCGCCGCAAGCTGGACTTCGCCGTTCATCGTCATGGCCATTGGGTGCCTCCCGGGATACCGAACTTGGATCGCGCAACTATAATGCAGCTCAAGTACCGCACGGAGGCGGCAAAAGAAAGGGTGGCCCTCGGTCACGTGCAATGCATATTCGCAACTGCAAAAAGCTTGCGCCGCCGGTTTGGGATTGGCACAGGCGGGTCATGGTGGTTAGGTCCCGCACAATATGAGCACATCCCTCTCCCCCCTGCTCGCGCCGATGCTGTCGAGCGTGGCCATGCGCGCGGTCTGCGACGACCGGTCGACCCTTCAGAATATGCTCGATTTCGAGGCAGCCCTCGCCCGAGCCGAGGCGGCCACGGGTGTGATTCCCGCGTCCGCGGTGGGCCCGATCGAAGCCGCGTGCAAGGCCGATACCTTTGACATGGCTGCGCTGGCCGAGGCCGCGACTCGATCCGGCAATCTCGCGATCCCCCTGGTCAAGACTCTGACCGCCAATGTCGGCAAGGGCGACGCCGAGGCCGCACGCTACGTGCATTGGGGCGCGACCAGCCAGGACGTCATCGACAGCGCGACCATGCTCACGCTTCGCGCCGGCATCGATGCATTGGACGCCGATCTCAGCCGCGCCATCAAGGGCTTTGCCGCACTTGCGCGCAGTCATCGCAACACGGCAATGGTGGCGCGAACCTGGCTCCAGCACGCCCTGCCGATGCCGTTCGGACTGAAGGCCGCCGAATATGCCGCAAGCCTTGCCCGCGCCCGCTGCCGCCTCAGGCGGCTGCGCCGCGAGGGCCTCGCACTGCAATTCGGCGGCGCGGCCGGCACGCTTGCGGCACTTGGCGACAAGGGGCTCGTCGTTTCAGAACGGCTGGCGCAGGAGCTGAACCTGCCATTGCCAGAAGCCCCCTGGCACACCCACCGTGACCGCATCGCGGAAGCCGCATCAGCCTTCGCGATTCTCGCCGGAAGCTGCGGCAAGATCGCGCGCGACGTCTCGCTGCTGATGCAGACCGACGTCGCAGAGGCGTTCGAGCCCGCCGGGGAAGGCCGCGGCGGCTCCTCGACCATGCCGCACAAGCGCAACCCGGTCGCAGCCGCAAGCGCGCTCGGCTGCGCGACCATGGCGCCTCAGCTCGCAGCGACGATTTTTGCCGCACAGGTGCAGGACCACGAACGCAGCGCCGGTCCCTGGCACGCGGAATGGCCGACGCTGCCGCAATTGATGCTGGTCACCTCCGGCGCGCTTGCCGCCATCGTCGACATCGCCGAGGGTCTCGATGTCGATGCCGCGCGCATGCGCAGCAATCTCGATGCGACGCACGGGCTGATCATGGCGGAAGCGGTTACCTTTGCGCTGGCCGAGACGATGGGCAAGAGCGATGCGCATCATCTGATCGAGGCCGCGAGCAAGCGCGCGGTCGCCGAGAAGAAGCATCTGCGCGAGGTGCTCGCAGCCGATTCGCATGTCACTGCGCATCTTTCGCCGGAAAAAATTGCGGCGTTGCTCGAGCCGATGGCCTATCAAGGCGCTTCCCAAGCCCTGATCGATCGCCTGCTCGACAGCCTCGAACGCGAATAAAGCAGTCCTGCGCGCAAATAAAACGGAGACGCCCGCATGCCCATGATTGATGCCGACGGTTGCCTGATCAACGTCTCCGTCGAGGGCCGCGACGGCGGGCCGACGCTGATGCTCTCGAACTCGCTCGGCTGCACGCTGCAGATGTGGGAGCCGCAGATGAAGGCACTGACGCAGATATTCCGCGTCATCCGCTACGACCGCCGCGGCCACGGCAAGTCCAACGTTCCGCCCGGCCCCTACACCATGGAGCGCTTCGGCCGCGACGTGCTCGCCATCCTGGACGACCTCAATATCGAAAAAGTGCACTGGTGCGGCCTGTCGATGGGCGGCATGGTTGGGCAATGGCTCGGCGCGAACGCGCCGGAGCGCTTCGGTAAGCTCATCCTCGCCAACACCTCCTGCTACTACGCCGAGCCGACCAAATGGCTCGAGCGCATTGACGCGGTGAAGAAGGGCGGCATCGCCGCCGTCGCCGACGCCGTTATCGCCGGCTGGCTCACCCAGGATTTCCGCGAGCGCGCGCCCGACATCACCGCCAGGATGAAGGAGATGCTGCTGGCCTCGCCGCTCGAAGGCTATCTCGCCTGCTGCGAAGCGCTGTCGACGCTCGACCAGCGCGCGTTGCTGCCGAACATCAAGAACCCGACACTGGTGATCGCCGGCCGCCACGACATGGCGACGCCTATTTCGGCGGGTGAATTGATCCGCTCAAGCATTCCCGGCGCGAGCATGACCATCATTGACGCCGCCCACATTTCCAATGTCGAGCAGCCGCACGCATTCACGGACGCGGTCGTGGGCTTTTTGACGCAACGCTAGCCACGACCGTCGTTGGGAGCACAGCGATGCAACCAGAAATCCGTCTGCCGTGAGAGACTGGATTGCTTCGTCGCTTCGCTCCTCGCAATGACGAAGGAGGAAACAGCATGGACGACCAGAAACGCCGCGATGCCGGTATGAACGTGCGCCGAAAAATGCTGGGCAATGCCTGGGTCGACAAGTCGATCGCGGGTCGCAATGCATTCAACACCGATTTCCAGGACATGATCACGCGCTACGCCTGGGGCGAGATCTGGACGCGGCCGCATTTCGACGAGCGCACGCGGCGGGTGCTGGTGATCGGCACCATGGTTGCGCTTGGGCAATGGGATGAATTCCGCCTGCATGTGCGCGCGGCCCTCGCTGAGGGTGGCTTCACGCCCAACGACATCAAGGAAATCCTGCTGCAGCAGGCGATCTATTGCGGCGTGCCGGCGGCGAACCACGCCGTCAAGGAAGCCTCAGCGATTGTGCAGGAGCTCGGCCTGCTCAAGACCTAGCGGCGGGGTGGCCTCGACGGGCTTCTGAACGATCTTGGGCGCCGCCGCGGGCCGCTCGATCACCACCACGATGGCGGCACCGAGCAAGAGCAGAAGTTCGGTGGCGTGCAGCCGCAGCGCGGCCATCTCGCCGACCTTCGAGGCCATGATCATGCTCGCAAACGAGATCAGGCTGCCGATCGCAAGCGCAATGCCGAGCGCTTCGTCGCTGCCGCCGTTCTTGCGGATACGGGGGATGCAGAGCAGCGCAAGGTAGATCGCAAAGAACGCCACCACCGTTAAGCGCCCCAGCGCCAGCAGCCAGGCGGCGCGCACCGTGTCCATCCCAGCCATCTGGAGATGGTCGCTGAGGAAAAGAGCGACTGCGACGCTCGGCCGCTCATAGAGGCCGTGCACCGGCGCCACCATGATGTTGAAGGCAACGAGGGTCCAGGTCGGGATGAAATAGGCCGCCAGAAGTGCGCCGTTGACCGAACCGATCCGCCAGTTTCCGAACATGCCGCTTCCCGCTTCGTTTGGCCCGCGCCTTCGATGAAAGGCTCTGCCGGGAGCTAACTCGCATCAGACTGTGGCGGCAATTTAAACCCTTTGTTTACCTTAACTGCCTCCCGACAGGCATCCGATGGCGCTGGCGGAGCCGGTTCCGCCCATTGCGGGGGAACCGGAGCGCCAAATGATCTCTGTAAAAGCCTTGATGCGGAGGCGAGGCCGGTTGCAGCCGCCAGTTCCCTCCTGTTACAAAACGAGAATGCTTAAGGGCTGCCGGGGCCCGAGAAGAAACCAGCACTCTCTCTCGAAGAGCTCCCTTTGAGCCGCGTCAGATTTGGGTACGGCAGCCTATGGATTATTTCGCCCAGCAGCTCATCAACGGCCTCGTGCTCGGCTCGATCTACGGGCTGATCGCGATCGGCTACACGATGGTCTACGGCATCGTCGGGATGATCAACTTCGCCCATGGCGATGTCTTCATGATCGGCGGCTTCATCGCCCTGATCACCTTCCTTCTCCTGGTCTCGACGGGCCTGACTGCGGTCCCGGTGATCCTTTTGATCGTGATCCTGGTCTCGATGGCGATCACCGCCCTGTATGGCTGGACCATCGAGCGCATCGCCTACCGTCCGCTGCGCCACTCCTTCCGCCTCGCGCCGATGCTGTCGGCGATCGGCATGTCGTTCGTGCTGACCAACTATTCGCAGGTGGCGCAAGGCGCGCGGGTGAAGCCAGTCCCGCCAGTGATCACCGGCGGCTATACGCTGCACGAGAGCGCCGATGGCTTCGTCATCCAGCTCTCCAATATCCAGATCGTGGTGGTCATCACCACCATCGTGCTGCTGGCGATCTTCACCTGGCTGGTGTCGCGCACACGGCTCGGGCGCGACATGCGCGCCTGCGAGCAGGACCAGACCATGGCGGCGCTGCTCGGCGTCAACGTCGACCGCACTATCTCCATGACCTTCGTGATCGGCGCTGCGCTCGCCGCAGTGGCCGGCCTGATGTACCTGCTCTATTACGGCCTGGTCGATTTCTTCATGGGCTTCGTCGCCGGCATCAAGGCGTTCACCGCGGCCGTACTCGGCGGCATCGGCTCGCTGCCCGGCGCCATGCTCGGGGGGCTCGCGATCGGGCTGATCGAGACGTTCTGGTCGGCCTATTTCTCGGTCGAATACAAGGATGTCGCCGCGTTCTCGATCCTGATCGTCGTGCTGATCTTCATGCCGACCGGCCTGCTCGGCCGCCCCGAAGTCGAAAAAGTCTGACGGTCGCGCGCGTGAAAGCTCCCTCGATCAATACGGCCAAAACCGCATCGGGCATCCCCGCTCTCCTGAAGACCGCCTGCGTCAACGCACTGATCGCGCTGGTGCTGTTCTCGCTGATGGTCGGCGTCCGCACCGAAGCCGGTTCCGACGGCCAGCTCACCTATTGGACGCGCTTCGGCGAGGTCGCCTCCCTCGTCGCCGCGGTATTCGGCGGCTCGATCGTGCTCGAGCTGCTCAAGCAATGGATCGGTCCGACCGGCGCCGAGAAGCTGGTGCCGCCGGCGGTGCAGAGCGGAATGTCGTTCCTCGGCCGCTATCTCGCACCGGCGCTTCTGATCTTCACCCTGCTGGTGCCTGTGATCTTCTATGACCAGCGCTACATCCTAGATCTCGCCATCCTCGTGCTCACCTATGTGATGCTGGGCTGGGGGTTGAATGTCGTGGTCGGGCTGGCTGGCCTGCTCGATCTCGGCTATGTCGCCTTCTATGCGGTCGGCGCCTATTCCTACGCGCTGCTTGCGACCAATTTCGGCTGGTCATTCTGGATCTGCCTGCCGCTAGCGGGCGTCCTCGCCGCATTCTGGGGCGTGCTGCTCGGCTTCCCCGTGCTGCGCCTGCGCGGCGACTACCTCGCGATCGTGACGCTCGCCTTCGGCGAGATCATTCGCCTCGTCATCATTAATTGGCAGGATCTGACCGGCGGCCCCAACGGCGTCTCCAGCATTCCCCGCCCCTCTTTCTTCGGCATCCCGCTCGACAACAGCGACAACGGGCTCGCCGCCAGACTCGGCATCGAATATTCTCCGACCCATCGCATCGTCTTCCTGTTCTACCTGATCCTGGCGCTCGCGCTGCTCACCAACTGGGTGACGATCCGGCTGCGCCGCCTGCCGATCGGCCGCGCCTGGGAAGCCCTGCGCGAGGACGAGGTCGCCTGCCGCGCGCTCGGCATCAACACCACGACCACCAAGCTCACGGCATTCGCGACCGGTGCGATGTTCGGCGGCTTTGCCGGCGCGTTCTTTGCGACCCGCCAGGGCTTCATCAGCCCGGAATCCTTCACCTTCCAGGAATCGGCGCTGGTGCTCGCCATCGTCGTGCTTGGCGGCATGGGCTCGCAGCTTGGCGTCGCGCTCGCAGCGCTCGCCATGATCGGCGGTTTCGAACTGTTCCGGAGCCTCGAGAGCTATCGCATGCTGGTGTTCGGCATGGCCATGGTGCTGATCATGATCTGGCGGCCGCGCGGCCTGATCGGCCATCGCGCGCCGACCGTGTACCTGACCAAGGCCCACGCGATCTCATCGGACCTCGTCAAGGAGGGGCACGGATGAGCCGCGACCAGATTCTCGAGGTCGACCGGCTCACCATGCGCTTCGGCGGCATCGTCGCGGTGCAGGACCTGTCGTTTGCTGCCGAGCGGAAGAAGATCACCGCGCTGATCGGACCCAACGGTGCCGGTAAGACGACGGTCTTCAACTGCATCACCGGCTTCTACAAGCCGAGCGGCGGCGCCATCCGCCTCGGCCATGACGACGGCAAGGTGATCGCGCTGGAACGGCTGAACGATTTCCGCATCGCCAAGCAGGCCAAGGTCGCCCGCACCTTCCAGAACATCCGCCTGTTTCCCGGCATGACCGCGCTGGAAAACCTGATGGTGGCGCAGCACAACGCGCTGATGCGCGCCTCCGGCTTCACCTTGCTCGGGCTCATTGGCGCGCCCGTCTACCGCGACGCCGAGAAGCGCGCGATCGATCTCGCCACCGACTGGCTCAAGCGCGTCAATTTGCTCGATCGCGCCGACGATGCTGCCGGTAATTTTGCCTATGGCGACCAGCGACGACTCGAGATCGCACGCGCGATGTGCACCGAGCCCGCGCTCTTGTGCCTGGACGAACCCGCCGCCGGCCTCAATGCGCGCGAGAGCGCCGCCCTGAGCGAGCTGCTGCTGTCGATCCGCAACGAGCTCGGCACCTCGATCCTGCTGATCGAGCACGACATGTCCGTGGTGATGGAGATCTCCGACCATATCGTGGTGATGGACCACGGTGTGAAGATTTCTGAAGGCTCCCCGCGCGAGGTTCGCGACGATCCGAAGGTGATCGCCGCCTATCTCGGCACCGATGAGGAAGAGGCGGCGGCCGTGATGGAGAGCGGGTCGTGACGTCGCCCACTGCCCTGCTCGCGATCCACGGCCTTCGCGCTGCCTACGGCAAGATCGAGGCGCTGAAGGGCGTTGACCTCGAGATCAATGCCGGCGAGATCGTGGCGCTGATCGGCGCCAACGGCGCCGGCAAATCGACGCTGATGATGACGATCTTCGGCAAGCCCCGCGCCCGCGCCGGCCAGATCCTGTACGAAGGCCGCGACATCACCGAAGTGCCCACCCACGAGATCGCGCATTTGCGCATCGCGCAATCGCCGGAAGGCCGCCGCATCTTCCCGCGCATGAGCGTGGCGGAAAATCTCCAGATGGGGGCGGACGCCACCGAATGCACCGACGCCGAACGCGAGGTGACGCTACAACGCGTGTTCACGCTGTTTCCGCGGCTGAAGGAACGCTACGGCCAGCGCGGGGGAACCCTGTCTGGCGGCGAGCAGCAGATGCTGGCCATCGGCCGCGCTTTGATGAGCCGCCCTCGCCTGCTCCTGCTTGATGAGCCCTCGCTCGGTCTGGCGCCGCTGATCGCGCGCCAGATTTTCGATGCGATCCGCACTCTGAACCGGCAGGACGGCCTGACCGTGCTGATCGTCGAGCAGAACGCCAACCACGCGCTCAAGCTCGCCCATCGCGGCTATGTCATGGTCAATGGCCTGATCACCCTGGCCGGGACCGGTGCCGAGTTGTTGCAGCGCCCCGAGATTCGCGCCGCCTACCTGGAAGGCGGCCGGCACGGCTGAGGCCGCCCAAGGCGAACCCGTGCGGCCGAATTTGGCGATATCTCTGCCAATGCCCGTATTTTGCCGGTGACTTCTCCTCGAATTCATTCAAGAATGGCGCCGGTTTGAACCGGGCATGCCCGGTAACTTCCACAGGCGACCACCCTCGAGGTATCTCATGAAATCACTGAAGCTCATCGGTCTGGCATTCGGCGCATCGATCGCGCTGTCGAGCGCGGCATTCGCGCAGGATGTCACCGTCGCAGTCGCAGGTCCGATGACCGGCGGCGAGTCCGCCTTCGGCCGCCAGATGAAGAACGGCGCCGAGATGGCCGTAGCCGATATCAACGCCGCCGGCGGCGTCAACGGCAAGAAGCTCGCGTTGTCCGTCGAGGACGACGCCTGCGATCCGAAACAGGCGCGCTCGATCGCCGAGAAGATCGCCGGCGCGAAAATTCCGTTCGTGGCCGGGCATTATTGCTCGTCCTCGTCGATCCCCGCGTCGGAAGCCTATGCCGACGGCAACGTGCTCCAGATTACTCCCGCCTCCACCAATCCGAAGTTCACCGATAGCGGACTGTGGAACGTGGCGCGCGTCTGCGGCCGCGACGACCAGCAGGGCCTGGTCGCCGCCCAGTTCATCGCCAAGAACTACAAGGGCAAGAACATCGCCATCCTCAACGACAAGACCACCTACGGCAAGGGTCTTGCGGACGAGACCAAGAAGGCGCTCAACAAGGCCGGCGTCACCGAGAAGATGTACGAGTCCTACAACAAGGGCGACAAGGACTTCAACGCGATCGTCTCGCGGCTGAAGCGCGACAACATCGATCTCGTCTATGTCGGGGGCTACCATCAAGAGAGCGGCCTTCTCCTGCGCCAGATGCGCGACCAGGGCCTGAAGACCGTGCTGATGGCCGGCGACGCACTCGCCGACAAGGAATACGCCTCCATCACCGGCCCGGCCGGCGAAGGCACGCTGTTCACCTTCGGCCCCGATCCGCGCAACAAGCCGACCGCGAAGAAGATCGTCGAAGCCTTCAAGGCCAAGAACATCGACCCCGAGGGCTACACGCTCTACACCTACGCAGCGATGCAGGTCTGGTCGGAGGCGGCCAAGAAGGCCGGCACCACCGACGCCAAGAAGGTCATGGCAGCCATCAAGGCCGGCAAGTGGGATACCGTGATCGGGCCGATCGAGTATGACTCCAAGGGCGATATCAAGCAGCTCGACTACGTCGTCTACAAATGGGACGCCAAGGGCGGCTACGCCGCGATCAGCGGCAACGGCACCTAAGCACGCTTGCCGGGGCCTGAAGGCCTCCTCCAATCACCATCGCGCCCCGGCTCGCCCGGGGCGTTTCTTCCTGCGTTAGGATCAGACTGCTGCTTGTATCGCGCCGTCCACCGCGGCTTGGGCCTTCCTCAGCGCTTGAAGAAGATCGTTCGGCCGAAACGGCTTTTGCAGGCAGACCACGCTGGCGAGGTGGGGCGATTGTTCCATGAAGTCCAGCGCCGTCATCCCCGACACGGCAACGACCGGGAGGCTCGGTGCAAGCTCGCGCAGGGTCGTGATGACCTCGACGCCACTGGTATCGCCGAGGAAAATGTCCACGATTGCCGCGTCGAAGCCGACCTCGGTGAAGGCTTTCACCCCGGCTGCGCCGCTGTCGGCCTCAACGACCTCATAACGGTTGACGCGCAGCACGATCGCGACCATCGCACGGACGTCCTTCTGGTCGTCGATGATGAGAACGCGGGGCATAGGGAACAACTCCCGGATCCTGAAATCAAAATGCCTGGTTCAAACCTGGAACCCGCAGCTGCGGGAGAGCATTATTGCACCATCCAGTAAAGCGCATCTTACCCGATCCCCGGTGCGCGTTCCCCCCAAAATTAAGTAAACTGTAACCTTCGGTTGAGTCGCAGTGGGTTTTGTCATGATGCGTGCCCAGAACCCGCTACCATGGGCAGAAATTGATTGGGCCAAATGAGATTGGCGAAGATGCTCAAAACCGATCTGCGCGAGCTGCACGTGTCTGCGACGACCGATCGAAGCACATTCCTTTCGACGTTGCCGGCTACCCCGAAGGACCGCACCGCAGCATTGGCGATCGTGGGCGTCTCGTCGATCCTGTTCGCAGTGGCCGTGCCCTTCGCGGGTATCTCGCTACTGCCCGTGCCAGCCTTCGTCGCCAGCTATCAATCCGCCCTTGTGGTCGCGGACATTGTCACCGCCGTCCTGCTGTTGTCGCAGTTTGCGGTGCTCAGGACCAGCGCGCTGCTCGTGCTCGCGACGGGCTATCTGTTCACAGCCGCCGCGGCCGTGGTCCATGCCCTCACCTTCCCCGGACTTTTTTCGCCGACCGGGCTGCTGGGGGCCAACCAGCAGACCACGGTCTGGCTCTACATGATCTGGCACGGCGGCTTTCCGCTCTGCGTGCTGGCGTACGCCTGGCTGAAGGAGGCCGACGGCGGCGCCCGGATCACGGGCTCGGCAAGCAAGCCGATCTACGCCAGCGTGGTCGGCGTCGTCACGATCATGATCGTCTTGACCTGGATCGTCACTGCGCAGCACGACCTGCTTCCGGTCCTGCTGCGCGATGGCGGCTACACGCAGATCATGATCGGCGTGGTGTCCTTTGTCTGGTCCTTGAGCTTCGCCGCGCTGGTCTCGCTGTGGTTCCGCCGTCCGCATTCGGTCATCGATGTCTGGCTCATGGTGGTGATGTGCGCATGGCTGTTCGACATCGCGCTGTCGGCGATCGTCAACGTGGCGCGCTTCGATCTCGGCTTCTACGCCGGCCGTGTCTACGGCCTCTGCGCGGCGACCTTCGTGCTCGCGGTGCTCCTGATCGAAAATGTCCGCCTCCAGGCGCATACGCTGGGTCTCGTCGGCAGGCTGCGCCAGCAGTCGGCATTGGATCGCGACTATTATGGCAAGCGCCTTGCCCTGTACGGCGCCGTCGTCGAATCCGCCAATGATGCCATCATCACGAAGACGCTCGACGGTGTCATCACGGGCTGGAACAAGGCCGCCGAACATCTGTTCGGCTATGCCGCCGCGGAGGCCATCGGGCAGCCGATCGACATCATCGTCCCGGAGGACCGCAAGGCCGAGGTCAGGGGTATCCTGAACCGGGTCGGCGGCAACGAAACGATCGCACAGCACGAGACGGTCCGGATCCGAAAGGACGGCCGGCGGGTCGACGTCGTCCTCAATGTTTCTCCGCTGAAATCAGCCAACGGACAGATCATCGGCGCTTCCAAGATCGCCCACGACATCACGGAAGAGAAGCAGGCACGAGAAAAACTGCGCCGCGAGGTCGAGGAGCGGCAGCGGATCTTCGAGACCTCACAGGATCTGATCCTGGTCACCGACGGTTTTGGCAATTTCATCCAGGTCAGCCCGAGCGTGAAGACCATTCTCGGCTTGAATCCGGAAGACATGATCGGGCACAGCGCCACCGAGTTCATTCATCCCGATGACCTCCAGAAGACGCGCGACGAGATGCGCGCGGCGCGGCGTGGCGCGGTCAAGCGCAGCTTCGAGGCGCGCTACTACCACTACGACGGTCACGAGGTCACGCTGAACTGGATGGGCACCTGGTCCGAGCCGATCAAGCGCCATTTCTTCATCGGCCGCGACCTCACCGAGAAGCAGGCGGCCGAGGCGCAGTTCAGGCACGTCCAGAAGATGGATTCGATTGGTCAATTGACCGGCGGTGTCGCGCACGACTTCAACAATGTGCTGACCGTCATCACCGGCACGATCGGAATTTTGGCGGACGCGGTCGCTGACCGTCCCGAGCTCGCCGCCATCACCAAGCTGATCGACGACGCCGCCGAGCGCGGCGCGCAACTGACCAAGCATCTGCTCGCGTTCGCCCGCAAGCAGCCGCTCCAACCACGCGAAATCGACGTCAACGCATTGACGCTCGAGGCCGCAAAGCTCCTGCATCCCACGCTCGGCGAGCAGATCACCATCATGCCGCAACTCACCGAGGATGCGTGGCCGGCACTGATCGACCCGGGCCAGCTTTCCACCGCGATCCTCAACCTCGCGCTGAACGCGCGCGATGCGATGCCCGACGGCGGCACGCTGGTGCTGGAGACGCGCAACATCTTCCTCGACGACGGCTATGCCAGCATGAATCCCGACGTGGTGGCCGGCAATTACGTCATGATCGCCGTCAGCGACACCGGCTCCGGAATCCCGCCGGAGTTGATGGACCGGGTGTTCGATCCCTTCTTCACCACGAAGGAGGTCGGCAAGGGCACCGGCCTCGGGCTCAGCATGGTGTTCGGCTTCGTCAAGCAGTCCGGCGGACACATCAAGATCTACAGCGAGGAAGGCCACGGCACGAGCGTGAAGATTTACCTGCCGCGCTCGAGCGGCGTGCAGGAGACCGAATTCGAGGCGCTGCAGAACGCGCCGGTCACCGGCGGCCACGAAAAGATCCTGATCGTCGAGGACGACGCGCTGGTGCGCCAATATGTCGTGACCCAGATCAAGAGCCTCGGCTATACCGCCCTCGAAGCCGCCAACGCGGCCGAGGCCCTCGTCATCATCGACGCCGACAAGGACATCGACCTGCTATTCACGGACGTCATCATGCCCGGCAACATGAACGGCCGCCAGCTCGCCGACGAGGCGGCTCGCCGCCGCCCCGACCTGAAGACGCTGTTCACCTCGGGCTACACCGAGAACGCCATCGTCCATCACGGGCGGCTCGATTCCGGCGTGCTGCTGCTGGCAAAGCCCTACCGTAAGTCCGAGCTCGCCAAGATGCTGAGGACCGCGCTCGCCGGTTGAGCCTGCGGCATCCCTGCGATATCGCTGAAGCGAGCGCCTTTCAGCCTGCGGAGCCGCCTTGAAAAACCTTCTCACCGATATCGCCGGCGTCCGCGTCGGCCATGCCGAGGATGCGACAATCGCCACTGGCACGACTGCGATCATCTTCGACGCCCCCGCGGTTGCGGCCATCGATGTTCGCGGCGGCGGACCCGGCACGCGCGAAGACGCGTTGCTCGACCTCGCCAGCACCGTCGATCGCGTTGACGCCGTCGCGCTGTCCGGCGGCTCCGCCTTTGGAATCGACGCCGGCGGCGGCATCCAGGCCTGGCTCGCCGAACAAGGCCGCGGCTTGCGGATTCGCGAGGCGGTGATTCCGATCGTGCCTGGCGCAATCGTTTTCGACTTGCTCAACGGCGGCGACAAGGCCTGGGGACGCTTCGCGCCCTATCGCGATCTCGGCTACGCCGCCGCGTTGGCCGCCAGCGACGATTTCGCACTGGGCAGCGTCGGCGCCGGCCTCGGTGCCACCACCGCGACCTTCAAGGGTGGACTGGGGTCGGCCTCCGCGGTCCTGGCCAATGGTATCAAGGTCGCCGCGATCATGGTCGTCAACGCGGTCGGCAGCACAACCGTTGGCGAAGGGCCTTGGTTCTGGGCTGCGCCCTTCGAGGAGAACGGCGAGTTCGGCGGGCGCGGCCTGCCGTCCACGTTCACACCGGACATGCTGGCGATGCGCATCAAGGGCGGACCCGCCGCGAACGCGCGCGAGAACACCACGATCGGTCTCGTCGTCACCGATGCCACGCTGACCAAACCCCAGGCCAAGCGGCTTGCGATGATCGCGCATACCGGGTTCGCCCGTGCGATCTATCCAGTGCATGCCCCGACCGACGGCGACGTGCTGTTCGCCGCCGCAACGGGCGAGAAGCCGATCGAGCCGCTGGTCGGCCTTACCGAGCTCGGAACGATCGCCGCCAACGTGGTCGCACGCGCCATCGCTCGCGGCGTCTACAATGCGACGGCCCTGTCCTTTGCCGGCGCAATGCCGGCGTGGAAGGACCGGTTCGGATAGAAACGAAACGGCTGACACGGCGTTACCCTGGCCGACAAGGTGCACAACCATGCCGTCTTCCGTGATCCGCTTTTTCCGCTACGCCCCCGATAGGCGCGAGCTGACGGTGACTTTCGTCAGCGGACGCGTCTATGTCTACGCGGACGTTCCGCCCGAGGTCGCCGCCGCGCTCAAGAATGTGCGCTCAAAGGGTACGTTCTTCAACCGCGAAATCCGTGATCGGTATGTCTATCGTGACATCACGCACGAATATGCAGGCTAGCCGTGAGCAAGGTTACACGCTCATCGACATCGATGAACCGACAGCCGCTGAGGCGCCTTGTCCCTGCCCGCCCTGCCGCTGCATCAACTGCGCGAACAGATCGTACGCCGAATTACGGGAGCTGGAGGCGCCCGGGACCGTCGTCGACATCTTGAAGCCGTCGGCATAGGTGACAGTGGTGGTGGTCGAACCGTCGGCGCCGGTCGTCGAGGTCGAGGTCGAGCCGCCGCTGGACCGCGAGGAGGAACCCGAACCGCTGCCGGAGGCATCGCCCGCGCCTTGCGCGTGATGGTGACCGTGATGGCCGCCCTTCAGCGCCTTCGACATCTCGTCGAGGCTGACGCTGCCGTCGGTATTCGAATCCAGCTTCGAGAAAACGTCGTCGGCCTGCGCGAGATTGGTGCCGCCGGCGCCGAGCGCATTCTCGAATTCCGACTTGGTGATCTTGCCGTCGCCGTCCCCATCGATCTGCGAGAACAGATCCTTCAAGGCGGCGTCGCGGCGCGTCGAGGAGGAGGACGTCGAACTCGACGAGGTCGAGCTGGCGGCGCTGCCGGTGCTGTCCGAGGATTGGCTCTGCGCAGCGAACAGCGCGTTCATCGTCTCCGGCGAGATCTGCGGGGTCTTGCCCGCATTGACCGACGAGGCCGCGCCGGTCGTGCTGTTGCTGCCGCTCTCGATCGCGAACGGATTGGTCGCAGGCTTTTGCGAGGACCCCGTCTTCTGCGTCGACGAGGACG
The DNA here is from genome assembly GCF_055811315.1 of Bradyrhizobium sp. MI1.4. Taxonomy (NCBI): domain Bacteria; kingdom Pseudomonadati; phylum Pseudomonadota; class Alphaproteobacteria; order Hyphomicrobiales; family Nitrobacteraceae; genus Bradyrhizobium; species Bradyrhizobium sp. MI1.4. Next base: position 166,828 of record NZ_JBVVPP010000010.1, on the reverse strand, counting down.
ATTTCGAATTCGTCAGCGATTGGATCGCGTCGAGTGCGCTCGATACGGCCCCAAGAGCAAACAACATTGCACAACTCCAACCGATGCGGCATGCCGCGGCCAATGTTCTGTTCAGGTGAAGTCAGCAAGCGCCGTGCCAGCGCAAAAAGCTCAATGAAATCCGCTTTCACCGCACTTTGCACGGCCCGGAACACCGGCAATTCATGCCGGTCGCGGCAGAAATTTCCGCCCACAGGAAGCACGCCGCCCCTGCATTGCCCGGCTGAGAGGCCCATGTTAGGCGAGTCCATCTTCCACGGCCGCCACGGGAAACCGCCATGACCCAAGCCTTCGCTCCCCGCCCCCTGGCAATCGCGCCCTCGATCCTGGCCTCGGATTTCTCCAGGCTCGGCGAGGAGGTGCGCGCCGTGGACGCCGCTGGAGCCGACTGGATCCATCTCGACGTCATGGACGGGCACTTCGTTCCCAACATCTCGTATGGCCCCGACGTCATTAAGGCGATGCGCCCGCACACCAAGAAGATCTTCGACGCGCATCTGATGATCTCGCCCTGTGACCCCTATCTCGAGGCCTTCGCGAAAGCCGGCTGCGACCACATCACCGTGCATGCCGAGGCCGGTCCCCATCTGCACCGCTCGCTTCAGGCGATCCGCGCACTCGGCAAGAAGGCCGGCGTTTCGCTCAATCCGGGCACGCCGATCAGTGCGCTCGAATACGTCCTGGACCTGGTCGACCTCGTGCTGGTGATGTCGGTCAATCCCGGCTTCGGCGGCCAGGCCTTCATCCCCTCCGCGATCGGCAAGATCCGCGACATCCGCGCCATGACAGCGGGCCGGCCGATCGATATCGAGGTCGATGGCGGCGTCGGGCCCGACGTCGCAGGTCCCCTGGCTGCGGCCGGGGCCAACGCCTTCGTCGCCGGCACGTCCGTGTTCAGGGGCGGCACGCAGGACGCCTATAAGACCAACATCGCCGCAATCCGCAACGCCGCCGCGGGTGCACGCGGCGAGGCGATCTGAGGGCCCGCTCGACTCCGCAGACGTGCGGCCTCTACGGGTGTTGCGGCGCGTAATGCCTAAATTTGCAACTTGATCCGTACTCCTCCGGGCTTCCCTGATTGGCGCAAATCACCGCAAGTGATTCTTGCCTGTTTTCGCGGGAGCACATCATGACGACGACCCTGGTCTGGACTGGCGTGGCGTTGTGGCTTGGTTTTTGTGCGTTTGTTGTGTTTGGTCCATCGGCCGGACCGGTGAAGGTCTCGGTACGCTCGGCCCGCATCGCTCGTCGCGACTGGTATCGGGCCTGACCCCATGCAGATCGCGCTCGTGAAACGTCAGCCGAAGCGCCGGTGCCGCATCCCGCGGCGCCCACATCCTGACCTCGATTTTTTCTTCGGTCGGCTCGAGCGCACCGAAGGCGAGATGCGCGACGACACCGGGCCCGAGATGGACCTGGATCACCCGCTCCGGTCACCGCGCCGGCATTGAATTCTTTTCTGGACCAAGCTCATGAAGCCGCATTGCCCGAACTGCCTCAAGGAAATGACCAAGGCATCCGCGTCGCGTAACCTGTTCAACTGCGAGCCGTGCCGCGAGATCATCCAGTTCTTCGGCGGCAGCGCGGATCACTGCGAGCCCGGCCCGCAATTCTCCTGGCCGATCCGTCGCAAGCGCTCCGTCCACACCGCTCACGCGGCCTGAGCCTCCAGGATCCAGAGCGCGGCCCTATCCGGCCTCCTCGCCCGCATCCGCAGCCATTCGCGGCGGCCGTACCACGGTGACGGTGCAGGCCGCTTCCGAGGCCACCTTGGCCGAGACGCTGCCGAGCAGCGTGCGCCTGAACGAGCCCTGCCGCGCGCCGATGATGACGTGGTCGACGTGGTTGACCTCGCAAAACTCCAGGATGGCCGCCGCGGGATCGACGGCTTCCAGCACGTGAGCCGAGAGCCGGCTCTCATCGAGCTTGAGCGGCGTGGCCCAGTGTCTGAGCGCCACCAACCGGTCGATATGCTTGTTGGAGCCCTGCTCATCCAGCGTCCTGTCAATCGCGATGCGGTTGAGCCTCAGCACGTTGAGACAGGCGAGCCGCGCCGACGGCAGCGTGGCGAGAATACGCCCGGTGGTGACGCGCAACGCTTCGTTCAGCTCGGGGGCGCCTTCCACCGTGTCGAGCGCGACCGCGAGGATCGGGCTTGATGCGATCTGGGCTGCGACATCCGATTTCGCGCGCGGCTGCATGACGCCCTGGTTGAAGCGGCGCCGCCAAGCGACGCTTAACGGGTCGCGCTTCATCCGCTCCGAGCGTGTGGTGAGCCTGATCTGGTCCGGATGGGTCAGATCGAAGGCGAGCTGCGACGCCGTCGGATAGCGCCGCACCGGTTCGATCTCGAGGCACCGCAGCACCACCTCCTGGAGCCAGGGCGGATAATCAGCGCGCAAGCCGCGCGGCGGGTGCGGATCGCGCCAAAGCCGGCGCCGCATCGCACGCAGTGTCTCGCCCTCGCCGAACGGCCGCTCGCCGGTCGTGAAGAAATAGAGCAGCACGCCCAGCGAGAACAGATCGCTGCGCGGATCGTCGCGCACCCCTGACAACCGTTCTGGCGCCATATAGGGCGCGGTGCCGTAAGGCAGGCGGAATTCCTCCTGCAACAGGTCCGGCAGATGGTTGTGATGCGACAGGCCATAGTCGATCAACACCGCCTCGCCGCTCTCGCGGAACATGATGCTGCTCGGCTTGATGTCGTGATGGATCACGTTCTGCCGGTGCAAATCAGCAAGCCCCGTTGCGATCCTGGCGACGAGCTGCCGCGCCTCGTCATACGGCAGCGGCAGGTCGGGCAACCGCTTGTAGAGCGTGGTCCCGGAGATGCGCTCGATCACGACATAGGCCTGGTGGGCGAAATCGCCGGTGCCGAAACAGGAGGGCACGTGCGGACCCGCAAGCCGCGGCAGGATCATCATCTCCATCTCGAAGGAGACGATCGCCGCGGGGTCCTCGCCCTCCGACACCCGCGGAATTTTCATCAGCAGCGGCACGTCGAGGCCGGGACGGGTGACGGTCCACAGCGTCGCCATTCCGCCGGCATGGACGCATTCGCCAATCGTGTAGCCGTCGATCTCTGCGCCCGATTTGACGAGGGGTTTCGGCATCGGCCTCTAACGCCCCTGCGACAGTCGGTCGGCGAGCCAATGCGGCAGGCCGTTCTCGCGGATCCGGTTCGCGGCCGTCTCGACGTCGTAGGGCGCGCGGCAATAGGTGATCTGGCACGAGACCGTGTCGAACAGCGCGAAAGCCGCGGATGGATCGCCATCGCGCGGCTGGCCGACCGAGCCGAGCACCGCAAGCCATTGCCGGCCGCGCAGCAGCGGTACGGAGACGTCAGTCTTGGGCACGAGTCCCGACATCTTCGCCGTCACCGACATCGAATAGATCGCCGGGCGGTGGATGTGGCCGCAGAACGTGACATGAGCCGGCGTCGCGATCAGGCTCTTGGCTGCGTCGGCGGTCGATCGGACATAGTGCCAGCTTCGGGGGCTGGAGGCTTCCGAATGCACGAACAGGCGATCGCCGTCCTCCACCAGCATCGGCAATTCCGCCAGGAACCGCCGCTGCGCGGTGTCGAGCCGGCCGCGGGTCCATTCGATCGCGATTTGCGCCTCGGCATTCATGGTCTCGGCCGAGGAATTCACCGCCTGGTCATGATTGCCGCGCACGGCGACGGCGCCTTGGACAACCAGCTCCATCGCGGTATCCACCACCCATTCCGGATCGGCGCCATAGCCGACGAAGTCGCCAAGCAGGATGAAGCGCTCGGCGCCACGCGCCCGCGCGACTTTCAGGCACGCCTCGAACGCCTGCCGGTTGCCGTGGATATCCGAGAAGACAGCGAGAAGCACGCACCCTCCACCCTCGAACCTTATTGGGAGCCGATAAGGCTAAATTGAGGGAGGTCAAGAACATGCGCCAGCGGCGCGCGGTTTGCCAGCACTGCCCTGTCGCGATGGTGAAGAGCCTATTGCTCGTCCTTCGGCGGCATCCGGGGCGGCGGCAACGGCGTGAACACGGCGCCCTGCGCGCCGGCCGGTGGTGCCAGGAATTCGCCGGTCGAGGAATCGCCTCCGCTCGTCTCCATGATGGTCTTGGGCGTCACATATTCCCGGACCATGTCGATGAGGCTGCCATCGCCGCCGCCGAAATCGGCGGCCCGGCCGCCTTGCGGATGTCCCAGCGCGATCTCGTTCTCCGCCGCATGGGTCTTGTCGGCCAGCCTGTCATTGTAGGGCACACGAAAGGCGCGCGGGATGCCACTCGGCCGATTGTCCTCGTCGAGCTGCTCGACCCAGAGGTAGATCGAGCCGGGATCGCCCTCCAGCGAATGCGGCTCGACGATGCGGGCCTTCAGCAGCTTGAACGAGGCCGGCAGCCGATCGGCGCTGGCCCAGCCGAGCAGCCCGCGCATCTCGGTGAAGCTGACGACATAGAACGCACTGGTCACGACCACCGCGACCGCCTTGAACGACCAATGCAGCCGCGCATAGACCAGAACGACCAGCAGCAGCGCACCGATGACGGCGTAGGCTATCGATAGCGTGAGGATGACCGTTGGCAGGCTAGTCACGGCGCACCCTCACAGCGTTCTTGCTCACGCCGGTGCTCGGGTCGAGATCGGCGCCGTTGCGCCAGCCGCTGCGAAAGGTCTCCAGCAGCGATTTCGGCCGCTGGTCCACATTGACGACCTTGCCTTCGGCGTCGAGCCGGAACCGCACCGCGGTCTTCTCGTCGCCGGTGTGATCGACCGTGAACTTGTTATCGAAGATCACCTGCGCCGTCGGATTGAGTTTTTGCACCTTCACATTGGCCGTCACAGGCTCGCCGGTCGTAGCCACGAAATGTGAGACATTGACGGTGTATTCGCCGGGAACGATGCCCCGCACCGTGACGATCTCTTCGCGGATCGGCGAGGCAATCTTTTTGCCGTTGACCATGATGAAGTCGTTGGCTCCGCCGCGATCGTCGCGGTCGAGCGTGAGGAAGCCGGCCTCGCGGTGGCGATACCAGGCGATATTGCCCACGGGATCCTGCACGAACAGGTCGAGATCGTCGGGATGGCTGTCGGGCCAGTCCAGCGTGATCATGAACTCGGCCTTGGAGTCGATCTTGCCGTCCTTGGCGTCGGGCGAGACCGCGAGCAGCGCGAGGAAGAACAGGAAAGCGATCACCTGGAGCGCCTTGAACAGCATCACGCCCAAGGGATCGAACGGCTCCTCGCGCGGATAGAGACCGAAATCATCCATCATGTCGCGATTCCAGCGCCCTTACGTTCCAGCACCGGCGTCACATAGGTCTCGGTCAGCACCACCGCATCCGAGAACACCTTCTGGGTCGCGGCATCCAGCATGTAATACTGGATGCGGACCAGGATCGAACCGACGAGGCCCGCCAGAGTCGTGTACATCGCGACCGCCATGCCGTCGCTCATTAGTCCCATCGAGGATCGCATCGCGACCTTGTCGGCGGCATCCAGTCCCGCGATCGGCGCCAGCATGATGATGAAGCCGACGATGGTGCCGAGCAGGCCGAGCTTCATCAGCGTATCCGAGACGAAGGCCCCGAAGCCGTTGGAGCCGCGCAGCCGGTCGGCGAGCGTTCGCAGCAATAGCGTCTGGTCGACGGGGCGGTAGTCCTGCGCCGCGGCCTTGGTCACGAGGCTCTCAATGTGGTCCCGCACCAGCCCGCGCGGCAGCGCGGCAGCGCCGACGTCGAGCGCCCTGCCGCCCTCGGGGGCCGCAAGCACCGCGCGGCAGCGCCTTGCCGCCGCGCCCTCGCGGGCAATGGCCCGCGTGCGCAGGAAGCAGTGACCGCAGGTGAGGACATAGAGCAGCGCGATCACGCTGGAAATGTAGGTCCGATCTGAGGTCAGCATCAGGCGGATCAGGCCGAACCGCCACAGCAGCACGACGGCGAAGATCGAAAGCCCGGTGAAGATCATCCAGAACAGGAGCGCACTGCGCTCGGATGGGTCGGCAGCAGGCCCCGCGATCGGCCCAATCGTCATCGAACTCATGCTGCACCGCTCCTGGCCGTGAATTCCGCCCATTAGATCAAAGCCGCCGCGCCCGGTCCAAAGAGCCATGCCCAATCCGGCATGGGAAATTTGCCCGAGCTACCATCTTGCCGTGCCTCGCAATTGGCAAGGCGCGGCGGCGTTGTTAGGCTGACCTTAGCAAACTTTGGGGTGATCGCATGCGCCTTGTGCTTCAGCTTGTCGCCCGTCTGTTTCTCATCGTCGCGCTCTGCCTTGGGGCGGCGACGATCTGGGCCACGTTCGACGCCTATCGCAGCGTCGACCGGGCAACTGCGGCCTCGGCGCAGCGGGTCGCCCAGGCGCTTCAGGCCCTGTATTGGCACGAATTCCTGTTGCGTAGCAGCAGAACACGCGAGCAGCTTCTGCCGGTTCCGGAGTGGCGCACGCTGGAGACGATGAAGCTGATCTCGCCCGGCGTCTGCGTCGAATTCCAACCGGCCATCGCATTCGAAAAGCCGCTCTGCGGCCAGAGCGAGGGGCTGGGCAAGACGCCGCCGCGCTGGTTCGCGTCGATCGTGCCGACCTTCCTCGGCAGCCATGCCGAAGTGATACGGCCCGTCAGTCCCCGCGCGGCGACCGCCGGAACGGTGGTCGCGACGCCGGATGAAACGGCCGCCATTTCGCTCGCCTGGGAGTACATCCTCAACGTGATCGACGTCGCGCTTTTGATGGCGGCGGCGATCGCGCTGCTGGCCTCGCTCGCGATCGCGCATGCGCTGGCGCCGGCGCGCACGATCGTCACGGCCTTGCAGCGCATGGCCCGCGGCCATTATCGCACGAAACTGCCGCGCTTCCGCTCGATGGAGCTGGCGATGATCGGCAGCGCCGTCGGCGAGCTCGGCGGCCGGCTGGAGGAGGCGACCGAACAGCGCGCGGCGCTGACGCGGCGCCTGATCGAGATCCGCGACGACGAACGCCGCGCGCTCGCCCGCGAGCTGCACGACGAGTTCGGACAAAATCTCTCGGCCATCCTCGCCTTCGCCAACACCATCGAAACGGCGAGCACGAAGGCAGATAAGCGCGACGACATCGTGCAGGACGCGCGGATGATCTCGCAGGCCACGCATCATCTGATGGCCTCGCTGCGCGACGCGCTGAAGCGCCTGCGCAATCCCCTGCCCGCCGAGCTTGGGCTGGAGGCGAGCCTCGTGAATTTGGTGGATAGCTGGCGCTCGCAGAGCTCGGCGCGGCCGACGATCCAGCTCGATCTCAAGGGCGACCTCACCGACATCAGCGGCCCGGCCGCTATCACGGCCTATCGCGTCGCGCAGGAATGCCTGACCAACGCGTTGCGCCACGGCGCGGCACGCGAGATTTCGCTCAGCGTGGAACGGCGCGCGGGCGACGACGATGCATTGCTGATCCGTGTCGACGACGATGGCGGCGGCGACGCGGCACGCGTCAAGCAGTCGGCCGGCTTCGGCCTCACCGGCATCCGCGAGCGCGTCGCAGCGGCCGGCGGCTCATTCTCGATCCTGCCTGCCCGAGGCGGACTCAGCGTCGCCGCCACCATCCCGCTCGCCGCATGAGGCCGGCATGAACGAGATGGCAACAGGCATTTCCGTGCTGCTGGTCGACGACCATCCGATCGTGCGGCAAGGCTATCGGCGCGTGCTGGAAAGCCAGGGTGATCTGCATGTCGTGGCGGAAGCCGACAACGCTGCGGATGCCTACAGCGCCTTCAAGGCGCGCGATCCTGATGTCGTCGTGCTTGATATCTCGATGCCCGGCGCGAGCGGACTGGAAGCCATCCGCAACATCCGCGCGCGCAGTCCGCGGGCGCGCATCCTCGTCTTTACCATGCACAACGAAGCCGTTCTGGTGAAGGCAGCCTTCAGTGCCGGCGCCAGCGGCTTCGTCACCAAGAGTAGCGAGCCGTCCGCGGTCGTGTCCGCGATCCGCAGCGTTGCCCGCGGCGAGCGCGCCATGAGCGACGACATCGCGCACATCTTGGCCGAGGACAGTCTGTCGGCGGGCTCGGCGCTGGATCAATTGGGAGAACGCGAGATCGAGATCCTGCGCCAGTTCGCCGGCGGTGCCACGACCGAACAGATCGCTGCGCATCTCAATCTCAGCGTCAAGACGGTGCAGAACTATCACTATCTGATCAAGACCAAGACCGGCGCGCGCACGGATGCGCAGCTGGTGCGGCTGGCAGCCAATTGTGGACTGACGAAGATCTAGATGTTTGCCCCTCCCTGAAGGCACGCGCACGGAGCCATCCTCCGCATGCGGGCGTCTCCCAGGTATATTTCGACCGCCTTGCGATGCGGATTGGAACGGAGGCCATCGAACTCCAGTTAGTACCGCAGTGAAGGAGTTCCGCCATGAGTAAGGCTATCCGCGAAGCTACCTATCCCGCGCTCATCACTGTCGGCGAGCTCATCGATGAACTCTGCCGCTTGCCAGACACAGCAACCATTCGATTCCACTGCCCCATGCTCGAACAGGAGCTTGCATTCTACAGGCTTCGAAAGCGGGCGAAGGACCTCGTCGAAATTGAAGTCAATGCGTATCCGGAAAGCCCGCCGGTCGTGCCATTGGCGGGTACCGCTCTTCGTGCGCGGAAAAAGTCCCACCATCCGCGTTCGCTCCGCGATGGTGCCCTCGCCCACAAGGTCGACGGATAAAAGCGCCGCCCATGCGGGCGATCGAACGGCTTTGGAACAGCGCGTGGAGTATTCGGCCTACGCCTTCAGCCCGCGCAATACCAGCGCCAGCGTCGCATCGACACGCGCCGAGAGATCGGCATCCTTCCACTCGTCGGCATGGGCCGGATGGTGAAAGCGGACTGTGGCATCGAAGATCGCACGCGCGGTGGTCTTGACGTCATCGACGGCGAACACGCCCTGCGTCACGCCGTCGGACAGGATTGCCGCGATCTGGTCGATCATGGTGTCCTTGTGACATTTGACGGCCGCGCAGGCTTCGCGCGCCAGGGTCAGATAAGTGTCGAACATCTCGGGGTCGTCGAGCACACGCGAACGTTTGGCGGCGAACAGCGTGCGTAGCCAGCGGTCGAGCCTGTCAGGCGCCGGGCCCTGCTCCTTGGCGATCGCCAGCAGCGGCGCGTCGATGCGGTCAAGCCAGCGTTTGGCAACCGCTTCGCGCAGCGAAGCCTTGCTCGGGAAATGGCGATAGACGCTGCCATGGCTCACATCGAGCGCACGGGCAACGTCGACCACGGTGGCTTTGGCCAGTCCGTAACGCCGCAGCACGTCCTCGGTGACTTCGAGGATCCGCTCCGGCGTCAAGATAACGGCTTCGTTCATGCCAGCACCATGTTCCCGTTGAGGGCTCAGTTACCCGGCGACAGAGCTGCTTCCGAAGCGCCCGTGCCGGTCGTTTCGGAAAGCTCTCGCCTTAATGAGGCAGTTTTGCAGCCTGCGCCGCGATCTGGCGCGCCACCAGTAAATTGAGCCAGTGCCCAATCGTCCCGGTCAAATTGATGATTTCGGTCGTCATGGTCGTAAGTCTCCAATCAATTGGCGGTCCCTGTTGTTCAATTGCGACCCTCAATCCCCCATCTGCTTGGGACGTCGGGCTCCCGGGATGCCGCCAGACGCCCAATTGGAGCGTCCGAGAACGGATATACACGTCTCGCTGACAGATTTCAATATCTGTCAGTCAATGATCCGTGATTGACAGTTAATATCTGCGGCCCCGGGGCACGTGCCGCTCATCGCGCGCCGCGGCCGGCCGATGCCCCCCACCCAGCCCAATCATCCCCCGCTACGTTGCCGGTGCCGTTTGTTTCGCTCTCCCCGCTCTGCTAAGTCACGGCGTAAAAAGCATTTTGGCAGGTCGCCCCTTCTGGGTCGCCCGCCCACCTTCCTGGAGCAGTCCAATGATCCCCCGCTATACCCGCCCGGAAATGGCCTCGATCTGGGAGCCGCAGACCCGGTTCAAGATCTGGTTCGAGATCGAGGCGCATGCGGCGGACGCCCTTGCCGAGCTCGGCACGATTCCCAAGGAGGCCGCCAAAACGGTCTGGGCCAAGGCCAAGGACGCCACTTTCGACGTCGCCCGCATCGACGAGATCGAGCGCGAGACCAAGCACGACGTCATCGCCTTCCTCACCCACCTCGCCGAGATCGTCGGCCCCGAAGCGCGCTTCGTGCATCAGGGCATGACCTCCTCCGACGTGCTCGACACCTGCCTCAACGTCCAGCTCACCCGCGCCGCTGACCTGCTGCTCGCCGACCTCGACAAGGTGCTGGCGGCGCTGAAGAAGCGCGCCCTCGAGCACAAGATGACGCCGACCATCGGCCGCAGCCACGGCATCCACGCCGAACCCGTGACCTTCGGCCTCAAGCTCGCCTACGCCTATGCGGAATTCTCGCGCGCCAAGGAGCGCCTGATCGCGGCGCGCAAGGAAGTCGCCACCTGCGCCATCTCCGGCGCGGTCGGCACGTTTGCCCAGATCGATCCGCGCGTCGAACAGCATGTTGCGAAAGCCATGGGCCTCGTCCCCGAGCCGATCTCGACGCAGGTCATCCCCCGCGACCGCCACGCGATGTATTTCTCGACGCTCGGCGTGATCGCTTCCTCGGTCGAGCGTTTCGCGGTGGAGATCCGCCACATGCAGCGCACCGAAGTGCTGGAAGCCGAGGAGTTCTTCTCCGAAGGGCAGAAGGGTTCGTCCGCGATGCCGCACAAGCGCAATCCGGTGCTCTCGGAAAACCTCACCGGACTGTCGCGCATGGTGCGCGCCTATGTGACGCCGGCGCTGGAGAACGTCGTGCTCTGGCACGAGCGCGACATCTCGCACTCCTCTGCCGAGCGCATGATGGGCCCCGACGCGACCGTGACGCTGGACTTCGCGCTGGTCCGCCTCGCCGGCCTGATCGACAAGCTGCTGGTGTACCCCGCCAACATGCAGAAGAACCTCGACCGCCTCGGCGGCCTCGTGCATTCGCAGCGTGTTCTGCTGGCGCTGACGCAGAAGGGCGCAAGCCGCGAGGACGCCTACAAGCTCGTGCAGCGCAACGCCATGCCGGTCTGGCGCGGCGAAGGTGACTTCCTCCAGCTTCTGAAGAAGGACGCTGAAGTGAAGAAGTATCTCACCGACGCCGAAATCGACGAGCAGTTCGACCTCGCCTATCACTTCAAGCACGTCGACACGATCTTCAAGCGCGTGTTTGGCGAAAGCTGAGCGTCATTCGTAGCCCGGGTGAGCGCAGCGATACCCGGGACTTCTCTCACAAAGATCCCGGATGTCTCTTCGCTCATCCGGCAACAACAACAGAGACGGAGCCTCCATGCCCATCGTCAATCGCATTGCCGCCCTCTCCGACGAAATGTCCGCTTGGCGCCATGACTTCCACGAGAATCCGGAGCTGCAATACGACGTCCACCGCACCGCCGGCATCGTCGCCGACCGCTTGCGCGAGTTCGGCTGCGACGAGGTGGTGACGGGCATCGGCCGCACCGGCGTCGTCGGCGTGATCCGCGGCCGCAAACCCGCCTCGGGCAAGACCATTGGCCTGCGCGCCGACATGGACGCGCTGCCGATCATGGAGACGTCGGGCGTCGCCTACGCCTCCAAGGTCCCCGGCAAGATGCACGCCTGCGGCCATGACGGCCACACCGCCATGCTGCTCGGCGCCGCCAAATATCTTGCCGAGACGCGCAATTTCGACGGCACGGCCGTGGTGATCTTCCAGCCTGCGGAAGAAGGCGGCGGCGGCGGCAAGGCGATGGTCGAGGACGGGCTGATGACGCGCTGGAACATCCAGGAGGTCTATGGCATGCACAACATGCCGGGCCTGCCCGAAGGCCATTTCGCGACTACGCCCGGCGCGATGCTCGCCTCCTCCGACAACATCCAGATCACGGTCCACGGCAAGGGCGGCCACGCCGGCGCGGGTCCGCACAAATCCGTCGACAGCGTGCTGATCGGCTCGCAGATCGTCAATGCGCTGCAGTCGATCGTGTCCCGCAACGTCGACCCGCTCAAATCAGCCGTCATCTCGATCACGCAATTCCACTCCGGCACGGCCTTCAACATCATCCCGGAGGTCGCCGAGCTCGGCGGCACCGTGCGCACGCTCGACCCTGAAGTGCGCGATCTCGTCGAGCGCCGCATCGGCGAAGTCGCCGAGAGCGTCGCGCGCGCCTATGGCGGTTCGGCGGAGACCAAATACACGCGGATGTATCCAGTGACGATGAACCATGCGCGCGAGGCCGGCCTTGCCGCCGACGTCGCCCGCGATATCGTCGGCGCCGAGCGCGTCAACGACAAGTTCATTCCGATGATGGGCGCCGAAGACTTCTCCTTCATGCTGGAAGCACGCCCCGGCGCGATGATCCTGGTCGGCATGGGCGACGGCAACGAGTGCCACCACCCGGCCTACGTCTTCAACGACAACATTTTGGGCCACGGCGCATCGTTCTGGGCGCGGTTGGTGGAGACGCGGATGCCGGCGGGGTAGCCGGATTCGTAGGTGGGTTAGCCGAAGGCGTAACTCACCGCCATCTATGTCTATGGAAACAGAAGAGGCAGGTTACGCTTCGCAACCCCCTGCTAGCGGGTTGGCACCCGCCCGATTAATCGCAGATTTCCGACAATCCAGCGCCGTTCATGGCGACACTAGGGGAGCGTCCCAGCCTGCATCCCGGCCGCAGCGGTCTGCAGCCGCCGTTGTTGCAGACTATTTGGCCCGACGATTTAGCCTGTGGCGCGGCCGGCGATGACTCAACCTTCATCCGCTCAGCGCCGCGTCTTGCGGAATCTTCCCGCGTCGCGACGGGCTTTTTCTCCTGATTCTTCTCGCATTCGTTGTCGTCACCGACGCGATAGCCGGGGCGACAGGTGATCTTCGTGCATTGATCGCCCTCGGCCTTCAAGCCGAAATTGCAGACCAGCGGGCAGACGCGTCCCGGCTTCGCCTTCAGCGCATCGAGCGCGTCGACGCTCGCAAGCTTCGCGTCGAATTGAGTGCCGGCATATTTGTTGAACATTATCAGCGAGCGCTGCGTTGCTGCGCTCCAGTCGCCGTCGGCGGTGGCCGACAGGCAGCCGACGCGACGCAGTTCGCTCTGCACGGATTTTGTCAGATCAGCCGCCGACAAGGTGGATGTGGGCGGCGGCGAAAGGGCGGCGACCTTCTGAGTATCGCCTTCAGGAATCTGCCGAGCGTCCGGCTGCCTTGCGGCCTGGGCCGCCTTCTCCGCAGCCTGCCTGGCGGCAAGCTCGGCCTTGGCCTTCTCCGCAGCCTGCTTCTCGGCCTGCGCTTTCGCCGCGGCAGCCTCGGCCAGCTTGCGCTGCTGCTCCGCCGCATCCGCTCTTGCCTGCTCGATCTGCTTCTGCTTCTCCGCTGCGATCCGGGCCTCTTCGGCAGCTTTGACCGCCGCAGCCGCCTTGTCCTGCTCGGCCTTCTGAGCGCGTTCGGCAATGAGCCTTGCCTTCTGCTGCTCGGCCGCATTGGCTTTTTGCTCTGCCGACGCGCGCGTCTCCTCGGCGCCGATCTTGTTCAACTGGCCCTTGGCGAGATTTGCATAGAACCCCTCGGGATACTGCGCCAGAAACGCTTCCCAACCGTCCCGCGTGCCAAGCTGGAGCGCAAGTTCATAGTCCCGCCGGAGTTCAGACTGCGGATTTGCCTGCGGACTAGTTGCGATCGGATTGGCAGGAACCAGCGGCACGTCACCACCGCCCAGCGAGCCATACACGAAGGGCTCTTGCTTGTTGCCGGTGCTCCTCAACACGTCATCGCGCACGAAGCCGAACGCCTTGCGCAGGTCCAGGCCCGGCTTTGGGAGGTGCTCCACAAGCGCCGTCGCAAACGGGCTGTTTCGGGAGTCGCCATCGGATGCCGTCGAGCCCGCCTTCGCCGCAAACGCAATCATCGTGTTGGGACTGGCCGGCTCGACCTTCGCAAGCCCGCGGCCGATTGCGCGCGAAGCCACCGTGCGCTTCATCGTCTTGGAAAAGGGATTATCACGGCAGGCATCGAGAATGACGAGCCGAAGCTGTTTGGCCGGCTCGATGCTCACCAGCACGCGGTCGATCGGCAACGCCTCATCGTAGACGTCGGTGTCGGTCTCGAGCGCGGCATCGATCGGGATCAAATAGTTGGTGCCGTCCACCTCGAGACCATGCCCCGCATAGTAGACGATCGCGACATCGGCGTCTCGCGTCCGCGCGCCGAACTCGCGCAGCGCCTTGCGCATTTCGGGCGCGTTCAGATCCTGCCTGACGTCGACGGTGTCGAAGCCGGCTTTCCTGAACATGCCGCCCATCAGGATCGCGTCGTTCACGGGATTGCCGAGCTTGGGCGCGCTCTTGTAGGCGGAATTGCCGATCACGAGCGCAACGCGCTTCTCGGCCTGAGCGGCGGTGCAGCCGAGCCAGCTTGCAAGAACAAGACAAGCAAGAACTCTGAGCCCGATGGCGGAAGTCCGGAGGTCATGCAGCGCCATTAGTGGCACACCTCGATCTGTCCCATGCCGGCGCCTCCGGGCGGTGTATAACGCTCGACGTGACACCCCTTGGCGACTGGCCTGCATCCGGCGTTGTTGCAGATCATCTGCCGAGAGGACTGCGACTTCGGAGCCGCGGACTCCGCCTCCTTGCGGTCCTGGTCGCGCCTCTTCGAATCCTCGCGCGTGACCACCGGCTTCTTCTCCGGCACCTTCTCGCATTCATTGTCATCGCCGACGTGATAGCCGGCGCGGCAGGCGATCTTCGCGCATTGATCGCCGTCGGCCTTGAAGCCGAAATTGCATACGAGCGGACAGACGCGTCCTGGCTTCGCCTTCAGCGCATCGAGCGCGTCGACGCTTGCAAGCTTCGCGTCGAGTTGGGTGCCGGCATATTTGTTGAACAGCCTCAGCGAGCGTTGCGATGCGGCGTTCCAATCGCCGTCAGCGGCGGCCGAAAGACAGCCGACGCGGCGCAGCTCGCTCTGAACGGATTTCGCGAGATCGCCGGGCGGCGGGGAGCTTGGCGGCGGCGACAGCGCGGCGACCTTCCTGCTTTCGGCATCAGCCGCCTGCTTGTCCGCTGCCTGCTTCGTTGCGGCCTCCGTCGCCGCTTTCTCGAGCGCCCGCTTCTCCGCGAGCGACTTGGCCGCGGCAGCTTCCGCCGCCTTGCGATCTCGTTCGGCCGCCTCCGCCTTGGCCTGCTCGATCTGCTTGGCTTTCTCGGCCGCGATCCTCGCCTCTTCCGCGGCTTTGGCAGCTGCGGCGGCTTTCTCCTGCTCGGCCTTCTGGGCTCGTTCGGTCGCGAGCCTCGCCTTCTCCTGTTCGGCCAGACGCGCCTTCTCGGTCGCCACCGTGCGATCCTCCTCGGCGGCAATCTTCTTCAACTGCACACGAGCGAGGTTGGCGTAAAAGCCGTCCGGATAGGTCTGGAGGAATGCTTCCCAGGCTTCGCGCAGGCCGGCCTGAAGCGCCAGCTCGTAGTCCTTGCGCACACTGTCCTGCGGGTTCGCCTGCGGACCTGCTGCGGCGACTGGCCTCAGCGGCACCAGCGGCACGTCGCTGCCGCCCAGGGAGCCATAGACATACGGCTCCTGCTTGTTGCCGGTCTTCTTCAAGACGTCGTCACGGACAAAACCGAATGCCTTGCGCAAGTCGAGCCCGGGCTTCGGGAGATGATCGGTCAGCGCGACCGCGAACGGGCTGTTGCGGGAGTCGCCATCCGACGCCGTCGATCCCGCCTTGGCCGCAAAGGCGATCATCGTGTTCGGACTGGTCGGCTCGACCTTGGCAAGTCCGCCACCAATCGCGCGCGAGGCCAGGGTGCGCTTCATCGTCTTGGCGAATGGGTTGTCGCGGCACGCATCGAGGATGACGAGACGGAGTTGTTTGGCCGGTTCGACCGCGTACAGCGCGCGATCCAGCGCGACCGTCTCGTCGAGGACGTCACCGTCAGTTTCCAGCATCGCATCGGTCGGAACGAGATAGTTGCTGCCGTCCAGCTCGATGCCATGGCCCGCATAGTAGATGACTGCCATGTCGGCATCGCGCGTCCTGGCCGCGAACTCGCGCAACGATCGCCGCATTTCGCTGGCGTTGAGATCCAGCCTGACCTCGACCGTATCGAAGCCTGCGTTCCTGAACATGCTGCCCACGAGCCCGGCGTCATTCACCGGGTTCGCAAGCCGCGGTGCGTTCTTGTAAGCGGAATTGCCAATGACGAGCGCAACGCGCTTGTCGGCCTGGGCCGATCCGCACCCCAGCCAAAGACCGAAAATCAACAGTGAAAGAGATCGCAAGACGATCATGAAACGCCGAGCCTTTTACGGGCGATTGCCTGTGACACCCTAATTGCAGACCTCGAAGTTGCCGCCTGTGGCTGTATTCGAACTAACCCTGCCGGGGATCGTCCCGCTGACAAGCCGACATCCCTTTTGCACCGGGCGACATCCCGTCGAGCTGCAAATAATCTGTCCACTCGCCTCAGGCCTGGACGGCGAAGATTCGCTTGCCTTCCGGTCCGTATCCCGCCTCCGCGAATCCTCACGCGTGGCGACCGGCTTCTTCTCCTGAATCTTTTCGCACTCGTTGTCATCACCGACGCGATAGCCGGCGCGGCAGGTAATCTTCACGCATTGATCGCCGTCGGCCTTGGAGCCGAAATTGCAAATGAGCGGGCAGACGCGTCCGGGCTTCGCTTTCAGCGCATCGAGCGCGTCGACGCTTGCAAGCTTGGCGTCGAATTGGGTACCGGCGTATTTGTTGAACAGTATCAGCGAGCGCTGCGAGGCCGAATTCCAGTCGCCGTCCGCAGTGACGGACAGGCAGCCGACGCGGCGCAGTTCGCTCTGGAGTGATTTCGTCAGATCAGCCACCGACAATGTGGATGCCGGCGCCGGCGCAAGGGCTGCAACTTTCTGCTCGACCTCAGGCATCTGCCGATCGGCCGCCGGTTTTACCGCCTGCTCCGCCTTCTCGGCGGCCTGCTTGGCGGCAAGCTCGGCCCTGGCCTTCTCCGCTGCCTGCTTCTCGGCTTGTGCTTTTGCCGCGGCAGCCTCAGCCAGTTTGCGCTGGTGCTCGGCCGCGTCCGCCCTTGCCTGCTCGATCTGCTTCTGCTTCTCCGCCGCGACCCGGGCCTCTTCGGCGGCCTTGGCAGCCGCGGCCGCCTTGTCCTGCTCGGCCTTCTGGGCGCGTTCGGCAATGAGCCTTGCCTTCTGCTGCTCGGCCGCGTTCGCTTTTTGCTCGGCCGACGCGCGCGTTTCTTCAGCAGCGATCTTGTTCATCTGGCCCTTGGCCAGATTGGCATAGAAGCCTTCGGGATATTGCGCCAGGAAGGCTTCCCAACCGTCGCGCGTGGCAAGCTGCAGCGCGAGCTCGTAATCCCTGCGAATCGAATCCTGCGGATTTGCCTGCGGACCGGTTGCAGCCGGCTTGGCAGCAACCAACGGCACGTCATCGCCGCCCAGCGAGCCATACACGAAGGGCTCCTGCTTGTTCCCGGTGCTCCTCAGCACGTCGTCGCGCACGAATCCGAACGCCTTGCGCAAATCTAGGCCCGGCTTGGGCAAGTGCTCGACCAGCGCGGTGGCGAACGGGCTGTTCCTCGAATCGCCATCGGACGCAGTCGAACCGGCCTTTGCCGCGAAGGCGATCATGGTGTTGGGGCTGGTCGGCTCGACCTTCGCAAGCCCGCGTCCGATCGCGCGCGAAGCCAGCGTCCGCTTCATGCTCTTGGAAAACGGATTGTCGCGGCAGGCGTCGAGGATGATCAGACGAAGCTGCTTGGCCGGCTCGACCGCGAACAGCGCGCGCTCCACCGGGATGGTCTCGTCGAGTACGTCGCCATCCGTCTCCAGCGTCGCGTCGATCGGAATGAGATAGTTGGTGCCTTCCAGCTCGATGCCGTGGCCGGCGTAATAGATCACCGCCATATCGGCATCGCGGGTCCTGCCGGCGAACTCGCGCAACATGCGCCGCATCTCGCTGGCGCTGAGATCCAGCCTGACATCGACGGAATCAAAGCCCGCCTTCTTGAACATGCCGCCGACCAGAGTGGCATCGTTGACGGGATTGCCGAGCTTGGGCGCGCTCTTGTAGGCGGAATTGCCGATGACAAGCGCCACCCGCCGGTCCGCATGGGCTGGTCCGCAGGCGAGGCCAATGGCCAAAATCAACAAAACAAATATCCGAAACGGAATCACTTGCGTCCCCCCGGATGCAATTCCACGAGACTATTCGGACCATGGCTCAATTACCAATTCTTCCTATGTGATACTTGTCACATAAGGGGCTCTATCGGGGTATGGATGATGCGGCGAAGCGTCGCCCTGCTCTGGAGCTGACGCCAAAGCCGTCTGTTGAGCCCGTTACATTTGCACCACCTCGTGGCGCATCACGAACGGTGCAAGCAGTGCGTGCACCTCGCTCGCAACCGCCTCGCGCTGATCCGCCGGCAGGCCCGCGAGCGTCACGGTGGCGATCGAACCGTGGCTGCCGTGGGCGCCGACCCTGACCTTGCAGTCGATGCCGCGCTCAGTGAGCGGCGTCAGCACCTTCGTGAACACGCGCTGGGCTGCGTCCCAGCGCAGCTGCGGCTTGAACACCTTGCCGACGCCCGTCACCGGCATCGGATCGATCGAGATGACCTGTACGGGAACGGCGGCGCGCTCCGGCGTACGCTCGCGCACCCATGTCTCCAGCTCGCCCGGCTCGACGGTCGCGCCCGGCTTCAGCTGCACGTAACCGACCGGCAGCTCGCCGGCATAGGCGTCGGGTTGGCCGACCACGGCGGCAAAGCCGACGGCGGCATGCCGGAACATGATCTCCTCGATCGGCGCCGGATCGATGTTGTGGCCCCCGCGGATCACGAGATCCTTGGCGCGGCCGGTGATCCAGAGATAGCCGTCGGCATCGAGCCGGCCAAGATCGCCGGAATTGACCCAGACCTCGTCGACGAAGGCACCCTTGTTGTGCTCGTCGTTGAGATAGCCGCCGAACACGCCTGGGCCAGCCATGATGACGACGCCAATCTCGTCCGGCGCGCAGTCGCGGATCAGCTTGCCCTCGGCATCGAGCTGGACGATGCGGACCCGCGCGTAAGGCATGGGAAGGCCGACCGAACCGAGCCGGATCGGCCGCGACCGATAGGCCAGCGTGTGCACGCTCGAGGTCTCGGTCATGCCGTAGACCTCGACGACCGGCAGCTTGAGCTTGTCCTGGATCGCAGACCCCACCGCGACCGGGATCGCGGAGCCGCCACCGGCTGCATATTTCAGGCTGGAGATGTCTGCAT
This sequence comes from Bradyrhizobium sp. MI1.4, assembly GCF_055811315.1. Taxonomy (NCBI): domain Bacteria; kingdom Pseudomonadati; phylum Pseudomonadota; class Alphaproteobacteria; order Hyphomicrobiales; family Nitrobacteraceae; genus Bradyrhizobium; species Bradyrhizobium sp. MI1.4. Next base: position 147,524 of record NZ_JBVVPP010000010.1, on the reverse strand, counting down.
TGCCAGGCGGTACCGCGAGCGTCGCGGCGAGTACCGTCGGCACGCTCGACAGCGCCTCCGGCTTGAAGCGCTCGACCAGTTGCCAGATGTTCTTCACCGCATTCGGGTTGCGCCATCCGCTCGGCGACAGCACGACCAGCGAACCGCCAGCCGACAGCGTCGTCAGCACCTGCGTCAAGGAGCCCCCGACGTGAAACAGCGGCATGCCGAACAGCATGTTGGCGCCCGGCTTCGACTTCAGCAGCAGATTGAGCGCCCAGGCCTGATAGACTTGGTTGGCATGCGTGTGCCGCACCAGCTTTGGCGTGCCGGTGGTGCCGCCGGTGTGGAAATAGGCGGCGATGTTGCTGCCGAGAATCTTGCGTCCGCTGATAAGGCGGTCCGAAGGCTGCGGCTTGATGAGGTCGTTGAAGGCAAAGATTCCTCTCGCCGGATCGCCAGCACCGAACACCTGCACGATCGCCTTGAGCTGCTTGAGTTGCGGCCTGATCTGCTCGACTTTCTGCCAGATGTCGGTGCCCGGCATCGGCCCGAGCGCCACCAGGATCTTCGTATTCGCGGCCTCGAGGATCTCCGCGATCTGGTGCGGCTCCAGGAGCGGATTGACGGGATTGGCGATGCCGGCGGCCTCCGCGCCGAACAGCGTTACAAAGGCGTCCGGCACCAGCGGCAGCATGAAGCTGACGACGTCGCCCTTCTCCACGCCGAGTGCGTGAAACATGTTGGCCGCTTGCGTGACGCGCGCGATGAAGTCGCGGTACGTGACCACGACCGGCGTGTCGGCGGGATCGGCATTTTGCAGGAACTGGATCGCCGGCCCGTCGGGGTTGCGGACCGCACCCAGCCTGACGGCGTCGTAAGTGCTCTCGGCCGCGACGCGATCGGCGTAAGGGACCTGCTCGAAGGCTCGAACCTCGGCGTCCGTCGCCAGGTCCGGATAGTCGCTGCCGATGAGCCGATCGAGCGCGTGGATGCCCGCCATGGAATTCCGTCCTCCCTCAGATGCATGTCCGCGCCCCCTGTCTTTTGACATTTTGGTTTGGCGTGGCCTCGACCGATGGGCCGGCCGAGCACGGGCAGAATGATGGATGATTTGGCGTTCGTCCATGACCTAACGGCCGCCGTAATCGGGCTGTGGTGAGAGGCTTTTGAACCTGCGCGCCCGATCCGGGGACCAAGAACTGGCATAGGACTCACATGCCGGCGTCCTCGCCAGCGCCCTGGCGCAAGACTGAGGTGATCATGACTACGCCCCCGCGGGATTGCGCTACCCGGCTGTTCATCGCGCTCGCCGTGACAGCGGGGATCATGACATCGGTGATCGCCCTCCCCCGCGCGGCACTCGCCGAGGACGGCCAGCTCGACAAGATGCGCGCCAAGATCTCGGCCTTCATCGGCGACAAGATGGAGAAGCTCGGCGGGTCACGCATCGTCTACAAGGTGGACACCGATGGCCTGCGCGAGAGCGTAGTCACGGATTTGCGCGACGACGTCTACAAGAACCTGCGCGAGGGCAAGATCGCCTTCTCCGGTCTTGCGATCCGCGACGGCGGCGTCGAGTTGAAGATTGCCGACGTCAAGGGCCGCGAGCAACTCGCGCGCAAGCTCGCGTCGGCCGCGGAAGGATTGCCGTCGCATGCACTCGCCGTGACCGACGGCGGCGACGGACTGGTCAGGCTCGCGCCGACCAATGCGGCATCCGCCGCGCGGTTGCACGAACTCGTCGAAGATGCCATCGCCATGATCGAGCAGCGTCTGAAGGAGGCCGGCGTCCAGCTGGCCAGCGTCCAGCCCGATGGGACCGACCGCATCCGCATCTTCCTGCCCGTGTGATGGAGCCCGAGCGCGTCACCGCGGTCTTCGCCCGCAGGGTCAAGGTCGGCTTCCGCCTGATCGACCTCTCGGTGCCGCCGGAGCAGGCGCAATCCGGCACGCCACCGGCAGGCACGGAAGTCCTGCCCGGCTTCAAGGACAAGAGCCTTTATCTGGTCGCCAAGGACAGCGTGCTCGACGGCGACGACATCAGCTATGCGGGCCCGGGGTTTGCGAGCGCCACGAAAGAGCCGATCGCCTCGTTCCGCTTCAACGGCCGCGGCACGCGGCGCTTTGCCCACATCACCGAAGAGAATATCGCAAAGCCCTTCGCCATCGTGCTCGACGGCAAGGTGATCTCCGCCCCCATCATCCGCGAGCCCATCACCGGCGGCTCGGGCCAGATCTCCGGCAATTTCACCCTGGAGGAAGCAAACAGCGTCGCCATGCTGCTGCGCGCTGGTTCACTGCCGGGGCACCTCGGCTTGGTCGAGCAGGAGGTCGTGCCGCCCGCCAAGCCCTAAGGCGGGGGGATCGCCCCACGCCCACGCCTGGTCCCCCTCGCCCGGTCGGCCGCCGAGGTCGACCACGCCGAGGCTCGTACCCACTGGCCCCCGAATCGCGGGCGCGCCACGGCCATATGCACCGCCAAACAGGCAATTGCCGAAACGCCCGATCAGGCTAAAATTTGCCTCTTGCGGCACGGCGGCCCAAAACTTCATTCAAGCGGTCGTCGTTCGATTTCGGCTATAGGTGTCGAGAATACCGACCGGGACTGAAGGCCTTACGCGGGGATAGTACCATGCCGTCCGGCAGCGCAGACATTTCGTCGATCCTCGACCGCATTCTCGAGGCGGCGACTGATAACCTCAGGATCGCGAAGATCCTGGTCCAGATGGGCCTCGATCCAAACAACGTCACCTATGACTCGATCTTCAATCGGATGCTGGAGATCTTCGTCCAGAACATCACTTTGGCCAATATGTTCGCCGCGGTCGGCGCCGGCTTCTTCGTCGCCACCCTCCTGATGCGAACGATGGTGCCGCTGCGCGTCGCCAACATGGTCGGCTGCGCGTTCTTCGCCGTCTTCGGCGCGCTCTCCGCCAACGTGTCGACCTTCCTGCTCTATCTCCTGCTGCTACCGATCAACGCCTTGCGCCTGCGGCAGATGCTCAAGCTCGTCAAGAAGGCGCGCCATGCAGCCGAAGGCGACATGTCGATCGAATGGCTCAAGCCGTTCATGACCGAACGCAAATATCGTCGCGGCGATACGCTGTTCAAGCTGCGCGATCCGGCTAACGAGATGTTCCTCACCGTCACCGGCAAGTTCCTGGTCAAGGAGATCAACATCGAGATCCTGCCCGGAACGCTCATGGGCGAACTCGGCTTCCTCACGCCGGACAACCGGCGCACCGGAACGGTCGAATGCATCGAGGACGGCCAGGTGCTGACGATCACCTACGACCGGCTGCTCGAGATCTACTTCCAGGACCCGCAGTTCGGCTATTACTTCCTGGTGCTGACCAGCCAGCGGCTGCTGCAAAACATCGAGCGCCTGCAGAAGCAGCTGGCAACAGAGAGGGCCGCCACCACGAACAGGATCGCGTGAGCGATCGCCTCGCCGCTCAGTCCAAGAGCAGCGCCATGCCCGGGTCGCCCTTCTCCATCGCACGCCGATAGCCCGCCCGCGCACTGATGCGGCCGAGATATTTGACCACGTTCGGCGAGCGCTGGAGGTCATAGGGCTGGAAGTAGCGCATCGTGGTCAGCGAGAAAACTGTCATGATGTCGGCGGTCGTGAAGGCGCTGCCCGCAAGATATTCGGCCTCGCGAAGCCTTGCGTCGAGAAGATCGTAGGCCTGATCGAGACGCCCCTTCATCGCGAGCAGGGTCGGATTGTCCTTGGCGAGATCGAGCCGGTTCAGGATCATCATCCGTCCCATACCGGGTTGCAGGCTGCCATTGGCGAAATGAACCCAATACAGAAACTGCGCGAAGGCGGGATCAGTGGGACCGAGCACGAGTCGGCCGTTGCCATATTTTGCAACGATGTAGTCGACGACGGCGCCGGATTCCGCGAGCACCAACTCGCCGTCGGTGATCGCCGGCGCCGTGCCAGCCGGATGCAGCGCCTTGTACTCGGCCGGAGCCAGCATGGTGACGGGATCGCGCGCATAGCGCTTCAACTCGTAGGGAATCCCCAGCTCCTCGCACAGCCAGACGATACGCTCGGACTGCGACTTGCCGAGATGATGGACGGTGAGCATGAGGCCTCCTGCGATCGCAATTGGATAGTTCGTGACCCCACACCTTACTCCGTCATTGCGAGCGCCGCGAAGCAATCGCGGGTGCGATGCTTCCTCCCATGTCCGCCCTACCCCGCCTCGTCCGTCACCATCCGCGCCACGATGCGGTCGCGGCGGATGAAATGGTGCCACAGGGCGGCGATCACGTGAATCGCGATCAAGGCGAGCAGCACATAGGCAAAGAGGATGTGGCGGTCTTCATAGACGCCAGCCGCCGCGCGGTCGGGAGCCGTGAATTGCGGCACGTGAAACAGGCCGAAGAAGTCCGAATAATCAGGGGCGTGCGCACCGGAATGCGCCCAGCCGAGCAGGGTGACGACGATGACGGCGAGGTAGAGCGCGCCGTGGCTGAAATGGGCGGCGACCTTCTGCCAGCGCGAGGTCCCGGCCGGCCTGATCGGCGTCGGGTTGACGAGGCGCCACACCAGGCGCAGCACGGTGAGCAGCAGGATCACATAGCCGATATCGGCGTGGATCGAGCGGTAGAAGAAGCGGTCGGGACGCGCCGGGATGTGGTTCATCCACCACCCGAAGCCGATCATGCCGATGATGATCAGCGCCAGACTCCAGTGCAGCCATCGGGAAATGCTGCCCCAGCCGTGACTGGTATTTCTGATCATGTCGGTGCTCCGGAGTTTTGCGGGCCTGTCCCTGTCCGCACCGCCGTACGGCAGCTGATACCGGGAACATGTGGCCGTCGCGAAATTGAATCGCTCCAAAATAGCCCTAAGTGCCCTTGCCGCAAAACCGCCCCAAAAACCGAATGGTAACGATGGCGGGCTAGAGTGTTCACGTGACCCATTCTCCGACGATTCTGGTGTTCGATTCCGGCCTTGGCGGCCTCACGGTCCTGCGTGAGGTCGTGGCTGCGCGCTCCGACGCGCATTACGTCTACGTCGCGGACGACGCCTTCTTCCCGTATGGCCACCACAGCGAGGACGAGATCATCGCCCGCGTGGTGCCGCTCATGGGGGAATTGATCGGCATGCACGATCCTGACCTCGTCGTGATCGCCTGCAACACGGCGTCCACGCTGGTCCTATCGCATCTGCGCGCCGCTTATTCCCTGCCCTTCGTCGGCACGGTGCCGGCGATCAAGCCAGCCTGCGCGCAGTCGAGGAGCCGGCGCGTGTCGGTGCTCGGCACCAGGGGCACCGTGAAGCGCGAATACACCAAGGCGCTGATCCGCGATTTCGCGCAGGGTTGCGAGGTGACACTGGTCGGCTCGCCCGAGTTGGCCGCGCTGGCTGAATCCGAGCTCAGCGGCTCTCCCGTCAGCGACGACGCCATCCTCGCCGAGCTCGCCCCGTGTTTCGTGGGCGATGCCGGGGACGCAGGCGCACGCACCGACACCGTGGTGCTCGCCTGCACGCATTACCCGCTGCTGCTCGACCGGCTGAAAAAGCTCGCCCCCTGGCCGGTCGACTGGATTGATCCGGCGCCCGCGATCGCCCGCCGCGTCTCGGATCTGCTCGGCCCGCACACCGCTGGCATCGCGCAATCCGGCGCCGAAATGATCTTCACCTCGAACCGCGTGCATGGCCTTTCGACCATGCTGACGCCGTTCTTCGGCGGCCGCATTCCAGCCTGATCTTGCGCCTCGACGCCCCGCTGCTAGGGTCCGCCGTCGTCGTTTCCTACAGGTTCTTCCCATGTCCGTCCCGACCACGCCGCTCAACCGTCTTCGCCAGCTCTGGCGCGAGGGTCGTCCTGCCTTCGGCGCGATCGCGACGATCCCGAGCGTGCAGACCGTGCAGATCATGGCGCGCTCTCTCGACTGGATCATCGTCGATCTCGAGCACGGGCCGATTGGACTGACCGAAGCACATGCGATGATCGCGGCCACCACCGGCACCCCATGCACGCCGCTGGTGCGCATCGCGGCGAACGAGCCATGGCTTGCGAAGGCACCGATGGACATCGGCGCCTTCGGCATCAATTTCCCGATGATCACCAATAGCGCGGAGGCCGAGAAAGCGGTGCGCAGCGTGCGCTATCCTCCACGCGGCGATCGGCTCTGGGGTCCGTTCCATGCGCCATTCCGCTGGGGCCAGTCGATGCCGGACTACATGGCCAGCGCCGACGACGAGATGATCTGCATGATCACGATCGAGCACGTCGACGCCGTCAACCGCATCGACGAGATCATGGCCACGCCCGGCATCGATGTAGCTGTGATCGGCCCCGGCGATCTCGCCACCTCCATCAACAAGCGCGGCCAGATGGACGATCCGGAATTGCTGGAGCTGGTGGCGCGGGCCGAGGCCGGCATCCTCAGAAGCGGTGTGCCGATCGGCGGTGTGGCCCGTACCGCGGACCAGGCCAACGCCCTGGTCGACCGCGGCTACCGCGCGATCGCGCTCGGCTTCGACTGGTCGCTATTCCAGCGCGGCATCATGGCAGCGTTCGAGGGGATCAAGCGCTAGCCATTGAGTCTTGCCGGGAACCGCGGCGCTGCTAGGCTCAGCCGTTCCAGGGAGGAAAAACCATGCTCAAAAAGACTTTGCTCGCTCTCGCCTTCACCGGCCTCGCTGTTGCCGCCTTCGCCCAGCAGCCCGGCATCAAGCGCACCCCGCTCCAGTTTCCGGATGGCTACAACACCATCACGGCCATCGCGGAGGTCCCGGCGGGCGGCGCGGCCGGACGCCATACCCATCCGGGCATCGAGACCGGCTACGTGCTCGAAGGTGAACTCAATCTCCTCATCGACGGGCAGCCGGAAAAGAGGCTGAAAGCCGGCGATTCCTACCAGATCCCGGCGGGCGTCGTGCATGACGCCAAAGCCCACGGCGACAAGGCTATGAAAGTGCTTGGAGTTTACGTCGTCGACAAGACCAAGCCGCTGGCCTCGCCGGCGCCCTGATGCGGCGAACCGACCGGCCCCACGCGGGTTGGTTCGTGCTAGAGCAGGCGGCGAGCGGGAACCCCGCTCGCTGCACAAACTTTAATCAGGGGAAACCAAAGAGCGATGCGCGGGACGCCCAAGACCATTTCGCTGCCGCGTCGCCTGATTATCGACCTCATGCACGCCTCGATGGGCGTGCCCTTCGTGTCGCTTTCCCGTTCGCTCGATATCGGCCCCCTGCTGGAGGCCCGCGCGGGCGCGATGGCGCCAGCCGGCTGGGCGGCCATGTTCGTCAAGGCTTTTGCCCTCGTCGCCAGGGACGAGCCGGTCCTGCGTACCGTCTATGCCAAATGGCCCTGGCCGTCGCTTTACGAGCTGCCGAAGAGCGTGGCGTCGGTGGCCATTGCCCGGGTCGAGGGCGGCGAGGAATGCGTGATCCCGCAGCGAATCGCGGCTCCCGAGGCCATGACGCTGACTGCGGTCGACGCCGAGATCCGGCACGCAAAGACCGCCCCGATCGACGAAATTCCCATGTTTCGCAAGATCATGCGGGCGACCCGCCTGCCGCTGCCGTTGCGGCGGCTGTCTTGGGCGATCGGGCTGAATTTCGGCCGGCAGCGCGGCAACTGGTTCGGCAGCTTCGCGGTGAGCTCGGTGGCCGCCTATGGCGGTGGCGAGCTTCACCCGATCACGCCCGGCCCCTTCATCGTCAGCTATGGGGTGGTCGGGCCTGACCAGACCATCCATGTCGTGATCCGCTGGGATCATCGGGTCACCGACGCCGCCCCGATCGCCCGCGTCCTGACCCGGCTGGAACAGGTCCTGAACACTGAAATCGCTGCCGAATTGCGTGCGGCCGGGTCGAAGTCGATCCGGGCAGTCGGAACGTGATTCCGGGCCATTCGCATTGACAGCGAGCCCCAAATCCCCCTAAAAGCCGCTTGCTCGCGGGCCGATTTCGGCCCGCGAAGCGTTTCGCGACCCGTGGTCCTGTCCCTTAAGCTTTGGGATCGGACCTGTCAGTGCCGGGCTAGCCCGTCACACAGGAGGGCGCGTTTCCTCAAACCAAGTACCTGAAGAGGACGCGATGACTAAGCGCAGTGAGGCGAAGTACAAGCTCGATCGCCGTATGGGCCAGAACATCTGGGGCCGCCCGAAGAGCCCCGTGAACCGCCGCGAATACGGCCCCGGCCAGCACGGCCAACGCCGCAAGGGCAAGCTCTCCGACTTCGGCGTGCAGCTCCGCGCCAAGCAGAAGCTGAAGGGCTATTACGCCAACATCTCCGAGCGTCAGTTCCACAGCATCTACGTCGAGGCCAGCCGCCTCAAGGGTGACACCGGCGAGAACCTGATCGGCTTGCTCGAGCGCCGTCTCGACGCGGTTGTGTACCGCGCCAAGTTCGTCTCGACGATCTTCGCCGCGCGCCAGTTCATCAACCACGGCCACGTCAAGGTGAACGGCCGCAAGGTCAACATCTCGAGCTATCTGGTCAAGCTCGGCGACGTGATCGAGGTCAAGGAAGCCTCCAAGCAGCTCGCCCACGTCCTCGAAGCCAGCCAGCTCTCCGAGCGTGACACCCCCGACTATCTCGAAGTCGACCATGGCAAGATGACCGCGAAATACATTCGCATCCCGCACCTCTCCGACGTGCCGTTCCCGGTGCAGATGGAGCCGCATCTGGTCGTCGAATTCTATTCGCGCTAAGATCTGAATATCGAAAGGCCCCGGTTCGCCGGGGCCTTTTTTGCTTAAAGAGCCACACTTCAGTGGCCGTTTACCTTCAGGAGGCGTCGCATGCTCTATACCCCTCCCCCGATCGATCCCAAGGCGCCGCCGGTGCGCATCAATCTGCTCTCGGACACGCAGACAAAGCCGACACCTGCGATGCGCGAGGCGATGGCGCGGGCGGAGGTCGGCGACGAGCAGGTCGGCGACGATCCGACCGTGAACGCCCTGTGCGAGCGCGTGGCCGAGCTGCTCGGCAAGGAAGCCGCGGTGTACATGCCGTCAGGCACGATGTGCAACGTCACCGCGACGCTGGTGCATTGCCGCCCCGGCGACGAGATCCTCGCCCATGAGAGCGCCCACATCATCGCGCGCGAAGGCGGCGCGCATGCCGCGATCGGCGGCTTTCAGGTCACGCAGCTGAAGGGACCCGACGGCCAGTTCACGCCGGAGACCTTTCGCAGAGCGCTGCATCCGCGTACCCGCTACCAGCCGCCGCAGACGGTGGTCAGCGTCGAGCAGACCGCCAATATCGGCGGCGGTACGGTCTGGAAGAAGGCCGCGCTCGACGAGATCGTCGCGATCGCGAAACAACATGGCCTCGTCACCCACATGGACGGCGCGCGCCTGCTCAATGCCACAGTTGCGAGCGGCATCTCTCCGCGCGACATGACCGCGGGGTGGGATTCGGCCTGGATCGACTTTTCGAAGGGCTTGGGCGCGCCGATCGGAGGCGTGCTCGCGGGCTCGCGCGCCTTCATCGATGCGGTCTGGCAGTGGAAGCAGCGCCTCGGCGGCTCGATGCGACAGGCCGGAATCTGCGCGGCGGCTTGCATCTACGCGCTCGACCATCATGTCGATCGGCTCGCCGACGATCACGCCAACGCGCGCGCGCTCGCCCGCGGACTGTCGCAGATCGCAGGCATCGAGGTGCAGGAGCCCGAAACCAACCTGGTGTTCTTCAAGCCCGATGGTACCGGCATTCCCGGCGACAGGATGGTCGCGGCGCTGCGCCAGCGCGGCGTGACGCTTGCGATGATGGATGGCCGCATCCGCGCCTGCACGCATCTCGACGTCAATGCGAGCCAGGTCGAGGAGACGATCGGATATATCCGCGAGATCGTGCGCGGAGCGTAATCACCGCCCCATCGCCTGGTAGATCAGCGTCTTCAGCGCCAGTTGAATCCGGCCGCGCTGCGTCGGGGTCTGCACCATGAAGATCCCGAACAGATCGTCCTCGGGATCGATGAAGAAGAACGTGCCGCCGACGCCGTCCCAGCGATATTCGCCAAGCGGCCACGTTGTTCCAGGAGGCACCGAGGTGCGCACGGCGAAGCCGAGGCCGAAGCCGGAAGACCCGCCCGGATAATAGTTCTGGTCGCGCGCGATCTTCGTCTCCGAACCGATATGATCCGACGCCATCAGCGCAATGGTCTCCGGTTTGAGATAGCGTCGGCCGTCATAGGTGCCGCCATTCAGCAGCATCTGGGCGAAGCGGGCGTAGTCGCCGATCGTACCGACCATGCCGCCGCCGCCCGATTCCCAGGTCGCAGGCCGCCTGATGTCGCGGACCTGCGTCGTCGGATTGATGTTGCGATCCTCCGGCATCGGCTCGGCGATGCGCGGGAATTTGGCGGGATCGGCGACGAAGAAAGCCGTCTCGGTCATGCCGAGCGGATCGAGCAGCCGCTCCTTCTCGAACTGCAGCAGCGTCTTTCCCGCAATGATTTCGACGACGCGGCCGAGCACGTCGGTGGAATAGCCGTAATCCCACACCGTGCCGGGCTGCTCGACAAGCGGCAGCGTGGCGATCTTGGCGGCGAATTCGGCGTTGGTCAGATCGCTGTTGAAGAGATTGGCGTTCGCATAGAGCTCGCGCACCATGCCGCCGCCGTAATAGCCGTAAGGCAGCCCCGAGGTGTGGCGCAGCAGATCCTTGATCGTGATGGGTCGCTCCAGCGGCTCCAGCACCAGGGCGACTTTGCCGTCCTCGGCCTTCTTCTCGATGCCGACCTTCATGCCGGCGAAGGCCGGAATGTATTTCGAGACGGGATCGTCGAGCGACAGCTTGCCCTCCTCGACCAGCATCATCGCCATGACTGAGGTAACCGGCTTCGACATCGAGTAGAGGCGGAAGATCGTGTCCGCGCTCATCGAGAGTTCGGTCGCGACGTCGCGGACGCCGAAATTCTGATAATAGACCGGCTTGCCGTGCTGCTGAAGCAGCAGGATGGCTCCGGGGATCTTGCCGGTGGCCACCTCGTTGCGGATGTAGTCGGAAACCTTCGCCAGCCCCGCGGGCGAGAGCGTGTGGACCGCAGTTCTCTCGGAACCTGCCTTCGCAACGATGCCGCCGGCGAGAAGGACGAGCGCCGCGATCAATGCGCGGCGCCCGAACATGTCAATTCTCCATCGCTTCATAAACCAGCTGCTTCAATGTTCGCTGCACGCGCTGGCGCTCGGTCGGGGTCTGCTCCAGCAGCACGAAGAACATGTCCTGCTTGGGGTCGACCACGAAATAGCAGCCGGAGGCGCCATCCCATTTCAATTCGCCGAGATCGCCGGGCGGCGGCGGTTTTGCGTTGCCGGGGTCGGTGCGCACCGCAAGTCCGAGACCGAAACCAAAACCGTCGCCGGGGAAATAAAAATAATCGCGATCGACGCCCGACTTGGGGCCGATCTGGTCAGTCACCATCAGCTTGAACGTCTCGGGCTTGAGAATCGTCTTGCCGTCGAGATTGCCGCCCTGGAGCAGCATCTGCGTAAAGCGCTCATAATCGGCCATGGTCGTGACCATACCGCCGCTGGCGAACTGGATCTTCTTGACGACCGTCGGATCGTTGATCCGCCCGACCCGGAAATCGCTGTCGTTCGGGACCGGCTGCGCCAGCAGCTTCTGCTTCTCGGGATCGGTGACGAAGAAGCCGGTGTCGACCATGCCGAGCGGGTCGAGCAGCTTCTCCCGTTCGATCTCGATGAGCGGCTTGCCGGCCGCGACTTCCATGACCCGCGCCAGGATGTCGGTGGAATGGCCGTATTGCCACAGCGCGCCCGGCTGGTTGTGCAGCGGCAGTTTTGCGATGCGCTCGGCGAACTCCGCGAGGTCGAAATCGCCGGCATAGATGTTGGCGTCGCGATAGGCCTTGCGGACCAGGCTGTCGCCATAGAAGCCGTAGGTGACGCCCGAGGTGTGCGTCATCAAATCGTGCACCGTCATCGGCCGGTTGGGCGGCACGAGCTCGAGCGACTTGGTGCCGTCCTCGGCCTTCTTCTCGACGCCGACTTTCACATTGGCGAAGGAGGGAATGTATTTCGAGACGGGATCGTCGAGCTTGATCGTACCTTCCTCGATCAACTTCACTGCAACGACGGAAGTGATCGCCTTGCTCATCGAGAACAGGCGGAAGATCGTCTTGTCGGTGATCGGCGCCTTGCTGACGGCGTCCTGCACGCCGAAGACTTCGTGGTAGACGGGCTTGCCATGTTGCTTGATGAGGACGTTTGCCCCTGCGATCTTGCCGGTCGCGACCTCGTTCTTGAAGAACTCGGTGATCCTCGCGAGCTTGTCCGGATTGAAATGCGCGCCGGCCGGAATCTCGTAGGTGCCCTCCGCCCGCGCGAACGACATCGTACCTAACGATACAAGCGCAGCGCAGACAAGCGCGCGCAGTCCAGACTGTGAAATCATATCCCCTCCCCGGAACATGGCCCGGCGGAGTGTACCGACCACGTCATCAGGCACAAGGGCCGCCGTACCGCGCCAAAGCGTCCGCGTGCAGAGCCGCGCTCTTTTCCGAGAAACAGCAAAATATGACGTCGACGACCAACGGCGCGGCCGGCAGGGCCTCAATGGTCGCATGGACCGCAATCTTCGCGGCCTGGTCGGCTGGAAAGCCGTAAACCCCGGTCGAAATCGCGGAGAACGCCACGGAGGTCAGCTGATTGGCCCCGCAGAGCTCAAGCGCACGGCGATAACAGGAGCCCAGCGCCTCTGCCTCACCGCGAGTGCCGCCGTGCCAGACCGGACCGACTGCATGGATGACATGACGCGCAGGGAGAAGGTAGCCCTTCGTGATCTTGGCATCGCCGGTCGGGCATCCTCCGAGCTTCCGGCACGCGGCTAGAAGCTCGGGCCCGGCCGCCCGATGGATCGCGCCATCCACGCCGCCCCCACCCAGGAGCGACGTGTTGGCCGCGTTGACGATGGCGTCAACGCTCAGCGTGGTGATGTCAGCAACGATGACCTTGAGCTCCGCGCCGCCGATCCGGCGCGTCAGCTGGGTCACGTATCAGGCCGCGACAGCGACGCCCTTTTCGGAGAAGAGCTGCTGCAATTCACCGGCTTGGAACATCTCGCGGACAATGTCGCAGCCGCCGACGAACTCGCCCTTCACATAGAGCTGCGGAATGGTCGGCCAGTTCGAATAGTCCTTGATGCCGTTGCGCAGTTCGGCGGATTCGAGAACGTTGAGGCCCTTATAGCCGACGCCGATGTGGTCGAGGATCTGGACGACCTGGCCGGAGAACCCGCACTGCGGAAATTGCGGTGTGCCCTTCATGAACAGAACCACGTCGTTCGACTTCACTTCGTTGGCGATGAATTCCTCGATGCTCATATCCGTGTCCTTATGGGGCGGAGCCCACTCCAATTGCTTCGGGCTGGCTCCGCCGATCTAACCCGATACCTGGGTATATATGTAGCCCAAACCGTTGTGCATCCAAAGTAAAATGGCGGCGAGCTGCCTCTTGTGGACCGCTCTCGGCTGCACCGGCCCATTGCATGATGCCACGAATATCATCGTCAGGGAGGACTTTCATACCGTCACGGAGCCCCTATCTAGGACGAACCCGGCGTTTTGGAACCCGTCCACACCAACAACGTTCTCTTGTCCTGTCTGGAGAAAAACGTGACGAAACAAGCCTCCGCTCCGGCCCCCGCTCCGTCACTGTCGGTCGATTTGGGCGGCCTTGCCCAGAGGCTGGAAGACGCGTTTCTCGCCGTTCGCGACGAGACGGAGCGCCGGGCCGCGCCACTGTCGCCGGAGGACCAGCAGATCCAGTCCATGCCGGATGCGAGCCCGACGAAATGGCACAGAGCGCACACCACGTGGTTCTGGGAGCAGTTCGTGCTCGGCGAGCACTGTGCGGGCTACCGGCCCTTTCACCCTGACTTCGCCTTCCTGTTCAATTCCTATTACGTCAGCGCCGGTCCGCGCCATTCCCGCAATCACCGCGGCGACATCACCCGTCCGAGCGCCGATCAGGTCGGCGCTTATCGAAAACATGTCGACGCTGCCGTCGTGAAATTCTTCCGCGACGCCGGCGAGGACAAGCTTCGCGAGATCGCGCCGCTGGTCGAGGTCGGCCTCAATCACGAGCAGCAGCATCAGGAATTGATGTTCACCGACATCCTGCACGCCTTCGCGCAGAACCCGATCCCGCCGGCCTATGATCCGGACTGGCGCTTCCCGGCCGCGACGCCGGCCAGCGAGGATTGGCTGACGCTGAACGAAGGCATCCACACCGTCGGTCACGTCGATGATAGTTTTCATTTCGACAACGAGAAGCCGGCACACCGCGCCCTCGTCGGCCCGGTCAAGCTCGCACGCAATCTCGTCACCAATCGCGAATGGCTCGCCTTCATGCGTGACGGGGGCTACCGGACCGCAACGCTGTGGCTGATGGACGGTTTTGCGGCCGTGAACAACGAGGGCTGGGACTGCCCCGGTCATTGGCGCGAGATCGACGGCCAATGGCATGTGATGACGCCGGCCGGCCTCAAGCCGGTCGATCCCGACGCGCCCGTCTGCCACGTCAGCTATTACGAGGCTGACGCCTTTGCGCGCTGGGCCGGAAAACATCTGCCGACCGAGATGGAATGGGAGGTCGCGGCCCGCTCGGGCCAGCTCAACGATGCCTTCGGCATCGTCTGGCAGTGGACGCGATCGTCCTACTCGCCCTATCCCGGCTATCGCGCGATCGAAGGCGCGCTCGGCGAATACAACGGCAAGTTCATGGTCAACCAGCTGGTGCTGCGCGGCTCTTCGCTTGCAACTCCGGAGGGGCACAGCCGTATCACCTATCGCAACTTCTTCTATCCGCACCACCGCTGGCAATTCACGGGACTGCGGCTCGCCGACTACGAGTAAAATTCTCATCCGACGACAAATGCGCGCCGGACAGCGCGTTCAGGAGAGTATCATGAATGTGCACGCTAGCGCCTTGGCCGAAGCCCATCTTCCCGACGAACAGACCACCGCCTTTGCCCGCGAGGCCATCGAGGACCTGTCGCAGCAGCCTAAAAAGCTGTCGCCGAAATATTTCTACGATGCGGCCGGATCTGAATTGTTCGAGGCCATCACGCGGCTGCCGGAATATTACCCGACGCGCACGGAGCTAGCGATCCTGAAGGAGCGCGGCAGCGAGATCGCGAAAATCATTCCGGAGCACGCGGCCCTCGTCGAATTCGGCGCAGGCGCGACCACAAAGGTCCGCCTGCTGCTCAACCACTGCAAGTTCGCGGCCTATGTGCCCGTCGACATCTCCGGCGACTTCCTGACGGCGCAGGCAAACGGACTGAAGCGGGATTTTCCGTCACTCGGCATCTACCCGGTGGCGGCCGACTTCACCACGCCGTTCGAGCTGCCCAAGGCGGTGGCGACCATGCCCAAGGTCGGGTTCTTCCCAGGCTCGACCATCGGCAATTTCGAACCGCATGAAGCGCAGGCCTTCCTGAAGAGCGCACGCGCCATTCTGGGCCGCGGCGCGCAGATGATCATCGGCGCCGATCTCGAGAAGGAGGAGCGCCTGCTCCACGACGCCTATAACGATGCCGCCGGCGTCACCGCTCGCTTCAATCTCAATGTGCTGGTGCGGATCAACCGCGAGCTCGGCGGCAATTTCGACCTTTCCGCCTTCACCCATCGCGCGATCTACAATCGCGAGCGGCACCGCATCGAGATGCACCTGATCAGCAAGAAGAGCCAGACCGTGCGCCTGCTCGGCACCAGCTTTTCGTTCCGCGCCGGCGAGAGCATCCACACCGAGAACAGCTACAAATACAGCATCGAGCGCTTCGCGACGCTGGCGCAAGGCGCGGGTTGGCGGGTGCGCGAGAGCTGGACGGATGCGGCGAAGATGTTCTCGGTGCACGCGCTGGAGGTGGCGGAGTAAGCGCTCCGGCGCCAATGGCGGCGGCTCAATGCTCCTCGGCTTCTTCCGGCGTCGATCCCAGCGAAACCGACTCCCATACCGCAACAACGATCATGATCACCGTCGCGGCGACCGACAGCCATAGCGGCGACAGTTCGGCGGCAAACCACCACAGTGCCGCGAGCGCGATGATGCCAATCCCGTGCGAGAGCTGGAGGAAGCCGCGGATCGCGTGCTTGAACAGGATGGTGCCGACCAGGAACAGCAGCGGCCCGCCGATCGTGCTCACGATGATCCTGACATCTGAATGCCCCACCGGATGCTTCAGCACGAGTTCGTCGGAGACCGCGGTCAGGATGATGCCGGCGACGATCGGCATATGCAGGTAGGTGTAGGCGAGCCGCGCCAAGCGGCCGGATTCGGCGGATCTCGAGATGCGCTCGGCTCCGGCCTCGGCGCCCTTGTGGAAATAGACCCACCACATCGCGATGCTGCCGACCAGCGCGGAGACGAAGGCCGAAATGTTGTCCGCGGTCCAGTCAAGCTCGGCAAACGTCGCGCCGTTGACGACAACGGCCTCGCCAAGCGCGATGATGACGAACAGCGAGCAGCGCTCGGCCATGTGGCCGCCTTCGACCGCCCAGGCCTCGACCGACGAGAAGCCCAGCTTGGGGACCCAGAAGCGCACCGCCGGCGAGACATATTCGATCGTCAGCGCCACGATCCAGAACCATAGCCGCGCCTCGTCATGGGCGAGGCCGCCGAGGATCCAGAAGATCGCGGAGAACGAGAGCCACGTCAGGATGCGGATTGCATTGTGCCGGACCGCAGTTCGATGCCGCGGCGTGGCAATCATCCAGAAGGCGGTGCGCCCGACCTGCATCGTTGCGTAAGCGATCGCAAACCACAGGCCCCGCCCCTCGAAGGCGGTCGGGATCGTCGTCGACAGCACGAGG
The DNA here is from genome assembly GCF_055811315.1 of Bradyrhizobium sp. MI1.4. NCBI lineage: Bacteria > Pseudomonadati > Pseudomonadota > Alphaproteobacteria > Hyphomicrobiales > Nitrobacteraceae > Bradyrhizobium > Bradyrhizobium sp. MI1.4. The sequence goes on along the minus strand of NZ_JBVVPP010000010.1, from coordinate 130,727 downwards.
CCGCCCAGCATCATCAGGAAGAGCAGGATCCGGACCGGCGTCAGCTCGGGATCGAGCCAGTTGGTGACCCAGGCGGTGTAGACCCACACCCACCATACCGCGAGAAACAGCACCGCGACGTGCACCGCACCGAGCGGCGTGAAATGGTGCAGGAGTGTGTGCGAGACCTGCGTGATCGCGAAAACGAAGACCAGGTCGAAGAACAGCTCGGCATTGGTGACGCGGCTGTGCTGGTTTGGCAGGATGACGCGAAACATCGCGCCGCGCGGATTGTCCGCAGCCATCGTCATCACCCCGTCACGATCAGATCAAGCGCCCGGCACCCCGGTTTGCAGCGCCAGCGCATGCAGCACGCCGCCCATCTGGCCGCGGAGGGACTGATAGACGATCTGGTGCTGCTGGACGCGGGACTTGCCGCGGAAGGTCTCCGAGATCACGGTCGCGGCATAGTGATCGCCGTCCCCGGCGAGGTCACGGATGGTCACCTCGGCATCGGGGATCGCTGCCTTGATCATCGCCTCGATATCGTGGGCGTCCATTGGCATTCGGGTCGTGCTCCTGTCTCGGCTGCAATCAGTCTTGTCGTCGAATCGCTGCCGGGGTCCGGTTCTACAAAGCCAACCTTCCGGCGCGGCCAAACTTAGCGTGAACGGCCTTCTACGTCACGCCTTCCGGCACTATATCGGTGATCCGATCTGGATAAAGCCACGACAAAGTGCCGCGCGCGGCAGAGTGATCGAAAAAGGCGTGAAATCATGAAGCTTCCAGGGCCCGACCACCCCATCACCATCACCCCAAATCCCCGGCGCGTCCGCGTCACAGCCGGCGATATCGTGATCGCCGAGACCACCAAAGCGCTGACGCTGAAAGAGGCGAAATATCCGGCAGTGCAATATGTGCCGCGGCAGGACGCCAACATGGCGCTGCTGGAGCGCACCGACCGCGTCACCCACTGCCCCTACAAGGGGGATGCGAGCTATTACAGCGTCAAGGCGGACGGCAAGACACTGGACAACGCGATCTGGACCTATGAGGCGCCCTTCCCCGCGATGACCGAGATTTCGGGCCATCTCGCCTTCTATCCGGACAAGGTGAAGATCGAGGAATTGGGGTAACTGCTTCCGTCATGGCCGGGCTCGTCCCGGCCATCCACGTTTTTGGGCAATCGCGGATACAGAACAACGTGGATGCCCGGGACCCGGCTCCGCCGAGGCTTCGCCGGGCTATAATGTTGGGCCGGCGAAGCTTCAGCGAAGACGGCAAGCCCGGGCATGACGACTGTGTGCGTGGGCCGCGCCCCGCTACGCCCTGAATATCGTCAGCCCCAGGATCAGCAGCACCAGGAAGATCGCGACGAACACGTAGAACAGGAAGCGGGCGATGTCGGCGGAGGCGGCCGAGATGCCGGTGAAGCCGAGCACGCCGGCTACGATCGAGACAAGTAAGAAGATCAGCGCCCATTTCAGGATCGTCATTGCCAGCTCCGAAATTGTACCGCCTGCCGCGGTCCTCAAGCCCTTTTGGCGAACGCTAACTTCGTCGCAGGGAACTGGTTCCTGGCGGTCTCAGAGACCTGCGGGCGTCCCAAACGACCCTTGCTGAATCCGGTTCCCGGCGGCAAAGTCCGGACGGGACAGCAGCGCGACCGGGGCGGCCACGATGACGATGTCACATTCAGCGACGATCGGGGCAGAGGCGCACGCGGCGCCGAGGGCCAAGGCGCGCAATCTGTCGCTCGATCGCGCCCGCACCTTCCTGACGCTGGTGGTGCTGCTGCACCACGCCGTGATTCCCTACACCTATTTCGGGCACACCGATCCGGCGTCCTGGGCCGGTTTCGACGTGGTCGTGCTGGCCACCGACAGCTTCTTCATGGCAATGTTCTTCTTCCTGTCGGGACTGTTCACCTGGCCCGGCATCGCGCGCAAGGCGCCGTCAGTTTTTCTCCGCGACCGCCTGTTGCGGCTCGGGCTGCCGTTCGCGATCGCGGCGTTCACCGTCATCCCGCTCGCCTATTACGCGATCGCGCTGCGGCACGATCCCGGGCTGAGCTTCACGGCCTTCTGGTGGAAGACGATCACGGTTGGCCCGTGGCCGAGCGGCCCGATCTGGTTCGTGTGGGTGCTGCTGGCATTCGACCTGACCGCGAGCCTGCTCTACCGGGTCTCCGCGCATCTGGTCGACCCGGGCAACCGCGTGTCGCTGCGCGGATTCGACCAGCCGGCCGTATTCTGGCTGCTGCTCGTCGTCGTCACGGCAATCGCCTACGTGCCGGCGCTGCTCTATTTCGGCGGCAGCAAATGGTTCGAGCTCGGGCCGTTCTCAGTGCAGGCGAGCCGCATCCTGCTCTACTTCGCCTATTTCTTCATCGGCGTCAGCGTTGGAGCGGCGAACTTCGATCGCGGCATTCTCAGCGCCGGCGGGCAGTTGCCGAAACAGCGCTGGCTGTGGGTGATCGCCACGCTGATCCCCTACTGCCTGATGTGGGGCATGATCTACATCAAGCGCGAGATCCTCGGTAATCCCGACCCGCAGCCGCACTGGTACCAGGCGATCTACGGCACGTTCTTCGTGCTGTTCTCAGGTTCGATCCTGCTCGCGATTCTCGCGTTCTTCCTACACCAGAAGTCGCCGGGCCCGAACCTGCTCGACCGCATGCAAGCGGATGCCTACGGCATCTTCCTGGTGCACTACCCGATCGCGTTGTGGATCCAGTACGCGCTGTTCGACTACAGCCTGCCGGCGATCGTGAAAGCCACGATCGGCTTCGTGCTCACGGTGGTCCTGAGCTGGGTTCTGACGGCGGCCTTACGGAAGATTCCGGGGGCCTCGCACGTGTTGTGAGGCGCGATACCCGTAGCCCGGATGAGCGTAGCGATATCCGGGAAACCTCACGACAAAGACCCGGATATCGCTTCGCTCATCCGGGCTACCGGTTCAGCCCCTCAGGCTGCCTTGCCGCCCATATACTCCGGCAGCCAGCGCTCGAACGAGGTCCGCAGCGCCTCGATCGTTACAGGCGCTTCGCCCGCGATCGCGACGGCAGCGCCGCCGGTGGTGCCGATCCGCACGCAGGGCACTTCGCAGCCGCGCATCTTGGCGAGCACGCGGCCGGCTTCCGCTTCAGGCACGGTGACGAGATAGCGCGCCTGGTCCTCGCCGAACCAATAGGCCTGAGGCACCAAGGAGGTCGGCGCCGCGAGCAGTTTGGCGCCGATGCCGCTCGCCATCGCCATCTCGGCCAACGCGATCAGCAGGCCACCGTCGGAGAGATCGTGCACGGCGGTCGCGGTGCCCGCATGGATCATGCCGCGCACGCAGTCGCCGTTGCGCTTCTCAGCCGCGAGGTCGACCGGCGGCGGCGCGCCCTCCTCGCGACCGCAGATGTCGCGCAGGTAAACGGACTGGCCGAGCCAGCCATGGGTCTCGCCGATCAAGAGGATCGCCTCGCCTTCGGCCTTGAAGGCGAGTGACGCCGACTTGGTGAAATCATCGAGCAGGCCGACGCCGCCGATCGAGGGCGTCGGCAAGATCGCTCGGCCGTTGGTCTCGTTGTAGAGCGAGACGTTGCCGGACACGACCGGGAAGTCGAGCGTGCGGCACGCTTCCGAGATGCCCTTCAGGCAGCCGACGAACTGGCCCATGATCTCGGGCCGCTCAGGATTGCCGAAATTGAGATTGTCGGTGATCGCAAGCGGCTTGCCGCCAACCGCGGTGATGTTGCGCCAGGCTTCCGCCACCGCCTGCTTGCCGCCTTCAAACGGATCGGCCTCGCAATAGCGCGGCGTCACGTCGACGGTCAGCGCCAAGCCCTTCGGGCCGTCCTGCACGCGCACAACCGCGGCATCGCCGCCGGGACGCTGCATGGTGTTGCCGAGAATGACGTGGTCATACTGCTCCCAGACCCAGCGCTTGCTGCACATATCGGGCGTTCCGATCAGCTTTTCGAGCGCGGCACCGAGACCCATCGGCGCCGCCACCTCGCGCGCATGCACGACCGGCAGCGCGGCGGAGGGGACATGCGGGCGATCATAGAGCGGCGCCTCGTCACCGAGCTCCTTGATCGGCAAATCGGCCATGACGTCACCGCCATGCTTGACCACGAAGCGCTTGCTCGGCGTGGTGTAGCCGACCACGGCGAAATCGAGGCCCCACTTCTTGAAGATCGCCTCGGCCTCTTTCTCCTTCTCGGGCTTGAGCACCATGAGCATGCGCTCCTGGCTCTCCGAGAGCATCATCTCGTAGGCGCTCATGCCGAGCTCGCGCGTCGGCACCGCGTCGAGATCGAGATCGACGCCGAGGTCGCCCTTGGCGCCCATCTCCACCGCCGAACAGGTCAGGCCCGCCGCGCCCATGTCCTGGATCGCGATGACGCAGCCCTTCTCCATGATCTCGAGACAAGCCTCTAACAGCAGCTTTTCGGCAAAGGGATCGCCGACCTGCACGGTCGGACGCTTCTCTTCGGACTTGTCGTCGAACTCGGCCGAGGCCATCGAGGCGCCGTGGATGCCGTCGCGGCCGGTCTTGGAGCCGAGATAGACGATCGGCATGTTCACGCCGGAGGCGGCGGCATAGAAGATCTTGTCGGTATCGGCGAGGCCGACCGCCATCGCGTTGACGAGAATGTTGCCGTCATAGCGGGTGTGGAAACGGACCTGGCCGCCGACCGTCGGCACGCCGAACGAGTTGCCGTAGCCGCCGACGCCAGCGACGACACCGGAGACGAGATGCCGCGTCCTGGCATGCTCCGGTGCGCCAAAGCTCAGCGCGTTGAGGCAGGCGATCGGCCGCGCGCCCATGGTGAAAACGTCGCGCAAGATGCCACCGACACCGGTGGTCGCGCCCTGGTAAGGCTCGATGTAGCTCGGGTGGTTGTGGCTCTCCATCTTGAAGACCACGGCCTGGCCGTCGCCGATGTCGATCACGCCGGCATTCTCGCCCGGGCCCTGGATCACCCAGGGCGCCTTGGTCGGCAAGCCCTTCAGATGGAGGCGCGAGGATTTGTACGAGCAGTGCTCGTTCCACATCGCCGAGAAGATGCCGAGCTCGGTGAAGGTCGGCTCCCGCCCGATCAGCTTGAGAATGCGCTCATACTCGTCGGGCTTGAGCCCGTGGGCGGCAATCAGCTCGGGGGTGATCTTGGGTTCGTTCTTCATGGAATTTGGGCTTTCGACGGCGGTTGGCCGTTCTTAGGAACATCGGACGGCTTGGAAAAGCCCTTTATGGCGCATTTTCCCGCTGTCCCACGTTTTGCGGCCGGGGGCTGCGGGAACAGGAATTGCACAGCGCGGACAGATCGGATTTAAGGACAAAAGACCCGCAATTGAAGGCCCATTTCCTTGCATGAATTGACCAAAGCGCCCCCGCCTCGCCGCCCCGACCTCCACGTCGCCACCGATGGGGAATTCCAGGGCTGGCGTACCTGGATTCGTGACAGTTTTGAGAGCCATATCGGCCCGTTCTGGCACAAGATCGAGGACGACGGCAGCGTCCGCTCGGCGTTCCGGGTCGAGAAAAAGCACCTCAACGGCTCCGGAAACGTCCATGGCGGCTGCTTCATGGCGTTTGCCGACTATTGCCTGTTCGCGATCGCCACCCACGAACTGGATGGGCCGGCGGTGACCACCAATTTCGCCTGCGACTTCCTCGACGCGGCGCGCGAAGGCGAGTTGATCGAATGCGTCGGCGAGGTCTCCCGCGCCGGCGGCTCGCTGATCTTCCTGCGCGGCAAGCTGATATCGGGCGGGCGGCCTCTCTTCACCTTCTCCGGTACGATCAAGCGGGTGAAGCGGAAGCCGGCACCGCAGCCAAACGCATAGCTCGCCGCCTTCCCTTTTGGCGCCCCCTCGCCCAGACTTGTGTCCAGCGCTGTCGCGCCGGGGAGCAACATCAAGGTGCCGCAGAGCACATCGCCGACGGGGCGGGCCACAGTCTCGCAATTGCCGTCCATGCCCGCCACAGGCGCGCGCAACTGGCGCGACTATGCGCTGCTGTTCGCGCTGGCCTGCTGCTGGAGTTCAACCTATCCGCTGGCGAAGCTCGCGCTGGATACGATCCCGCCCGTGACCTTCATCTCGGCGCGCTCGCTGATCGCGGCCGCCTTCCTGTTCGCGATCCTGTGGATGCGCGGCGTCAGGATCCCGACCGACGCCAAGGCGTGGAAGTTGTTCGCCACCCAGCAATTGATCAACTCGACCTTTCCGTTCCTGATCATCACCTGGTCTCAGCAATATGTGCCGGCGTCGAACACGGTGGTGCTGGCCTCGACCACGCCGATCTTCGCCTTCCTGATCACCTCCCTGATCACGCGTCACGAGCCGGCAACGCTGTTGAAGCTCTTGGGCGCGCTCCTCGGCCTCGCCGGCACCATCGTCATCGTGGGCCTGGATGCGCTGCGCGGCTTCGGCAGCGAGATCGTGGCGGAGATCGCCATCCTGCTCGCCACCATCTCGTTCGCCTGCGCCACGATCTTCGGCCTGCGGCTGTCCGAATACGATCCGATGGTGGTGGCAGCCGGCTCGCTGCTGTTCGGCGGCCTCGTGCTGCTGCCGCCTTCGCTGATCGTCGACCAGCCCTGGACGCTGCACCCGACGCCGACCGCGATCACAGCCACCATTGTCATGGGCATAGTCTCCAGCGCGTTGGGGCTGATGCTGTTCTACATGTGCCTGGGACGGCTCGGCACGCTGACGACGAACGCACAAGGCTATTTGCGTATCCCGATTGGCGTCGGCCTCTCCGTGCTGCTGCTCGGCGAGAGCGTGCCCTCGAACCTGGCGCTGGGACTGGTGCTGGTCATGGCGGGCGTCGCCGCGATGACGGTGCCGACGGAGCGGTTGAAGCTGCGGTGACCCGCTGCTTCCGCCGTTCGGCACGAGGCACTCAATGCGGCTTGCGCAACAATCCGCTCGCCAACGCTTGGAAGGCGTCAACGGCCTTGGTCAGGACGCCTGGCGGATCGTCGGCTGCGGCGACCCACAGCGCTGCGCTCAGCGCAGCCCCGTTCAGCAAGCGTCCCGCCGCTTCGACATCGACGGGCTTCACAATCCCCTGTTCGATCAGCGACCGAATGGTTCGCATGGTAATCTCAAGACAGGCATTCTCGCCGGGCCACTTGGATGGATCACCGAGCACGGCCGGTCCATCCAGAAGCATGACGCGCTGAATTTCAGGATCGAGCGCCATCTCGATATAGGCGGTCCCCTCTGCAAGCAGTCCTTGCCACAAGCTCGGCGCTTGCTCGCGGGCCGTGCGGAGCCGTTCCGCCATTTCGCTGTCGATCTGCTCAACGACGGCCCAGAGCAGCCCCTTCTTGTCTTCGAAGTTGTGATACAGCGCGCCCCGCGTCAGTCCGACGGAAGCAGTCAGCTCGTCCATCGACGCGGCTGCATAGCCTTGTGTGGCAAACGCCCTGCGCGCGGCCCGGATGAGCTTGGCCCGACTTTCCGCCATCGCCTCGGCGCGCTTGCCCTTCGCCATGCTTCCCAACTCCATTTGCCGACCCCATTGACATACGGTCCGTATGTTATCCATATTCCACATACGCTACGTATATGAACAGCTCGTGGAAATCCAGTGGCAGGCCCTGCCCACCACAGCTGCGACCGCCATCCATCAATCAAGGATCCAGACATGCCCAAGCGCGACGCAATCTTCCCGGCCGGCCGCCACGCCCTCTATGAAGCGCACCGCTATTCGGCCGCGATCCGGTCCGGCGACCTGCTCTTCGTCTCCGGGCAGGTTGGAAGTCGCGAGGACGGCTCGCCCGAACCGGTGTTTGAGGACCAGGTCCGACGCGCGTTTGCCAATCTGCGTGCCGTTCTCGCAGCGGCCGGATGCACGCTGGACGATGTGGTGGACGTCACCACGTTCCATACCGATCCGGCCACGCAGATCGAGAAGGTGATGGCAATTCGCGCTGCGGAGATCGGGGAGGCACCCTATCCGAACTGGACGGCAGTCGGAGTGAATTGGCTTGCCGGGTTCGACTTCGAGATCAAGGTGATCGCCCGCATTCCTGCTGCGGGGTAAGCGTTCTCGGTGGCTATGATGCCAACCGTCAGGAGCCTCGCGCTATTACTTGGCGTCGTCGGCCAGCATCTTGCGGTACTTCTCGACGTCGCGCGTCACGAGGTTTTGCAGCACCTCGGGCGTGTGCTCGTCGGGATCGGGGACAACGGTCGAGAGGTCGGCGAACCGTTTCTTCACCGCGTCGGTTTCCACGGCCGTACGCGCGGCGGCATTCAGCTTGGCAATGACCGCCGGCGGAGTGCCCTTGGGCGCGAACAGGCCGTTCCAGCCCTGCGCCTCGAATTCGGGCAGGCCGGCTTCGGCCGACGTCGGCAGATCCGGCAGGGTCGCGAGCCGCACGGTCGAGCCGACCACGAGCCCGCGCGCCAGCTTCTCGTTGATCGACTGCGAGACGGAGGCTGCCGCATCGCAGACGCCGTCGATCTGGCCGCCGATCGCATCCGTGAGCGCGGGGGCGGCGCCGCGATAGCCGACCAGCGTCGCGTCGATCCCGGCGGCTGTGACGAAGCTCTTGCAGATCAGGTAGTTCGAGGACCCGACGCCGGCATGGCCGAGATTGATCTTGCCCGGATTGACCTTGGCGTAGGCGATGAACTCTTTCAGGTCCTTTGCCGGAAAATCCTTGCGCACGGCGATGATGCCGAACGTCTTCGCCACCATGGCGATCGGCACGAAGGAGTCCGGCGTGAACGGCAGCTTTGGATAGATCGTATAGGTCGCAGCGTTGGTGCCGGCATTGCCGATCGCAATGGTGTAGCCGTCAGGCTCGGCGCGGGAGGCGCGCGCCAGTGCGGTCGATCCGCCGGCGCCGGCGACGTTCTCGATGACGATGGTCTGGCCGAGCGCGATGCCCATCTGCTCGGCAACCGTGCGCGCGATCACGTCGGACGTGCCGCCGGCCGCGAACGGCACGATCATGGTGACGGGACGCTTGGGGAAATCCTGTGCGAACGCGGCCGTCGCGAACGCAACGACGGCGACAGCGGCCGGCAGCCGCTTCAGCACGAACGCAATCACGCGGCTTTTTCCAGATGCGCGGTGAGGCCGGCGAACAGGCCGCGACCGTCGGTGCAGCCCATGATGTCTTCGACGTGGTTTTCCGGATGCGGCATCATGCCGAGCACGTTGCCCTTGTCGTTGACGATGCCGGCGATGGATTGCGCGGCGCCGTTGATGTTGCTGATATCGTCGATCGCGCCGTCAGCCGAGCAATAGCGGTAAAGGACGCGACCCTCGCCTTCGAGCCGCTTGATGGTCTCCGCGTCCGCCGCATAATTGCCCTCGCCATGCGCGATGGGCACGCGGATCACCTGCCCGGCATTGTAGCCGCGCGTGAATGGCGTGTCGGAGCGCTCCACGCGCAGATGCACGTCGTGGCAGATGAATTTCAGCCGCGCATTGCGCATCAGGACGCCAGGCAAGAGGCCGGACTCGCAGAGGATCTGAAAACCGTTGCAGACGCCGAGCACGAGGCCGCCCTTGGCCGCATAGTCGCGCACCGCGTCCATCACCGGCGCCCGCGCCGCAATCGCGCCGCAGCGCAGATAATCGCCATAGGAGAACCCGCCGGGCACCACCACGAGGTCGGTGCCATCAGGCAGCGACGTCTCGGCATGCCACACCATCGCGGGCTCGCTGCCCGAGATCAGCCTCAAGGCACGCGCCATGTCGCGCTCGCGGTTGATTCCGGGAAAGACGAGGATGGCGGCTTTCATGGCAGAGGTTCCGAACGAAGATTGAATGGGGCTGGCACGGCTGCCAAATCGTGAGCAGACATATCCATTTGACGGGGATTTTACCAGTGCTAGCCTCGGCCGCGAGCGTTGTGCACAGGCCATAGCCCGCCATCGGCCGATCGATTCGCCCGGGATTAAAGCCATGAATGTCCCCTCGCTGCCCGCATCCCTCTCCGAGCCGGTGTCCACCGAGGGCGTGATCGCCGCCGGTGCCTATGTCGACGGCCGGCGCGTCGCCAATATTGCCATCAGCGAGGCCTCGAGCTGGCGGGCGAAGCCCGGCCACGTGGTCTGGATCGGGCTGCACGAGCCCGACATGGCGCTGCTCAGCGCGGTGCAGAAGCAGTTCGACCTGCACGAGCTTGCCATCGAGGACGCCAACCACGCCCATCAGAGACCGAAGATCGAGCAATATGGCGAGGCCCTGTTCATCGTGGCGCGAACCGCGCAACTGATCGAGGGCCGGATCGCCTTCGGCGAGACGCACATCTTCGTTGGCGAAGGCTATCTGGTCTCGGTGCGCCACGGCGCGTCGACATCCTACACGCCGGTGCGCGAACGTTGCGAAAGCTGCCCGCGAGCGCTCGCGCGCGGCGAGGACTACATCCTCTACGCCATCCTCGATTTCATCGTCGACAACTACTCGCCCGTGCTCGAGAGCATTCACGAAGAGGTCGAGAGCATCGAGGATGACGTGCTCTCCAAGGCGATCAGCAAGGCGCAGATCGAGCGGCTCTATATGCTGCGCCGCGACCTCTTGCGGCTCAGGACCGCGATCGGGCCGCTGGTGGAGGTCTGCCGCCGTCTGGAGCACGACGAGCTTGCGATGGTGCGCGCGACGATGCAGCCGCTGTTCCGCGACGTCACCGACCACGTCCGCAACATCCAGGAGCGGATCGATTCCATGCGCGAGGTGCTGGCCTTCGCCTTCGAAGCGAGCCTGCTGGTCGGCCAGGCCCAGGAGACGGCGGTCTCCAAGAAACTTGCCTCCTGGCTCGCGATCATCGCGATCCCGACCGCGCTTGCCGGCATCTACGGCATGAACTTCAAGCACATGCCGGAGCTGGACTGGGAGTACGGCTATTACACGCTGCTCGGCGTGATGCTGACGGCGTGCGGCGCGCTGTATTGGCGTTTTCGTCGGGTCGGATGGCTGTGAGCCATCCCGTTCACCCGATCAGCTCGACCCGGTAGTTCTCGATCACGGTATTCGCCAGCAGCTTGTCGGCGGCATCCTTCAACGCCGCCTCCGCCTTCGCCTTGTCCGTGCCCGCGAGCTCGATGTCGAACACCTTGCCCTGCCGGACGCTGGCGACGCCGTCGACGCCGAGCGACTTCAACGCACCCTCGATCGCCTTGCCCTGCGGATCGAGGATGCCCGTTTTCAACGTCACGGTAACACGTGCCTTCACGTCAGATTCCTCTTAGCTCTTCACCAGCACCGGGCCGGAGCCGGCCGGACGCTCGTTCTCCATGAGAATGCCGAGACGCTTGGCGACTTCGGTATAGGCCTCGAGCAGCCCACCGAGATCCCTGCGGAAACGGTCCTTGTCGAGCTTCTCGTTCGACTTGATGTCCCACAGGCGGCAGCTATCCGGCGAGATCTCGTCGGCGACGATGATCCGCATCATCTCGTTCTCGAACAGCCGGCCGCACTCCATCTTGAAGTCGACGAGGCGGATGCCGATGCCGAGGAAGAGACCGGTGAGGAAGTCGTTGACACGGATGGCAAGTGCCATGATGTCGTCGATCTCCTGCGGTGTCGCCCACCCGAAAGCGGTGATGTGCTCTTCCGACACCATGGGATCGTTGAGCTGGTCGTTCTTGTAGTAGAACTCGATGATCGAGCGGGGCAGCTGCGTGCCCTCCTCGATGCCGAGGCGCTGCGACAGCGAGCCGGCGGCAACGTTCCGCACCACCACTTCCAGCGGCACGATCTCGACTTCGCGGATCAATTGCTCGCGCATATTGAGGCGGCGGATGAAATGGGTCGGCACCCCGATGTCGTTGAGGTGCTGAAACAGGTACTCCGAGATCCGGTTGTTGAGGACACCCTTGCCCTCGATCACCTGATGCTTTTTCGCATTGAACGCGGTGGCGTCATCCTTGAAGTGCTGGATCAGGGTACCGGGCTCCGGGCCTTCGTAAAGAACCTTTGCCTTGCCTTCATAAATGCGACGCCGACGGCTCATGGGGATGTACCGTGTTTTGTTGAAATCCATGTATTTGGTGTGCTCCGGTTGACGAGACTACGACCCACAGCGGAGCTGCCGTGAACGGCCCGGAACCCCTAGAAAACAGAACGGGAACCCAGCCTGAGGCAACCTATCCGATTGGCTGTCCCAGCACAATCGATCCGGCCGTCCGGCATCAAACTTATACCGCCTTGCCTGCGGCTTAACGGCTCGTTGTTTTGCCGATTCCTGCCCCCTATCTAGGCATGCACCGGGGCTCTCGCAACGAGGGCCAGCCGGGTCCAGTCAGCAGGGAATTGGAAAAGGCATGAGCACGTTGGACAAGCGCGAGGAAGGCTTCGAGAAGAAGTTTGCCCTCGACGAGGAGCAGAAATTCAAGGCGGAAGCCCGCCGCAACCGGCTGCTCGGGCTGTGGGCGGCCGAAAAGCTCGGCATCACGGGTGATGCCGCCACGGCCTATGCCAAGGAGGTGGTCGCGGCCGATTTCGAGGAAGCCGGTGACGCCGACGTCCTGCGCAAGGTCATGGCCGATTTCGCCGCCAAGAACGTGGCCGTCACCGAACAGGCAATTCGCGCCAAGATGAACGAGCTGATCGCGGTGGCGGCGGCCGAGGTGAAGGCCGGGAAATAAGGCGAAGCATCATTCCGGGGCCACGTCTGCGACGCGCCCCCGGAATGCCAACCAGCTATCCCTCCTTGAACCCATATTCCGGCACGTTGCCGCTGGCGCCGTAATATTTGTACGGCAGGAATTTGCCGCTCATCGTGAACTTGACGCGGTCGCCCTTCGGATTCGCCACGCGCTCGATCGCCATGTCGAAGTCGATCGCCGACATGATGCCGTCGCCGAACTCCTCCTCGATCAGCGCCTTCCAGGCCGGGCCGTTGACCATCACCATCTCGTAGAAGCGGTAGATCAGCGGGTCGGTCGGCGGCATCGGCGTGCCGGTGCCGCGCATCGGCACCTCGTTCAGCATGGCGGTCTCCGCCTTCGACAGGCCGAACAGTTCGCCGGCGTTGGCCGCCTGCGGCTTCGTCAGTTTCATCTGGCCGAGGATCGCGCCTGTTATCAGCACCTCGGAATAGCCGCCGATCTTCTCGCAGATATATTTCCAGCTCCAGCCCTTCTCGCGCTTGATGTCGAGCAGCTTCTCGGTGAGGTCTTCGCGTTTCATGTCAGGGTCTCCTTGGCTAAGACTATGTCGCGCCGGCTCATTTCCTCGAGGCAGCGGATAGACGCGACGCTTTTTTGTGCCACTTTGGCAGGCACGAAACGTGCCAATGACCGGGGCTACGGATTTACGTGCCTCGCCTCATCGCCTCGGCAATGCTTCCGTAAATCCCCTGATCGCATCGAGCACCGGCTGCTGATCGCCCGCGAAGAACCAGTGATCGTTGCCGTCGAGCTCGACGAATTGCGCACCTTTGATCCGGCTCGCCACATCGCGGCCGGCCGCGATCCGTACGGCCTTGTCGTCCCGACGATGCAACACCAATGTCGGCATGGCAATTTGCGGCAAAAGCTGCCGCACGTCGGCGTCGCGAAACGCCTCGAGCACGGCCGAGATGCCGCCGGGACTGGAGGCCGCGCGCAATAGCCCCGCCCACCATGCGCGGGCCTGGGGATCGCCGGCAAGGCTGGGTGCGAAGGTCTCAATCCCCACCGGACCTCCCCATTGCGCGATGAGGTGCTTGCTCCAGGCGTCGTACTGGCTGGCGCGCAACGCGTGCGGATAGTCCTGCGACCAGCAGCCCTTGGCCAATGCACCGAACAGGATGAGTCCGGCCACGAGACGCGGCTCGTCGACGGCGAATTTGATGCAGGCCGGCCCGCACTCGGATGCGCCGAACAGCACAACGCGGCGCGCATCCGCGGCGCGCAGCACGGTGCCGATATCCTCCGCGGTGACGTCGATATCAGGCGCCGACCCAACCCGGTCGGACAACCCGATCCCGCGACGATCGAACACGATCAGACGCCCCAGCTTCGTCAGTGAGGCCAGAAAGGTTCGGCTCGCCGGATGCTCCCAGGCGCGTTCCACATGCGATACGAAGCCGGGCATGACCAGGATGTCGAGCGGACCGCTGCCATAGGTCTGATACGCCAGATGCACACCGGCGCCCTTGACGTAGCGCGTCGCTGGTACAGAGTGTGCCGCCGCAGGACTCATCAACGCCGCGGTCTCGGCTTCCGGCGTAACACCAAGCTCGTCACGCAGCCGCCGCGTCAGTGCCGCATGGTGCCGCTCTGCCGCGCTGCGGTCGCCCGCCAGCAGCAGGCTGCGGATCAGATGCCGGCCATAGACCTCGCTCAAAGGATCGAGCTCGGCCAGACGGGTCGCATGCGCGGTCGCGGCGAAGTAGTCTCCGGCAGCGGTCTTGTCCTGCACCAGACGCTCCAGCGCGTGCATCAGCCGTCCCCGCAGCGCCTCGCGGCGGAAGAACGCCCAGTCGTCGAATTCCGGACAGCCCTCCGGCGAGAAGCCTGCGAGGAAATCTCCCCGATAAGTCTGGCAGGCTTCGTCAAAGTCACCGCGATCGCAGGCGCTCTCGAAAAAATGTGCATCGACCTGCAGCGCGACTGCCGGAGACCATCGCAGACTGGTGCGGTCGGTCTCGAACACCTGCTGACCGAGCGTCAGCTCGATTCGGTGAAGCAGCCGCCGCAACCGCGCAAGGCCGGTCTCGCGGTCAGTTTCAGGCCACAGCAGCGTCGCCACGATTTCGCGGGCCACAGCGCCCTTGGCCTCCGCGAGATAGATCAGCAGCGCGAGGCCCTTGCGCAAGGCCAACTTGATCGGGCGGCCGCCGGCGTGGACCTCAGGGAACCCGAATGTCCCCAGCGAGAAAGCCGTCATGAAAGTCCTCCCTCCCCTTGCGGCGCCCCCCGGGGGACGCACAGGGGACGGTCCGGCAATAGCAGTCGGGGCAGATCGAGCCTGCTCGCGGGCGAGCAATTCAGGCTCCTGAATGCGGCACGGCTGCATCAGGCACAATAGGAAAAAACATGATCTCGCGCCTCCTGATCCTGCTCTACGCCATCGTGAGCTACGTCATCTTCACGGTCTCATTTCTCTATGCGCTCGGTTTCGTCGGCAATTATGTCGTGCCCAAATCGATAGATATGTCGATCGATAAGTCGATCGATGTCGGCAGCCCGACGGACCTGAGCGTGGCCGTCGTCGTCAACCTGCTGCTGATGAGCCTGTTTGCGATCCAGCACAGCGTGATGGCGCGGCCGGCCTTCAAACGATGGTCGGCCAAATTCCTCCCCGCGGCCTGCCAGCGCAGCACCTATGTGCTGCTTTCCAGCCTGATCCTGCTGTTGCTGTTCTGGCAGTGGCGTCCGATCCCGACGCCGGTCTGGCAAACGAGCGGAATAGCGGCCTGGTTGCTGATCGGCGTGCATTGGCTCGGCTGGCTGATCGCGTTCGCCTCCACCCACATGATCGATCATTTCGATCTGTTCGGCCTCCGCCAGGCCTTCGTCGCGTTCCGCGGGAGCGAGATACCAGGTCAATCGTTCAGAACACCGCTGCTCTACAAGATCGTGCGGCACCCAATCATGCTGGGTTTCCTGCTCGCGTTCTGGGCTACGCCCGAGATGACCGCCGGCCATCTGCTGTTCGCGCTCGCGAACACGGCCTACATCCTGATCGCCCTGCAGTTCGAGGAGCGCGATCTGATCGCCGAGTTCGGCATGACCTATCAGCAATATCGCCATCGCGTTCCGATGCTGGTGCCGCGTCTCTTCACGCGCCGCCCGGCGGACGAGCGCCAGCCCCCTCGCTCCGCTGGTGCACCCCGATGAGCGCAGTGCCATGCCGCGCATTTGCGGTCGAGCGGGGGCCCGTTCAGGTGGCAGCAAACGCCGCCGTGTTCGCTGATACCCTCGATGGGCTCGACGCCAGCCTATTTCTCGTCGACACAGACGGACGTCTGATTCACGCCAATACCGCCGGGCAGGCCATGCTCGATGCGAGCGACGTCCTCCTCGAGCTCCGTGGGGTTCTGATGGCCTGCGATAGCACGGTCAGCCAGACGTTGCGGCAAGTCTTCGCGGCAGCGGGACGCGGCGACCAGGCGCATGGCATCAACGGACTCGCGATCTCGATGATCGGGCTGGACGGAGAACGCCACGTCGCCCATGTCCTGTCGCTCACATCGGGCATGCGCCGCAATGCGTCTGCCGCCTGCAGCGCGGTTGCCGCACTGTTCGTCCGCAAGGCGGCGCTGACAATATTGCCTCGTTCGGAAGCTCTCCGTAACGCGTTCAAACTGACGCCAGCCGAACTGCGTGTGATGCTCGCGATCGTCGAACTCGGCGGCGTTCCCGAAGTGGCGGCGGCACTCGGCGTCGCCAATACGACGATCAAGACGCATGTCCGGCGCCTGTTTGAAAAGACCGGTGCAGCGCGACAGGCAGATTTCGTCAAGCTTGTCGCGGGATATGCGACGCCGTTACGCAAACCTGCCGAATGCAGACAATCCGTTGGAGCGACACGATGAGAGCAATTCTATGCAGCTCATTCACCGGACCCGGCGATTTGCGCCTTAGTGAAATCGACGAGCCGAAGCCGTCCGGCGACGAGATTCTGATCGCCGTCCATGCGGCCTCGGTCAGTTTCATGGACCAATTGGTGGTCTCGGGTCTCTATCAGATGCGGCCGCCGACGCCCTTCGTGCCCGGCACGGAAGCATCCGGTGTCGTCGTCGCGGTCGGCGACAAGGTCACGGGATTCGCGCCTGGCGACCGCGTGGCGTGCGGCGCCTGGACCGGCGGCTACGCCGAACGGATGATAGCGAAGGAATCGAAAACCGTGCGACTGCCGGATGGCGTCGCATTCGAAGCCGCGGCGACGGTGCTGCACAATTACGGCACGGCCTATTATGCGCTGGTCGAGCGGGCCCGGGCGCAGCGCGACGAAACGCTGTTCGTCACCGGTGCGGCCGGCGGAGTTGGCCTTGCCGCGGTCGACCTTGGCCGCCACCTGGGCCTGCGCGTCGTCGCCGGTATCGGCTCCGATGACAAGGCGAACCTGGTGCGCGCCTACGGTGCCAGCGAGGTCATCAACTATCGCACAGAGAATCTGCGCGACCGGATCAAGGCGATCACCGGTGGCGAAGGGATCGACATCGGCTTCGACAATGTCGGCGGCGCGATATTCGAGCAGTTGGCCCGGTCGATGAAATGGGGCGGACGGCTGATGCCGATCGGCTTCACCAGCGGCGAAATTCCACAGCTCCCGATGAACCTTCCGCTGCTGAAGAACTATTCCATCCTCGGCGTCTTCGTCGGCGCCTGGGCGGAGAAATTCTCAGCTGATGCCGCGCGTATGAACGCCACGCTGATGCAATTGCTGGCCGAGGGAAAAATCCGTCCGCACATCGATCGCGTCCTTCGTTTGGAGGAGGCCGGAGAAGCCATGCGCGCCGTGGCCAACCGAACGGTTCAGGGGCGAATTGTCCTCAAGATCAGGTAAGGTGAGCCGGAAAGAGAGAACAAAACCGATGACACAGATCATCATCGACAAACGCTTTTGCGGTCCTCCGAACTCCGGCAACGGCGGCTATGTCTGCGGCCGGCTCGCCCGCCACATTCCCGGCGCCGCGGAGATAACGCTGCGCGCGCCGCCGCCGCTGGACACTCCGCTCGATGCGGTCGCAACCGACGACGGCACATGGGAGCTTCGCGACGGCAACAAGATCGTCGCGACCGGGCAGCCGGCAAGCGTGGAGCTTTCGCGCCTGGAGACAGCCAGCTTCGAGGACGCCTGCGCCGCCGAATTGCTGACGCCGGTCAAGCCGCACGAGCATCCATTGCCGACATGTTTCGTGTGCGGTCCGGCAAGGGCGAAAGGCGACGGCTTGCGCATTTTTGCCGGCTCGCTCCGTGGTCACAACGCCGTTCTCGCGGCGAGCTGGACGCCGGATCAGAATCTCGCCGCCGACGACGGCCTCGTCGCGCCGGAATTCCTCTGGTCGGCGCTCGACTGCCCCACCGGTTTTGCCTGCAATTGCGATCCACAGAGCGGCGGCTTCGACAAGGCACCGCTGCTGCTGGGGCGAATGTCAGCACGGATCGAAGCCCGCCCGCGCCCGGGAGAACGCTGCATCATCACGGCCTGGCCCATCGGCCGCGACGGCCGCAAACGCGCGGCCGAAGCTGCGCTTCACGATGAAGCCGGGAGATTGCTGGCGGTGGCGCGAGCGACATGGATTGCGGTCCAGCGCGAAGTGCAGCTCGGACGTCCTTCGTAAGGTGGCCGAAGGCGCGCAGCGCCATGCCCAGCACTTCCGTCTCGGTACGTGAGATGGTGGCACGCTTCGCTTTGCCCGCCTTAGGAAGCCTGATCGAGGTCAGCGGCTCGCTCGCAGCGAAAGGAGCTCAACGTCGGCCGCCTGCTTCTCGATGAAGGTCTTCGGGCAATCGGCCGCCGCCTGATCCAACAGCCTAAGCGCCTCTTCCTTGGAGCCGCCCTTCAGTGCGCGCTCGGCAATATAGAAATTTGCCTCGCAGAACTGCCACTTTCTCTTCATCGGGTCGGCGTCGTCCGCCGCGCTGAGCACTTGCTCCGGCGTCATCTTGCCGAGAAAGAGATTGACGATCGGCGCGGGCCATTTCGTCGCGTCCAGCTGCTTCGCAGCCTCGCTCAGCCGGCTCTGTTGGTCGCTGCGCTTTGCAACGATTTCGCGCCATAAAACCGGATAGGCATCCTTTGGATTGAGCTGGATTGACTGATCGAGGTCAGCCAACGATTTTGCAAAAGAAGCGCTCTGCCAATAGACCCTTGCACGATGAAAGTAGGCGCGCGCATCCCTGGCATCGAGTTGTACAAGTTGATCGTAGTCCGCAAGCGAGCGGTCGAAGTCTCCTTTGGCCCTGTACGCGTTGCCGCGAGACGATATTGCATCCTTGTCCTTGGGATTTAGGCGAATCGCCTCATCGTAATCTGCGATAGCGCGGTCAAGATCGCCTTTCGCGTAGTAGGCTACCCCGCGAGCGCGGAGCACAGGGCCGTCCCCTGAAGCGAGTGCAATTGATTCACCCGCGACGGACGTGGAAATGGGGTCACCGTCCTGACCTTGAATCCGCGTCTGCCGACCACCCGAGATCCCTTGATCCTGATGTAGCAGCCGGATCACCTGGTCGTAATCGGCGATGGCGCGATCATAGTCGCCCTTTTGAGCATAGACGACACCGCGGCAGCCGTAGGCAGTCCGGCTTTGTGGATTCAGCTCGATGACCCGGTCGTAGTCGGCGATAGCGCGGTCGAGTTCGCCCAGCTGAGAGAAGGACTCGGCTCGGAAGTAGTAGAAATTCTCCTTCGTTGGCCTGATCGGCGTGGTTTGATCGAGTTCGGCCAATGCACGTTCTCTATTGCCCTTGGCGAAGTAAACCCGACCCCGGCACAGTTGGCCGCCGCCGGTTTGGGGGCTGATCTCGACCGCTCGATCACAGTCGGCCATGGCCCGATCCGGATCCCCCTTGCTAATGTAAGCAAGGCCTCGCTCGACATACGCTATGACGTTGTCCGGATGGATCAGGAGAGCCTGATCATAGTCGGCGATGGCGCGGACGAAGTCTCGTCTCGCCGAATAGACGTGAGCACGTCCGATATATGCGTAGGTACTCTTCGGATCGAGCTCGATTGCCTTGGCGTAATCTGACAGCGCGGCCTCGGGCTGTCGCTTTTGAATAAACGCAGACGCCCTCGCGATACGGGCGTTCAGATTGCCCGGATCGCGCTCGATGATCTGATTGTAGTCCGCGATCGCAAAGTCGATCTCGCCCTTCTGGCGGTAGAACATGGCGCGGCGGAAATGCGCCATGATCACAGCTGGCTGCATACCGGTCGCTGCCTCGATCATGGCGGTGCAGCCCGCAATGCGGTCATCGACACTGAAATTGCCGGCCGCGTTGCACTTGGCGCTCAAGGCCATTTCCGCACGAGCGCCCGATATTTCGAGCAAGGTCGCCAACGCCAACGCGCTTACGCCTGCTGCCGCACAAACGAGCGCGCGGCCTGTCATTCCGACATGCAGTCCCGGGGGACGACATTAGCAACCGGTCATGCTCTTGCACAGCCCTCGGTTGCGGCGCTCGCAAACCGGCGGCGTGCCCAAAGTTATGTTGTTTCCGCCATCATCCCCTGCAACCGTACCAGCTCCGCCTCGAGATCCCGCTCCACGTCCGCAGCCCGCATCTCGATCACGCGATAATCGCGCGCCTCGAGCCACGCCCGCCGCGACGCGCGATCCGCGACGATCGTCTCATTCTCGCCCGTGTTCACCAGTTCGATCGCGATCCGGTGCGGGAACGAGACGAAGTCCGGGATATGCCGCCCCACAGGAGTCTGGCGCTTGAACTGGCCTGCGAAGCGGCGGTCGCGTGTGAGGGCCTGCCAAAGCAGCCGCTCGGCATCGGTTGGGTTGCGGCGGAGCAGACGGGCGAGGCCGCGCACGGTGGAGCCGCTGTCGGGGACGCCGCCGCCCTGACCGTGCTCGGCCAAAAGCGCACGCAGCCGCGTTGCCTGCTCGCCGTCGAGCACGCCGCCTTTGGCCGGGCCCTTGCGCCCTTCCGCGATCGCCATCACGACCCCATGGAGGGTGTGCATGTCCTGTTTGGTCGGCTCCATCCGGGTGAAGATGTTGCGCAGGTTCACCAGCATGGTGTCGCGCTTCTCGGCCGGGCGCAGAAATTCGACCCGGTCGAGTTCGCGGATCAAATTGTCGAAGAAGGCCTGCATCTGGTGCTGCGAGGCGCGCTCAGAGCGCTCCGGCATGGCGTGCGGCAGCTCGCCGGAGGTCGCCCGCTTGAACCATTCGTAGCCGACCAGCAGCACCGCTTGGGCGAGGTTGAGCGAGGCAAAGCCCGGATTGACCGGGAAGGTAATGATGCGGTTGGCGAGCCCGACCTCCTCATTGGTCAGGCCCCAGCGCTCCCGGCCGAACAGGATACCGGCCTTGCCGCCGGCGGCGACGTGCCCGGAAATCTCGCTAGCTGCGGCTTCCGGCCCCACCACCGGCTTGGCCTGGTCGTGGGGACGCGCCGTGGTGGCGAACAGCAGGTCGAGGTCGGCGATGGCCTCACCGACCGTGTCGAACAATTCGACCTTGTCCAGAATATAGTCGGCCCCGGCCGCGGCGCGCTGGGCGGCGATGTTGGGCCAGCCGTCGCGAGGGTTGACGATGCGCAATCGGCTCAGCGCGAAGTTGCCCATGGCGCGCGCGGCCATGCCGATGTTTTCGCCAAGCTGCGGCTCGACCAGGATCACGATGGGACCGTCGAGGGAAAGGCCCGCTTTGCTCTTGTCAGTCCCGGACATCTCGCTTCGCTTTCACACTGGTTCTCAAGGTCTTGGACAGGCGCTCTTCATGAACTGATTCAAGGCCGGTCCTGACCTGGTCTCGACCTGCTCTCGGGCCGGCTGCCCGTTCGCCTGTCGTTTGCCTGTCCTGACGAAATTCTCAAGGGAAATAACGGGTTGGATTCGACTTTTGAATCTTGCCTGAACCCTCTGCCCGGCCCCCGCGGCAGGGCTGCTCCCGCCCCCCATCTGCGGAGGCTGGATGAGCTAAAAGTGCATAATCCCTTGGCTTTCGCCCGCTGCTATCAGGTGCTAAGAGGCGGCGGATATTCCCGTGGCGCGCCACAAGCGCCGTTCCCAAGAGGCTTCCCCGATCATGGCAAAAATCAAGGTGTCCAACCCCGTCGTCGAACTCGATGGCGACGAGATGACCCGGATCATCTGGCAGTACATCAAGGACAAGCTGATCAACCCGTTCCTGGATGTCGAGCTGCAATATTTCGACCTGGGAATGGAGTACCGCGACCACACCAACGATCAGGTCACGATCGACGCCGCCGAGGCGATCAAGAAGGTTGGCGTGGGCGTCAAGTGCGCCACCATCACCCCGGACGAAGCGCGGGTGAAGGAGTTCAACCTCAAGCAGATGTGGAAGTCGCCGAACGGCACCATCCGCAACATCCTCGGCGGCGTGATCTTCCGCGAGCCGATCATCTGCAAGAACGTGCCGCGCCTGGTTCCTGGCTGGACCAAGCCGATCATCATCGGCCGCCACGCCTATGGCGACCAGTATCGCGCCACCGACATCAAGTTCCCGGGCAAGGGTACGCTGACGATGAAGTTCGTCGGCGAGGACGGCACCGTCATCGAGAAGGAAGTGTTCAAGACCCCGGGCGCCGGCGTCGCGATGCAGATGTACAACCTCGACGATTCCATCATCGACTTCGCCCGCGCATCGTTGAATTACGGCCTGCTGCGTAACTACCCGGTCTATCTCTCGACCAAGAACACGATCATGAAGGTCTATGACGGTCGGTTCAAGGACATCTTCCAGGACATCTACGAGCGCGAGTTCAAGAAGGAATTCGACGCCAAGGGCCTGACCTACGAGCACCGCCTGATCGACGACATGGTCGCCTCCGCGCTGAAATGGTCCGGCGGTTATGTCTGGGCCTGCAAGAACTACGACGGCGACGTGCAGTCCGACACGGTGGCGCAGGGCTACGGCTCGCTCGGCCTGATGACCTCGGTTCTCCTCACCCCCGACGGCAAGACGGTAGAAGCCGAAGCTGCCCACGGCACGGTCACCCGCCACTACCGCGCGCATCAGAAGGGCAAGGAGACCTCGACCAACTCGATCGCATCGATCTTCGCCTGGACCCGTGGCCTGTCGCACCGCGCCAAGCTCGACAACAATGCCGAGCTCGCCAAGTTCGCCAACACCCTGGAGAAGGTCTGCGTCGACACCGTCGAGGAAGGCTACATGACCAAGGACCTCGCGCTCCTGGTTGGCGCCGACCAGCGCTGGCTCTCGACCACCGGCTTCCTCGACAAGGTCGCCGAGAACCTCGGCAAGGCGCTGGCGGCGTAAGCCGTCCGCAATTTCGCCCGACTGGGCCGGACATCATCACGGGCCGCGTCGCAAACGCGGCCCGTTCGCTTATTTGGACCTTTGCGCGGAGATGCGACCATGTCGATCAAGCTTGCCGTCCCCTGCCTGTTGCTGCTCGCTGGACCGGCTGTGGCCGCCGACCCGCTTCCCGACGCCATCGCCGCGCCCGGCGAGAGCATCGTGCTCAGCGTCCACGCCGAGGGCGCGCAGGTCTATGAGTGCAAAGCCGGCAGCGACGGCAAGCTCGCCTGGGCTTTTCGCGAACCCATCGCGACGCTGCTGTCCGAGGGCAAGACGATCGGCCGTCACTATGCCGGACCGAACTGGGAGCATGCCGACGGCAGCGCCGTAGCCGCCAAGGCCGCCGGCAATGCGCCGGGTACCACCGCCGCCGACATTCCCTGGCTGAAGCTGGAAGTGACCGCCCACCGCGGCAGCGGCGTCCTCACGCCCGTTACCACGGTTCAGCGTATCAACACCCATGGCGGCAAGCTCGACGGCGCGTGCGACAAGGCCGGCAACTTCAAGAGCGCGCCCTATTCAGCCGACTACGTCTTCCTGAAGAAGGGCTGAGCGCTTAGCGGTCGGTGCCGTCGCGCTCCGCCTGCGCCAGCTCCGCCACCGCAAGGTCACCGCTGCCCTCCAGTCGCGCCTTTGCGGTCTTGTGGACGTGCGCGGCCAGCGTCGGCATGCGTTCGATCAGGGCGTGAAAGTCCTGGGCGTCGAGCACCAGCAGCCGGGTCTTGCGTGTCGCCGTCACCGTGCCGCTGCGTTTTGTCTTATGCAGCAGCGCGATCTCGCCGAAGAACGTGCCATCCGCGAGCCGCACCTGCTGGTTCGGCAGCGCGATCTCGACCTCGCCGGCGGTGATGAAATACATCGACGAAGCCGCATCGCCCCGCCGCACCAGGATCTCGCCCTGCTCGATCGTGCGCGCCCGCAGCAGCCGCATGATGTCGGCGATCTCGGATGCGCTGAGATGCGAGAACAGCGGCACCCGCGCCAGCATACCCCAGGTGACCACGAAGTCGCGCCGCTTCACCTCTTCCGCAAACGCCGTCGAGATGATCGCGACCGGCAGCGCGATCATGAAAGCCGCTGATGATGGTGAAGACGGAGATGAACTTTCCGAGCGCCGTCACCGGCACGACGTCGCCGTAACCGACGGTGCCAAGCGTCACGATCGCCCACCACATCGCCTGCGGAATGGTTCCGAGCTTGTCCGGCTGCACGTCGCGCTCGATGGCATAGAGCAGCGAGGCAAACGTCAGAACCGCGCCGATCAGGATGACGATGCAGCCGATCAGCGCCCGCCGCTCCGCGTGCACGGCCGCGAGCAGCGACCGCATCGCCGGCGAGTAGCGCACCAGCTTGAAGAACGGCAGCACGCCGAGCGCTGCCAGCGTCGCATGCCGGCCCGTGGCTAGCACGATCGCGGCCGGCAGGAACGCGAGCAGATCGATGATGCCGAGTGCGGAGAAGACATAGCTGAGCCGGCCGGACAGCGCGGACGCTGCGCGCTGGGTATGGCCCGCCACGGTCCACAGCCGCGCCGCATATTCCAGCGCGAACACGATCACGGACAGGATGGTGATCGCCGAAAACAGCGCGCCGAATTGCGCGTCCAGCTCCGGCACCGAGGCAAGGATCATCGCGGCGACATCGAGCACGATGACGCCGATGATCAGCTGGATGAAGCGCGACCCGACCGAGTAGGCCAGCGGATCATGCTCCAGCAATTCGTAGAGGCGATCCCTCAGATTGGGATCGCGAAGCTCAATTCCTCGCGGAACGGGGCGCACCTGCCTACGCGCCGGCCGATTTTTGTTTAGCCATGGCTTTTTCGATCGCCGTGAGCGCCGCGGCCGCATTGGCGCCATCAGGGCCGCCGGCCTGCGCCATGTCGGGCCGCCCGCCGCCGCCCTTGCCGCCGAGCGCTTCGGAGGCGACCTTCACCAGATTGACTGCATTGAAACGCGAAGTGAGGTCCGCGGTGACGCCGACCACGACGCCGGCCTTGCCATCCTCGGTGACGCCGACGATAGCGACGACGCCGGAGCCGATCTGCTTCTTGCCGTCGTCGGCAAGGCTCTTGAGATCCTTCATCTCGATGCCCTCGACCGCGCGCGCCATCAGCTTGACGTCGCCGACTTCGCGCACACCTGAGGCCGCGCCGTTGCTCGAAGCTGCACCGCCGCCCATCGCCAGCTTCTTGCGGGCGTCGGAGAGTTCGCGCTCGAGCTTCTTGCGCTCCTCCATCAGAGCGGCAATGCGCGCCGGGACGTCGTCGATCGAGGTGCGCAGCTCGTGGGCCGCGGTCTTCGCCAGCGCCATGGTGTCGTTGGCGTGTTTTCGCGCGTAGTTGCCGGTTAAAGCCTCGATGCGGCGCACGCCGGAGGCGACCGCGCTCTCACCCGTCAGCGTGATCAGCCCGATGTC
Source organism: Bradyrhizobium sp. MI1.4 (assembly GCF_055811315.1). Taxonomy (NCBI): domain Bacteria; kingdom Pseudomonadati; phylum Pseudomonadota; class Alphaproteobacteria; order Hyphomicrobiales; family Nitrobacteraceae; genus Bradyrhizobium; species Bradyrhizobium sp. MI1.4. Next base: position 105,403 of record NZ_JBVVPP010000010.1, on the reverse strand, counting down.
GCCGGTCCGCCTGACATGCGTGCCGCCGCAAAGTTCGACCGACCAGCCGAGTGCGTTGGCGCCGCGCTCGCGCGCGGTCCGGCCCATCGAGACGACGCGAACCTCGTCGCCATATTTCTCGCCGAACAGGGCGCGTGCGCCGGCCTCACGGGCCTCGTCCACGCCCATGACGCGGGTCGAGACTTCGTCATTCTCCAGCACCACCTCGTTGGCGATGTCCTCGACGCGCGCGAGCTCCTCCGCCGTGATCGGCTTCGGATGCACGAAGTCGAAACGCAGCCGATCCGGCGCAACCATCGAGCCGCGCTGGGCGATATGGTCGCCGAGCACCTGGCGCAGCGCCTCGTGGATGAGATGGGTCGCCGAATGATGCGCGCGGATCGAAAAGCGCCTGCCGTGATCCACTTCGAGCTGCAGCGCGGTGCCGAGCTTCAGCTCGCCGCTCTCCAATGTGCCGACGTGAACGAAGAAATCACCGAGCTTCTTCTGGGTGTCGGTGACGCGGAACTTGATGCCGCCCTCGCCGGTCAATACGCCGGTGTCACCGACCTGGCCGCCGGACTCCGCGTAGAACGGCGTCTGGTTCAGCACGATCGCCCCTAGCTCGCCGGCCTTGAGGCTCGTGGCTTCCTTGCCGTCCTTGACCAGCGCAGTCACCACGCCTTCAGCGCTCTCGGTCTCGTAACCCAGGAATTCGGTTGCGCCCAGCTTCTCACGCAGCGGGAACCAGATCGCCTCGGAAGCCGCTTCGCCAGACCCCTTCCAGGACTCGCGCGCCTTGGCCTTCTGACGCTGCATCGCGTCGGTGAAGGAGGCCTGGTCGACGCTGATGCCGCGCGACTTCAGCGCGTCCTGCGTCAAATCGAGCGGGAAGCCGTAAGTGTCGTACAGCGTGAAGGCGACGTCGCCGTCGAACATGTCGCCCTTCTTCAAGGACGCGCTCTTCTCGTCGAGAATGGCGAGGCCGCGCGTCAGCGTCTTCCGGAAGCGGGTTTCTTCCAGCCGCAGCGTTTCCTCGATCAAATTTTCCGCGCGCATCAAATCCGGATAGGCCTGGCCCATCTCGCGCACCAGCGCCCAGACCAGCCGATGCATCAGCGGCTCTTGCGCACCGAGCAGCTGCGCATGGCGCATCGCGCGGCGCATGATCCGGCGCAGCACATAGCCGCGGCCCTCGTTCGAGGGCAGCACGCCGTCGGCGACGAGGAAGGCCGACGAACGCAGATGGTCGGCGATGACGCGGAACGAGGCCACGGTCTTCTCGTCCGGTCCGCTTCCCAGAGCCGACGCGGTCGCGTCGATCAAATGACGGAACAGGTCGGTCTCGAACACGCTGTCGACGCCCTGCATGATGCAGGCCATGCGCTCCAGCCCCATGCCGGTGTCGATCGAGGGACGGGGCAGCGCCACGCGCTCCTCCTTCGTCACCTGCTCGTACTGCATGAAGACGAGATTCCAGAATTCGAGGAAGCGATCGCCATCCTCCTCAGGCGAGCCCGGAGGCCCGCCCCAGATGTGCTCGCCGCGATCGATGAAGATCTCCGAGCACGGCCCGCACGGCCCGGTGTCGCCCATCGCCCAGAAATTGTCCGAGGTCGGGATGCGGATGATGCGGTCCTCGGAGAAGCCCGCGATCTTCTTCCACAGCCCGGCCGCCTCGTCGTCGGTGTGGTAGACCGTGACGAGCAGCTTGTCTTTCTTGAGCCCGAATTCCTTCGTGATCAGCGTCCAGGCCAGCTCGATCGCGCGCTCCTTGAAATAGTCGCCGAACGAGAAGTTCCCGAGCATCTCGAAGAAGGTGAGATGGCGCGCGGTGTAGCCGACATTGTCGAGGTCATTGTGCTTGCCGCCGGCGCGCACGCATTTCTGCGAGGTGGTGGCGCGCTGATAGGGCCGCTTCTCGACGCCGGTGAAGACGTTCTTGAACTGCACCATGCCGGCATTGGTGAACATCAACGTCGGATCGTTGCGCGGCACCAATGGCGAGGACGACACGATCTCGTGGCCGTTCTCGGCAAAGAAGTTCAGAAAGGTCGACCTGATCTCGTTGACGCCGCTCATGTTCATCCAATCGGGTGTGCTTGCACCCGCCTTCCAGCCATCCAAACCGCAAGTTTGGGCTGATATCTGCGGGCCAATGCGCTTTTAGACAAGGCCAGCTTCGCTGTCCAGAAACTGTGCAGCCAGATCAAGGCGTTGCCGCAGTCGCGTAATCCGTTGGAAAGCCGCCGATGCCGCGTTGACAGGCTTGGCCGGCCTGTGGTCTTTACCTATCTGTATCGTACGGCCACGTCGGGAGAGACCGGCACTGGTAGCCGGCGCCGAAGGAGCAACCGCCCCGGAAACTCTCAGGCAAAAGGACCGCGTGGCTTTGACAGCATCTGGAAAGAGGCGCCGACGGGCCAAGACCTTTTAAAGGGTAGGTTCGGACAGCGTCCGCCGACGGGATAATACTCTCAGGCACAGCGACAGATGGGGCTTCGACTGGTGTCCACGGGAAATCGTTCCCGGGGAACCGCCGAGGGCCCCCCGATGCTTGCGCGTGACGACAAAGACTCCCTGAAACGCACCTCCCTTTACGACCTGCATGTCTCGCTCGGCGGCAAGATGGTGCCGTTCGCGGGCTATGACATGCCCGTGCAATATCCGGCCGGAGTCCTGAAGGAACACCTTCATACCCGCAACGCAGCCGGCCTGTTCGATGTCTCCCACATGGGCCAGATCGCACTCAGGCCGAAATCCGGCAAGGTCGAGGACGCCGCCCGCGCGCTGGAACGACTGGTGCCGCAGGATATCTTGGCGATCGCGCCGGGCCGGCAGCGCTACGCCCAGTTCACCAATGCCGAGGGCGGGATTCTGGACGATCTGATGGTCGCCAATTTCGGCGATCACCTCTTCCTGGTCGTCAACGCCGCCTGCAAGGCCGAGGACGAGGCGCATCTGCGCGCGAATCTCTCGGACGACTGCATGATCGATTCGCTTGCCGACCGCGCGCTGATCGCGCTGCAGGGGCCGAAGGCGGAATCGGCGCTGACGAAATTGTGTGCAGAAGCACCCGCCATGAAATTCATGGATTCCGGCCCGCACAGGGTTGCCGGCCTCGACTGCTTCGTCTCGCGCTCAGGCTATACCGGCGAGGACGGCTTTGAGATTTCGGTTCCTGCCGGCGATGCCGAACGGCTCGCCAAGGCCCTGCTGGACAATCCGGACGTCATGCCGATCGGGCTCGGCGCCCGTGACAGCCTGCGGCTCGAGGCCGGGCTTTGTCTTTACGGCCACGACATCGACACCGCGACCACGCCGGTCGAGGCCGCACTGGAATGGTCGGTGCAGAAGAGCCGCCGCACCGGCGGCGCGCGTGCGGGGGGCTTCCCCGGCGCGGCAAAGATTCTCGCCCATTTCGACCATGGCGCATCCCGCCGCCGCGTCGGCCTGCGCACCGAGGGCCGCGCGCCGGTGCGCGAAGGCGCGCTGCTGTTTGCGGATGCGACCTCCGCCGAGCCGATCGGAAAGGTCACCTCGGGCGGTTTCGGCCCGAGCCTGAATGCGCCGGTCGCGATGGGCTATGTGCCCACCGCATCGAGCGCGATCGACACAAAACTCTTCGCCGAGGTGCGCGGCCAGCGCCTGGCCGTGCAAATCGCCGCCATGCCCTTCGTGAAAAACACCTACAAACGCTGAGGACCGAGAAAATGACCACGACGCTGTACACCTCCGACCACGAATGGCTCGCGATCGACGGCGATGTCGCCACCGTCGGCATCACCGACTACGCGCAATCGCAGCTTGGCGACGTCGTGTTCGTCGAATTGCCCAAGCTCGGCCGCACGCTGAAGAAGGCCGAACCCGCCGCGGTCGTGGAATCGGTGAAGGCCGCATCGGACGTCTACGCGCCGGTGACGGGCGAAGTGCTCGAGACCAACGCCGCGCTCGCCGCCGAGCCCGCACTGGTGAACTCGGATGCGCAAGGCGCGGCCTGGTTCTTCAAGATCAAGATTGCCGACAAGAGCGAGCTCGGCGGTCTGATGGACGAAGCCGCCTACAAGGCCCACACGGCGTGAGATGATGCGAACTCTGACCTCATATTCGGTGTCATCGTCCGCGAAGGCGGACGATCCAGTACGCCGCGGCCAATCGGCGCTAGCCGAAGCGGCTGCGTTTACTGGATGCCCCGCCTTCGCGGGGCATGACGGCGACAAGAACATCTGAAGCGAGGACCCATGATGACCGCGCACCGCAAATCCAACGGCGACACCACCAGCTTCGTTCGCCGCCACATCGGCCCCTCCGCGCGCGACGTCACCGCGATGCTCGAGGCCGTCGGCGCGAACAGCGTCGATACGCTGATGGCGCAGACGCTGCCGGCCTCGATCCGGCAGGCCGCCCCACTCGATCTCGGCAAGCCCTTGAGCGAGACCGAAGCGATCGCGCATATGGCCGAACTCGCCGCCCAGAACCAGGTCTTCACCTCGCTGATCGGCCAAGGCTATTCCGGCACGATCCTGCCCGCGGTGATCCAGCGCAACATCTTGGAGAGTCCGGCCTGGTACACCGCCTACACGCCCTACCAGCCCGAGATCAGCCAGGGCCGGCTGGAGGCGCTGCTCAACTTCCAGACCATGATCTGCGATCTTACCGGGCTCGACGTCGCCAACGCCTCACTGCTCGACGAGGCCACCGCGGCCGCCGAAGCGATGGCGCTCGCGGAGCGGCACTCACGGGTCGAAGCAAAGGCCTTCTTCGTCGACAAGGACGTGCATCCGCAGACGCTCGCCGTGATGCGCACCCGCGCGGAGCCGCTGGGCTGGACCCTGGTCGTGGGCGATCCCCTCACCGATCTCGACAAGACCGACGTGCTTGGTGCACTGCTGCAATATCCGGGCAGTTCAGGCGCTGTGCGCGACCTCAGGCCCGCGATCGCCAGCCTGAAGGCCAAGGGCGCACTCGCGATCATCGCCGCCGATCTGCTGGCGCTGACACTGCTCGCCTCGCCCGGCGAGCTCGGCGCGGACATCGCCATCGGCTCGGCGCAACGTTTTGGCGTGCCGATGGGTTATGGCGGGCCGCACGCGGCCTATATGGCGGTGCGCGATGCGCTGAAGCGCTCGCTGCCCGGCCGCATCGTCGGCCTCTCCGTGGATTCGCGCGGAATGCCGGCCTACCGTCTCGCGCTGCAGACCCGCGAGCAGCACATCCGCCGCGAGAAGGCGACCTCCAACATCTGCACCGCGCAGGTGCTGCTCGCCGTGATCGCCTCGATGTATGCAGTCTATCACGGCCCCGAAGGCCTTTCGCAGATCGCGCGCAATGTGCACCGCCGCGCCGCGGTGCTGGCGGCCGGCCTGCGCAAGCTCGGCTTTGCGCTCCAGTCCGACAGCTTCTTCGACACGCTCAGCGTGGATGCAGGGGCGAAGCGTACCGAAATCGTGGCGCGCGCGGCGGCCGAGAAGATCAATCTCGGCGCTGGCGAAACTGCATTGCGGATCGCGCTCGACGAGACCACCACGCCCGCAACGGTGGAAGCAGTCTGGCGCGCCTTCGGCGGGCAGCTTGCATACGCCGAGATCGACGCCACCACGCGCGAGGCGCTGCCGGAGACGCTCAAGCGTGCGACCTCTTTCCTCACCCACCCCGTCTTCCACGCGCATCGCTCGGAAACCGAGATGCTGCGCTACATGCGCAAGCTCAGCGACCGCGACCTCGCGCTCGACCGCGCGATGATCCCGCTCGGCTCGTGCACCATGAAGCTGAACGCGACCACCGAGATGATGCCGCTGACCTGGCCGGAATTCGGCAGCCTGCATCCGTTCGCCCCGCCTGAGCAGGCGAAGGGCTACTACGCGCTGTTCGCGCGGCTGGAAAAATGGCTGTGCGACATCACCGGCTATGACGCGATCTCGCTGCAGCCGAACTCGGGCGCGCAAGGCGAATATGCCGGGCTGCTCGCGATCCGCGGCTATCACGCGGCGCGTGGCGAGACGCATCGCAAGATCTGCCTGATCCCCTCCTCCGCGCACGGCACCAACCCGGCCTCGGCCGCGATGGTCGGCATGGACGTGGTGGTGGTCGCCTGCGAGAAGAACGGCGACGTCGACGTCAATGATCTCCGCGCCAAGGCCGAGAAGCATTCGAACGACCTCGCCGCGGTCATGATCACCTATCCCTCGACCCATGGCGTGTTCGAGGAGCACATCCGCGAGATCTGCGAGATCGTGCATGGCCATGGCGGGCAGGTCTATCTCGACGGCGCCAACCTCAACGCGCAGGTCGGCCTTAGCAGGCCCGGCGATTACGGCGCCGACGTCAGCCATCTCAACCTGCACAAGACCTTCTGCATCCCGCATGGCGGCGGCGGCCCGGGCATGGGCCCGATCGGCGTCAAGGCGCACCTCAAGCCGTTCCTGCCCGGTCATCCGGCGACGGATGGGAAAGCGCCTGTGGGGCCGGTCTCGGCCGCGCCGTTCGGCTCGGCTTCGATCCTCACCATCTCCTACATCTACATCCTGATGATGGGCGGCGAAGGCCTCAAGCGCGCCACCGAGATCGCGATCCTCAACGCCAACTACGTGGCTGCAAGGCTCGATGCGCATTTCCCAGTGCTCTACAAGAACGAGAAAGGCCGCGTCGCGCATGAGTGCATCGTCGATCCCCGCGCGTTGAAGACGACCTCAGGCGTCACCGTCGACGACATCGCCAAGCGCCTGATCGATTACGGCTTCCACGCGCCCACCATGAGCTTTCCGGTGCCGGGCACGCTGATGATCGAGCCGACGGAATCGGAATCCAGGGCGGAGCTCGATCGTTTCTGCGATGCCATGATCGCGATCCGGAAGGAAATCGCCGAGGTCGAGGCCGGCCGCTTCAAGATCGAGGCGTCGCCGCTCCGCCACGCCCCGCACACCGTGCACGACATCGCGGATGACGACTGGAAGCGCGCCTACACCCGCGCCGAGGGCTGCTTCCCCGCGGGCACCTCGCGCACCGACAAATACTGGAGCCCGGTCGGGCGCGTCGACAACGTCTATGGCGACCGCAACCTGGTGTGCTCCTGCCCGCCGGTGAGCGATTACGCGGAGGCGGCGGCGTAACCGTTTTGTAGGGTGGATTAGCCACCGGCTGCGCGAAGCGCAGTCGCTGGCGTAACCCACCACTTCTGTCTCTGGCGAAATGGAAGAGGTGGGCTACACTTCGCTAACCCACCCTCCGGCACGGAACACGCATTTAGGGCGCAACCAACGAGCGGGTCTCGGGGTCCCACCGCCAGAGTCGCTCGTTGGTCAGGTGAGTGCCGCCCCACCAGCGATCAATCCGATTGTGCCGGTGAAAATCCTGGTCGCCTCCCAACACCGCCTTTCCGAACTCGGTCAGCGTCAATTGCGACCGCTCGTACCGATCGAACTGACTTGAATCGTCGTGCATCTCTAGCGAAAACGGACCTTGATCCAGTCCCGACACGGCCGGCCTCTCGCACCGCACAAGGCCGTCAAGCAGCGCTCCAACTTCCCAATAGCCATACACATCCAGCCCGTTGCACTTCTGATGGCCCGGAAAGACATCGAAAGGCTGCATGCCGCCTCGCGCGATGAGCTGGAGTATCCGCGCTTCCGTGGCTCCAAGGCCTGAGGCGGGACGCGGAAGTTCGTTGAGCAGAGCCCTCACGTGAGGGGCGAGTTGTGGCAAACAGCTCAAATTGGTCTTGAAGAGATCCCTCCAACTTTGCGGGGTCGGCGCGCGATAGGCCCGCCATGCACGCTTGGCCGATTTGAGTTGACGAGGTGTGATCGCAACAGCCGGCGGGTAGAGTTCGCTTCGCGGTGGGTCGACATCCCTGACACCCAAGAACAGGGAGCGCACGACAAAGTCGGGATTTGCATCGTGTTGGCGGCCCCAATGATCGAGCAGCCAGAGCAGGATCAATTGCGCATTTGGCTCCGGCCCTCGCCAAAACTCGACCGTGTCATATTCCGCGAGCAGTTCAATCAGTCCTCGATCCTTCACGCCTGATTCCTCGAGACGCCAGGACGGCGTATCGTCGAGCCAGTGAAGCCCGCGGGGCTGTGTCGTACGCGGCGCAAAGAATGCGTCCAGCTCTGCATCGGCTGGCAACGGTCCCCAGACCAGCCGGCGCTCGATGGCAATCACGAGGTCGGCAAGGCCCGCCTGTTCAATAGCACCGGCGATGGACGAGTCGGTCGTGACAATGAGCCGCGTCATGCCGTGGCCTCAAGGCTTCGTCAAAACATTACCGTAACGCCACAGCCGATCATTGGTCAGGTGCGTGCCGCCCCACCAGCGGTCGATCGGATTGTGGCGACTGAAATCTTCCTGATGGGCCAGGACGGCCCCGCCCGAACTCGGTCAACGACAACCGGCTGCGGAGATAGACCTCGTGCCGAGCTCTTAATTTTCGCGATCGATCGTGCGCAGTTCGTCGCCCAACCCGGCCACTACGGGCTTGGGGCCGAGCGCGAGCCCCTCGAGCAACGAACCCAACTCAAATTCTCCGAACACATATGTGCGCCGTTGCGAGCGCAGGTGAAACAACGCATTCGTGTTTGCAACCCCTCTGGCAAGGAGCTCCAGAAATCGCATCTCGGTCGCACCGAGACCCGTGAAAGGCGACGGCAGTTCTGCCAAGAGATCGAGCAAGGCCGGGCGCAGCATCAGCAATGCACTGAGATCCTGGTGAAGGAGATCGACGCACGCCTCAGGGGTCATCGCACGGTAGGCCGACCACGCCAACCGGGCAGTCTCGAACTCCTGGGCCCTAACAGGCACGACACGGATGTGCGGCTCGGACGCAGCGAGATCCTCACCGTGTGCTGTCGTCAGCTCGGATGACACAAGTCGAAGTCGAAGCTTTGGCACCAGCGAGGAGCAGGAGCTGAGGTGGTCCAGCAGGCAGACGAGCTGCAATTGATCCCGGGGAGCCGGGTCGAACCAAAGTTCAACGACGTCATATCGCTCGCAGAAGTCTGCCAGGGACAAGTCTTTGCGGTCCTTGATACCCTTGGGCCAGCGGATGCCCCAATCGGACCAATGATCACCCGGCCCGAGATCCGCCGAACGCGCCGCGAAATAGGCTGCGAGCTTCTCGGGTGAGGGCAGCGGTCCCCACCCAAAGTGAAACGAGGATGAGATGACAAGCTCCGCCAACCCCGATCGTGCGAGCTCGCTCCCGGACGAACTGGTCAAGATCAACCGCTTCATCGCGCCCCCCGAGCACGACCGATCCTAAACGAAACAGGCGCCGAAGACGTCGGCAACTCAACGTCCTCAGCGCCCGCTCCTCGCGAAAAACTTTACTGCTGAAGCTTACTCGTCCGCCGGCTCCTCGCCGTCGGCGTCACGCTCGGGGCTGCCGGCGAGAATCTGCTCGGCGATCAGGCCGGAGTTCTGGCGGATCGAGGTCTCGATCTTGGCGGTGATGTCGGGGTTGGCCTTCAGGAACGCTTTCGAATTCTCGCGGCCCTGGCCAAGACGCTGGCTGTCGTAGGAGAACCATGCGCCGGATTTTTCGACGATGCCGGCCTTGACGCCGAGATCGAGGATCTCGCCCATCTTGGAGACGCCCTCGCCGTACATGATGTCGAACTCGACCTGCTTGAACGGCGGCGCCAGCTTGTTCTTGACGACCTTGACGCGCGTGGTGTTGCCGACCACTTCGTCACGCTCCTTGATCGCGCCGATGCGGCGGATGTCGAGGCGGACGGAAGCATAGAATTTCAGCGCGTTGCCGCCGGTGGTGGTCTCCGGCGAGCCGTACATCACGCCGATCTTCATGCGGATCTGGTTGATGAAGATCACCATCGTATTGGACTTGTTGATGGACGCCGTCAGCTTGCGCAGCGCCTGGCTCATCAGACGCGCCTGCAGACCCGGCAGCGCATCGCCCATCTCGCCCTCGAGCTCGGCCTTCGGCACCAGCGCCGCGACCGAATCGATCACCAGCACGTCGACCGCGCCGGAGCGCACCAGCGTGTCGCAGATTTCCAGCGCCTGCTCGCCGGTGTCCGGCTGGGAGATCAGGAGCTCGTCGATATTGACGCCCAGCTTGCGCGCATAGACCGGGTCGAGCGCGTGCTCGGCGTCGATGAAGGCGCAGATGCCGCCCTTCTTCTGCCCTTCCGCCACCGTGTGCAGTGCCAGCGTGGTCTTGCCCGAGGATTCCGGCCCGTAGATCTCCACAACGCGCCCCTTCGGCAGGCCGCCGATCCCGAGCGCGATATCAAGCCCCAACGAGCCCGAAGAGACCGCCTCGACATCCATCGAACGGTCGTTCTTGCCAAGCTTCATCACCGAGCCCTTGCCGAACTGACGCTCGATCTGGGAGAGCGCGGCGGCGAGAGCTTTACTCTTGTCCATGGAGGATCCTTCGACGATACGCAGGGCAGTGGTGGACATCGGGTCGTGCTCCTTATGACGAGGATTCGCGTGAGGGACAAACGATTGGCGAGGCGGCGCGGCGATAAATGCAATGTACCCTATTTGTTCTAGGTTCGCAATATGTTCTTTTACGATTTTGGCTGCCTGAAGCGCATCAAAGACGGATGCGCTGTGCGCCGTCAGAATTCCGCAATCGTCCGGCACCGAACCTTTCGCGGTCTGCGGCCTTCTCCTGGATAGCTCTTGGACGAGACCGCAACTCTGGGGACTTCAGCCATGACGGACAACACGCATCACTATACGATCCGGCGCACTCCGCTGCTGGAGGCGGCGCGGGAGGAGCTGAGCAAGTTCGAGCGCAAGGAAAACGAGTTCCGCAAGAAAGACCGCGAAGAGCGTGCCGCCGAACTCCGTTTGCCGCTGGACGCGATCAAGGTTCATTAGGCCGCTGGGCCCGCGCTGGCGACGGTGCCGGAGCGGCCGCCCGTTGATCTCAGGGGCACGAGAATCGGGATTCGGATGGCCGTGAAAGGCAAATCCGAGCCGATATGGTATCTAAATACTACCAGTAAGCCATTGATTGGGCGGGGAAATTTGTAGGCACGCTACTGTGCATGGGGTTGTTTTCGCGTTTTTGAAAGGCGCGCACGGGCCTTTCCACCCTCGGAGCCATCTCCCGCACCCAACAGCGCCTACAGCAGAACCAGCAACCCGATGCCGATTACCAGCACGACGAAGCCAGCCGCCGTCGCGGCGGCGAATGACCGCTCTACGTTGTCCATGATGCCACCCCGTTGCCGGCACGCCACGTTTTCCCCCATGGCAGCACCGTCGCCGCGAAATCTCGCCTGCGGTTGTGTCCTGAGTTGTGCGAACGGATGTCGAAATTGGGACCGGTGCGGGGCCAGTCTGCGGCCCCCGCGCTCCGGCTTTTGCTGCCATCATTGGGCCTTGTCAGGCTGTCGTAAGCTGAACCGGCTAGGGTCGCCCGGCTATGGTGTTGCAGCCCAGCACCTCAGCCTCCAATAACCTTCTCCCCGCTTGGTTCTCCCAAGCGGGGTTTTTTCATTCCGATTTTCATGCTGATTTTCTTGCCGGCCGGCCGGTTTGCGAACCGCCCTCCTCCTGCGTCAGCCGCAGCGAGAGGGCGCGGATCGCCGGCGCTGCGAGCAGCACGATCGGCAGCATCGCCGCCCATGCGATCAGCCACGACACCATCCAGTGCGCCAGGAAGTCCAGCGCGTTCCCTGCGGGAAAGCTGGCGATGCCCGCGGCGATCAGCGAGGTCAGTCCGGACTGGATGATTCCGAACACGAAATGAGAATAGCGGCGGGGAATGCCCGGCATGACGCGTCCATGTTGCTTAGCCGCATCGGGCCAAGCAAGGCACATGCCGCCGCGTTCCGGAAGGTGCCCTTACCCATCCCAGGAACTCTGTTCTTGGCCGGAGAACCACGGGCATGAGGTCTCGCGCCGACGCGCGCGGCCGGCGCTTTCGAATTTCGATTTCGTCCGGAGCGCGTGCGTTTGCGCGATAGCCGTGAGCTATCCGGGGCTTACCGACAGGTTTGGCTTTCCCTTGGAATATTATGCCGCCCAGCATGTTCTCAGTGATGGAAGTGAATCGTGGGAGATGGCCATGAATCACAGGGGCATCGAATTCACCGTCGCCAAGACGGCAATTCCCGGCATGTGGCAGTGGCAGTTCCGGATCGGCGAGCAGATCAAGACCGGCAGGACCGAGACCAAGATCGATCTCTTGGCGATCCGACGGGTGCAGCTGCGCATCGATCGGGAGCTGAAGGCGATCGGGCGCAAAACCGCCTGAACGGCCGGGCCGAGATCGTCGGCGGCATGCGCCCCGGCGCGCCGCAGCCGCCATGACTTGAGCGCAGCATGACTTGCGGAGCGCAGCATGGCTTGCAGGGCGCAAGCCGCGCCCATGGGGCTATTCCGTAGCCGCCCGGAATTGATCTGCCGCTGGTTTGGGATTGGACTGCCCGCGATTATGGCCGAGGGACGGAGCCATCAGGCGCGATCGGTGCGAACCATGCCGCTCTACTTCTTTCGAATCCGGAACGGCCGCTATTCCGGCTGTGCCGACCACGCGTCGGAATTTGCCGATCGCGATTTGGCCTGGAAGGAGATGACAAGCGTCTGCGCCGACATGGCCGCCGGCATCGCCCGCAAGCTCCAGGAAAATTCCGAATGGAATATGGAGCTGCTGGACGAGGCCAAGGAGCCCGTATTCCGGATCCGCATCACATCCGAAACCTTCGAATAGGGGCCGGCCTTAATCCGCGCTGGGCAGCCGCCGCATCGTGAATTCGATGTCGCCGCCGGGCAGCTCGCGCCAGGTCTCGACCGCGCTCATATAGCCGGCCTTGGGGTAGCGGGCGAAGAAAGCCTGCGCCCTCTCCCGTGCCGCCGCGCGCGGCAGCGTGAAGGTCTCGCGCAGATAGCCGTCGCCGGCCCTCGGGCCGGGCTTGCCTCCCATTTTTCGCCGGCGCGCCATCCGCTCGGCGAGATCCCGCGGACGATCGGCCATGTTCTGCTCTCCTCGACGCGATACACTCCCGCGCAATGTAGGAAGCAGGCCGATCAAAGAGGAGTCCCGGCCGGAGGCATTCAACCGCCGCCGATCGGGCGGAAGGTCAATTGGCAGTCGTGCCGGACTTCTTCTTCGGCGCACCGGTTGCGGCCGACGCCTTTGGCGCCGCCGACGGCTTCGGCGGGTCGGAGCGCATGCCACCCCAGGGATCGTTGGACGCCTTGGAGTCTGGAATCTTCTTCAGCGTTTCCTTGTAGGCCCTGTCACGCTCGGCCTCCGCGGCCTTCTCCTCGGGGGTCTTGCCAGGCCCCTCCTGCAGCAAATTGAGATTGGGCATTTGCGCATAAGCCGGTCCCGCCAGCACGGTCGGTCCCGCCAGAACAGCCAGCACCGCGGCCATACGGAAAAGCTTCATCATTGACTCCTTGATCATCCATGGCGGCGCGGGTCGCCCGCGCCTTGTCACCCCTGCCACAACCGCAGGGGCCGCTCGGCCCGCTAGAGCCGGTCCGATCTGCACGATTTCGGCGCGTGGAGCCAGTCGTCCCAGATCGGGCCGCACTTGGTGCACCCGTTCAGCAACAGGCCGAGCCCGGCCAGACAAAACACGAGGACATACCTACGCAACATCACCCACCCATACCCACTCCATGGCATCATACCGGACGAAGTCAGGCATTTTCAAGCCGACGGGACCCGCGGCAGACCGGCGACTTTGCCGCGCCGGTCCGCTCGAAATGCCGAACATCCGGCAATACAGGAGGGAACGACAGCAATGCCATCGCAGCCAGAAGCCGAGTTCGGCATCAGTGAGGCCCGACGCATCCTCGGCGAAGTATTTGCGCCCTGGGTCCAGGATCTCAACCTGTCGGTCGAGCGCATCGATCACCTGCCGCCGCCGGACGTGCCGGACTGGCAGCCGGCAGCGCTCCTGCGCATGCCGTTCTCGGAGCGGCTGTGCCGCAACGGTGGTGTGGTCTGCGGCCAGGCGCTGATGGCGCTCGCCGACACCGCGATGGTGATCGCGAACCTCGCCGCCAACCGCGGCTATCGTCCGATGACGACGGTCGACCAGACCACGCATTTCATGCGCGCCGTCTCCTCGTCGGACGTGCTGGCCGACGCCCGCGTGGTGCGACTCGGACGCACCATGAGCTTTGGCCGGGTCACGCTGCTCTCGGCCACCGACAACAAGCCGGTGGCGATGGTGTCGAGCGCGTTCGCGATGCTACCGGGGTGAGCATCATCCGAAAGAAGAAAGCCGCGTGAGCGCAAAGCGCACCGCGGCTCTCAATGGCGTCATGTCGAGACGGGAAGCGCGGTTGTGATCGCGCGCCGTGCCCTCACGCGGCAGAAGTTACTTGCCGAGCACTTCGTCAGCCGCGGTGACAATGCTGACGTTGGGATTTTTTCCGCAATAGCTGCCGAACTGCTTGGCGGTCTCGACGAATACGTCGGTGTCGATGATCGCGTTCTCTTCATCGCCCTTGTACCAGCCGTCCATCCAGGTCAGCACCATCTTGATGGTGTCGTCGCCGCTCTCCAGGAACTGCTTGCAGCTCATGGTCGCGAGATCGAGCTTGGTGGCGTGGGCGGGCATGGACGAGAGCGAGAGCGCTGCGGCGAACAGAAGCGAAAACGTGGTCTTCATCAATATCTCCATCGGCGCGTAGCGCCACAAAGGAACGGCTTGGGGGAAATCCGCGGAGTGACTCCGCTTCGACGTCGTAAACGAAATCTGAAGCGCTGTGCAAGTAGCGCCAGTATTGAGTTTAGTTCAACGTAATTTCTATGCACTACTTCACAAAGATCATTATGGATTAACGCGGATGATCGAGAAGCGTGCTGCGCAGCGTCACCGTGTTTTCAAGGGTGGAAAGATCACCTTTGAAAACAGCGGCATCACGTGCACGGTGCGAAACATGTCGGCGGACGGCGCCGCAATCGACCTCGATGCCCTCGTCACATTGCCGCAATCGTTCACGCTCGCGATCGCGCGCGACAATTTCGTGCGCAAATGCCGCCCTGTCTGGCGTAGCGACAGGCGCATCGGCCTCGCTTTCGTACAGTAGTGCATACGATGTGAACGATCATTCGCATCGCGCGCGCGATGCTGCGTCATGTTCGCGCGATGCGACGTCGGCGACGCCAGCGCAGGCTTGCAACCACGAGCGCGACGATCGCGAGCGCGATCGCCGAGGATGCAGCAAAAAATCGTCCGCCGGGGCGATCGATGGTACGCGACCACAGCGACGGCCCCTCGCCCGGCCTTGCCAGGCGAAACGCAACGACGCTGTCGCCGATCGAGGTGCCTGCCTCGGAATGGCCGCCGGCGCCGATCGCGACATACTGCTCGCCCTTCCAGAGATAGGTCATGGGATTGGCGACGCCGGGCACGGGCAGCCGACCCTGCCACAGCTCCCTGCCGCTGCGCGCATCGAAGGCGCGCAAATAGGCGTCCATCGCTCCGGTGAAGACGAGCCCCCCTGCCGTGACCGCGAGCCCGTTGACGAGCGGCGCACCCCACGGCAGCGGCACGCCGAGCGGGGCGAGATCCTCGGTGGTGCCGACCGTCGAACGCCAGAGGATCTTGCCGGCCTTCAGATCGACCGCGACCATCTCGCCCCAGGGCGGCTTGTTGCAAAGAAGCCCGAGCGGCGACATTGCCACCGCACGCGACATCGCAAACGGCGCACCCGTCTGCTGGCCGAAATCATGACCGGGCGGAGGATCGAACCCGGCCGCCTCCGCCCGCGGAATCAGCTTGATGAGATGAACGGCCCGGCTGGTGTTGGCATAAAGGACCTGGTTGACGGGGTCGAAGGCCGCACTTCCCCAGTTGACGCCGCCGCCGGTGAACGGAAACTCCAGCGTGCCTTGGGTTGAGGGGGGCGTGTACAGGCCCTCGTTGCGTGCCTCCGCAAACTGCTTCTCGCATGCTGAGCGGCGCAGGCCCGGAACGAGCGAGAGCGCATCCTCAGCCGAGATTTTTTGCGACATCAGCTGTGGCACATGCGTCGGGAATGGCTGCGTGGGCGACAGCCGTTCACCTTCCGCGGCCCCCTGCGGGACGCTGCGCTCCTCGACCGGCCATACCGGCTTGCCGGTGTCGCGATCGAGCACGAAGACAAAGCCCTGCTTGGTCGGCTGGATCACGACATCGCGCTGACCATCGCCGGTGTCGATGCGCGTGAGCGTCGGTTGCGCCGGCAGATCGTAATCCCAGACGTCGTGATGCACGGTTTGGAATGCCCATACGAGCTCGCCCGTCTCGATGCGCAGCGCGACCACCGAATTGGCATGTTCGTTGTTGCCCGGCCGCTTGCCGCCCCAGAAATCCGGCGACGGCGAGGACGTCGGCAGGAATACCAGTCCGCGCACCGCGTCGACCGACATCGGCGCCCAGACATTGGCGTGACCGGCTTCGATGCCGTCGCGCTTGAGCGGCTCGAACGTCCAGCGCGGCTGACCGCTACGCGCATCGAACGCACGCACCACACCGCTCGGCGCGTCGACGCGGCGGTTGTCGCCAATCGCGGAGCCGACCACGACGACCCCGCGGCCGACCGCCGGCGGCGAGGTGATCTGGAATTCGCCCGGCCATTCCAGCTTCATGCCAATGTCGGGCCTGACCTCACCGCCCTCGCCGAAGCCGGCACAGGGGATTCCCGTCTTCGCATCGAGCGCGATCAGGCGAACATCGTTGGTGCCCATGAAGATGCGCGATCGACATGCGGCATCTACAGGCGCCTCATCGTCGATCCAGTAAGTGACGCCGCGGCAGACGTAGCGGTTGGCGGGACGCTGGTTCATCGCGATCCTGGGATCGTAGCGCCATTTCTGCGCGCCCGTACCGGGATCGAGCGCGATCACCTCGTTGAAAGGCGAGCAGAAGACCAGGCTGTCCTCGACGAACAGCGGCGTCGCCTGGAATTTGGTTCGCCGCATCACCCCGGGCGGCCGCGCCGCGAGATCGCCCGTGTGGAATTCGAAGGCCCGAACCAGGTTGCCGACATTGTCGGGCGTGATCTCTCGCAATGGCGAGAAGCGCGAGCCACCGGGATCGCCACCCCAGCTCTCCCAGGCGATGCCTGGCCGCGACGAAAACAAGAGGAGCGTGATGAGAGCGGCCAAATAGCAGGAGCGGGTCGCCAAGGCCCGCCTCACCTATTTCGGCTTCTTGCCAGGTTCAGGCGGACGCGCCCCGCTCCACGGATCGTACTTCTCCTTGGACTCGGGAATGCGCTCGAGTGCGGCCTTGTAGGCCTTCTCGTCTACCTTGGGCTTGTTGTCCGCCTTCTGGCCGCCCTCGTTAGGCTGACGCCTGCCACCGCCCATCTGCGCCTGCGCGGAGGCAACCGCCAGCGCAAGCACGGCGGCCGCTATGACCAAAATCCTCATGGGCGCAATCCCCCTCGTCTGGGGTACAAACTAGCCGGCAATTATGGAATAGCCAATGCCGCGGGCTCCAGGGCTTCAGGAAATCTTGGCTTCAGGAAATCTTGGCTTCAGGAAATCTTGGCTTCAGGAAATCTTGGCTCCAAGAATCCTGGCTCCAAGAATCCTGGCTCCAAGGAATTCTGGCTTCAGCAAATTTTGATCGGCCGGGTCTTCGTCGGATCGCATTCGTGCCTATGTTTTGGCCCGCAGGGGACCTTCACGGATGTTACGGATTATTGCTCATGCCGCGCTGCTGGGCAGCGCGCTCGCGCTCGGGGCCTGCGGGTTTGCCGACAGCCGCGCACCGGTGCCCGAGTTCATGCGCATGAAGGAGGCCGAGCAGCCGCCGCCCGAATCGCCCCCCGACGTCAAACGCGTCGTGCGCGAGCAGATCGAAGTCGTCTTCCTCAGCACGTCCTATCCGCGTGAGGTGCATGTCGCCACACCCCATCGTGAGGTACGAGGACCGGGCTGGACAGCTTGCGTCCGCGCGCAGCTCACCTCGGCGACCGGATCGCCGCTCGGGCCACAGACCTACATCGTGACCATATCAGGCGGAAAGGTGGTCGATCGCCGCCGCGCCGAAGCGGACGACATCTGCGGATCGGAAAGCTACGAGCCGATCTAGGAAACGGATCAAGCCGACGTCCGATCCGGTTCCGGGAAAAACCTGTAATTTTGCCGGAACGATCATGGCCTCCCCTTCTTGTTACCGCCGAGGGCAGTTTCGAGGAGGACATGATGAGGACATTCACGATTGCGTTGCTGGCTGGCGTCGGAGCCTTGGCAGCGGTGAGCGGCGCGAAGGCCGCCGACGTCTATACGACCAGCGAATACGCCAGCCCCGATCTCGTCCAGCAAGTGCGGCTGGTCTGCGACGATTCCGGCAATTGCTATCGCACCCGCGGCGGTTCGCGTGTGATCGTGCGCGACTCCTACGCGACGATGCCGCGTGACCGCTACTATGAGCGCCGCACCTATCGCGACTGGGACGATGGTCCGCGCGGCGGCGTCGGCATCCGCGCACCCGGCGTCAGTGTTGGCGTTGGTGTCGGCGATCGCTGGTAGTCGATGAAGCCATGAAATGCAGGACCGGACGAGATAACTCGCCCGGTCCTGTCCATGTCAGATCTCGAGCGGTTTTCCCGGCGTGACAATACGCGTTGCCGACGGGAGCTGCGCGATGAAGCGGGCGAGCACCATGCCGGCACACATCGCGACGACGAAGATGAAGGCGGAGGCCGAGCCAAATCCGAGCGCGGTCAATGCCGGGCCTGGACAAAAGCCTGCGAGGCCCCAGCCGATACCGAAGATGGCGGGACCGGCGATAATTCTCGGATCGATATCGTTTCGCGTTGGGACATAGAAGCGGTCGGCGAAGACAGGCCTTGCGAGTTTCAAGACGCGGCTGAAGCCAATGAAGGTCACCGCGACCGCGCCAGCCATCACCAAGGCCAGGCTCGCGTCCCACGTTCCTGCCGGGATGCCGCCAATGTCCAGGAAATTCAGGACCTTTGCCGGGTTCGACATGCCTGAGACGATGAGACCAAGGCCAAAGACCACACCGATCGCGAACTGAATGAGGATCGTCATCGCGGTCAGCTCCAGTGCCGCATCACGAAGACGGTCGCCATGCCCGCCGCCATGAACGTCATGGTCGCGACTAGCGATCGCACCGACAACCGCGACAAGCCACAGACGCCGTGGCCAGAGGTGCAGCCGCTGCCCCACACGCCGCCGAAGCCGGTGAGCAATCCCGCGACGATCAGAAGCGGCGTTCCGGCGCCGATCGTTTGCGCCGGCACGCCTCCCGTGACAAGGCGCACCAGAACGGGCGCGACGATAAGGCCCGCGACGAAGGCGAGCCGGCCGGCGAATTGCCGATCCTCGTAAGGCGGAAACAGCCGCGCCGCGATACCGCTGACCCCGGCGATCCGTCCCGTCGTCCACATCAGCAGCACGGCGGACAGGCCGATCAACGCGCCGCCAAGGAGCGACGCAATCGGCGTAAAAGGTGTGGCGACCATGATGATCCTCCGGCTCGAGAGCAATTCTGGCGTCCATCGGCGCATCCGGCCGGCTCGCGGCCGGATGCTCAACGCGACGTTAATATTACCACTCGAATTGAGACGGTGTCCCAACTGTATTTTCCAATCTTTGCGCTAAGCATGGCCTCCTGAACGGGGACGACGGGACGTGGTCGATATCGCGCACCAGGCTGCGATCAATCCGGCATCGGCAAAGCATGCCGCGACGGCGCGCGCGCGCGTCCCGCTCACGGCGATTGAACCCGGCCAGTGGCGCACACTCGCGCAGCGCGCGATCGAGCCGAACGGATATTACCTGCCGGG
This sequence comes from Bradyrhizobium sp. MI1.4, assembly GCF_055811315.1. Lineage (NCBI taxonomy): Bacteria > Pseudomonadati > Pseudomonadota > Alphaproteobacteria > Hyphomicrobiales > Nitrobacteraceae > Bradyrhizobium > Bradyrhizobium sp. MI1.4. The sequence goes on along the minus strand of NZ_JBVVPP010000010.1, from coordinate 85,675 downwards.
CTGGGAGCTCGCTGTCAGTGCAACCGCGCGCGGCCGCACCGATGCCTCGGCGCTTTCCGCATACGATGGATCGCGGCTGATCGGGCTGATGCCGGTGATCTCGCTCTGGCGGGCATGGAAGATCCCCCTGCCCGCGCTGGTGAGCGCGCATCCCTATGGTACGCTGTGCAGCCCGCTGATCGACCGCGATGCCCCGATCGAGGCAGCGGCGCGCCTGTTGCAGCAGGCCCGCGCAACCGGGGCGCATGCGCTCGTGCTGAACGATGTCGCGCTCGATGGGGCGGCAATGACCGCCCTCAGCCAGGTTCTGAATCGCGACGGCCTGAAGCCGCGCCTCCTCAACTCCTACATCCGCGCCAGCCTCGACGCGACCCAGGACGGTGAGACGCTGCTACGCGACGCGCTCGGCACCAAAAAGCTCAAGGAGCTACGCCGCCAACGGCATCGCCTCGAAGAACACGGCGCAATCGTGTTCGACGTCGCGCGCAGCCCCGACGAGATCGGGCCGGCGCTCGAGACATTTTTGCAGCTCGAAGCCAGCGGCTGGAAGGGGAAGCGCGGAACCGCGCTGGTCCAGCATGCCGGCGATGCAACCTTCATCCGCCGCGCCGTTTCCGCGCTGGCAGAAACCGGGCAATGCGAGATCGTCACCCTTCGCGCCGGCGCGACGCCGGTGGCCGCCGGCATCGTGCTGCGCCACCAGGATCGCGCTTTCTTCTTCAAGCTCGGCATCGACGAGCGCTTTGCAAGATATTCGCCGGGCGTGCAGCTCACGCTCGAGCTCACCCGCCGCCTCTGCGCCGATCCAGCCATCGCCAGCGCGGATTCCACGGCGAGCGCCGATCACCCCATGATCAATCCGATCTGGCGCGGGCGCTTCGCCGTCGGCGACGTGCTGATACCGTTGCGGCGGAACGACCCCATCGTGGCGCTGGTTCACGGAGCGCTCGCGGCGCACGGCATCGCCTACGCGGCGGCGCGTCGCGCAGTTCGCCTGCTTCGTAAATAGGATGGCTCCTACTCCGCCGCCTGGGCGTTGATCTCCGCCGAGACCTCGCGGATGGCGCGCGCGAGCATGTTGGGATCCTGCGCGCCGGAGACGGCGTATTTTTGCGCGAACACGTAGGTCGGCACGCCGGAGATGCCTTTCTCGGCGGCTTCCTGCGCGTCCGCCGATACGCGCGCGACGTCCTCGTCGGTGGCGAGGCGCCGGCGCACGTCGTCGGCATCGAGGCCGACATCGGCAGCCGCCTGCACAAGCACGTTCAAATCGGTGAGGTCGCCGCCGTCGCGGAAGTAGAGCTCCATCAGGCGCTGCTTCATCTCGGGCGCCTTGCCGATCGCCTCGGCCCAGAGGATCAGGCGGTGGCAGTCGGTGGTGTTGGGCTGACGCGCGACAAGCTCGGGCCGATAGACGAGCCCCTCTTCGCCCGCGGCCGCAACGACGCGTCCCGCAATGCCCTTGTAGGCCTCGACCGAGCCGAACTTCTTGGTGAGATACTCCTCCCGGCTGATGCCCTCGGACGGCACCCAGGGATTGAGGAAGAAGGGACGGAAATTGAGCTTGACCGGAACATCGGGCACCAGCGCCAGCGCACTCTCGATCCGGTGCTTGCCGATATAGCACCAGGGGCATACCACGTCGGAAACGACGTCGATCTGAAGAGGTTTCAACGTGCTCATGTCGGACGTCTCCTTCGGACGGTACGGGGGCGTCGGAAGATAAACCGAACCGGAGGCGGCGCAAGGCACCGGTCCTGCATGACTCACGACTTCACCTCTGCGGTTATTGTGACAGGCCTCACCCGACCCGATACTCGCGGCCACGATCAAGCACGAGGGGAAACCGCGATGACCGCTATTTTCAAGCCGGAAGGCCAGCAGTTCCGGGCTATGGAGCATGCCGGCGGCCCGTGGTCGCCTGACATGTTGCAGGGAAGCGCCACCACCGCCCTGATGACCCGCGACATCGACCGTCTCGCCACCGAATCCGGCTTTGCGGTGCGGCGCCTGACCTTCGACCTGTGGCGACCGGCGGGCCTGCGCGTCTTCCAGACCACCACCGAATTGTTGCGCGACGGCCGCAAGGCCAAGACCGCCCAGGTGCGGCTGATGGACGGAGAGACCGAGATCGGCCGTTGCACGGCGCTCTTGACGGCGCCGAGCGGAGAATCGCCCGTCGATCCCTTCGCCAGGCCCGCGACTATCGACAAGACGCCTGAGACAGGCGCAGCACCGGCGGCCTTCGCGCAGAAATGGAGCCGGTATTTCCAGAACGTGTCGGTGCGGCTGATCGAGGGCGCGCTGGAGAAGCCCGGCCCGGCCGCCGCCTGGATGCGACTTGATGCACCCCTGGTCGAGGGCGAACCGAACACACCACTGCTCCAAGCGGTGCAGGCCGCGGACTTTTCGAGCGGCGTTGCGCAGATCGTCGACATGCGCAACTGGACCTTTATCAATCCCGAGATCAGCCTCTACTTCTTCCGACCGCCGGAGAGCGAATGGATCCTGATCCGCGCCGCCACGCGCGTCGGCACCAACGGCGCGGGCCTGACCATGGCGACACTGAGCGATCTCAAAGGTCCGTTTGCGGAGGTGATGCAAGCCATGAGCTTTGAGCGCCGCGACGCCGAGCGAGCTCAGGCCTCCTGAGCCGCAAGCGCGATCAGAGTGGCCTCGGACACGGCATCCGCCGGCATGAACATTTCAACGCGAAGCTCCTGAAGCGTCACGTCTTGCGGGGTCCCGAGCGTCAGCACCGCACCGATCAGACCGATGCGGGCGTCGCCCTTTCGTAAGCGCACTTCGCAGAGCGGCCCCGGCGCGACGTTGTCCTCGATCCTGAGTGCGGGAAGCTCCGGCAGCCGCGTCAATTCGCGCCACGTCGATTGCAGGACCTCGTCGAGCGGTGCAGCCATCGCTTCGTGCCGCGCACGCGACAACAACGCGGTCGCGACGATGGGCCAATTCTCGACGAACGGCTTGAGCTCGTCCGGCGCGAGGAACATGCGCATGTGATTGAGCGGCCGCTGCATGCGTTCTTGCCCAAGCAGCATCGTCATCAGCCGCGACGCGGCGCAGTTGGCCTCCATCACGTTCCAGCGCCGATCGGTCACGATCGCGGGAAACGGTTCGTGCCGCCGGAGCAGAAGATCGATCGCGCGCCGCGCGTCGGCAAGCTCCGGCGCTGAAAGATCGCGCTCGCCGTATAGTCGCGCGAAACCCCCGGCCTCCAGCAGCGCATTGCGATCACGCAGCGACAAACCGAGGGCGGTCGCGAGCTGCAGGAGGATCTCCCGGCTTGCCGCCGACTTGCCGGTCTCGACATAGCTCAGATGCTTGATCGAAATGCCGGCCTCGAACGCCAGCTCCGCCTGGCTCAATGCACGGCGCATGCGCCAGCGGCGCAAAAGGTCGCCGACCGGATTGGCCGACCGTAATGGCCGGGACGAGCGTGTCATCCGGGGATTATGCGAGCGCCACCGGCTCCTGTAAACGGCACTACTGCAAGCCAGCCGCCATCTGCTTCAGCCGCTCGGCAGTGCGCTCGTCGGCCGGGAAGAAGGTTTCCAGAGCCAGCTCCGACAGCGTGATGTCGACGGGCGTACCGAATACCATGGTGGTGGAGAAGAAACTTAGTATCTCCCCCTCGTGGCGCAGCTTGAAGGGGATCGCGACATTGTCGCTCGACAGCGGCGCCGCGCGCGCCGGGATCGGATAACTCTTCAAGTCGTTATACAGCTTGATCAGCTCGGGATCGGCCGTGGCCTCGCATTGCCGGTGCAGCCGCTCCAGGAGATGTCCGCACCATTCCGCGAGATTGACCGTGCGCGGCGCCAGCGCCTCGGGATGGAAGGCAAGCCTCAGCACGTTGAAGGGCTGACCGAGCAGCCGCTGCGGGATGCCGGCGAGCAGCGGCGCCAGCATGCGGTTGGCGGAGACCAGATTCCAGTGCCGGTCATAGGCCAGCGCCGGATTCGGCTCATGCGCCCTGAGGACGAGGTCGATCGCCTGGCGGGCTGATTTCAAGGCGGGATCCTCCAGCGTGCGTTGCGGAAAGGCCGGGGCATAGCCGGCGGCGACCAGCAGCACGTTGCGTTCGCGCAGTGGCACGTCGAGACGTTCGGCGAGTCTGAGCACCATGTCGCGCGAGGGCGCGGCGCGGCCGGTCTCGACGAAGCTCAAATGCCGCGCCGAGATTTCGGCCTCACCGGCGAGATCGAGCTGGCTCATGCGGCGGCGCTGCCGCCATTCGCGCAAATGGTCGCCGATATGGACCGGCTGGCTGCGTTCGGCCTGTGCGGTGGATGCATGTGCGTTCATGGTCGAAAACCTAGCACGCAGATTTCGGCCCTTCCATTACGTCGGAGGTAATCGAATTGGGGCTCGGGCCGGCGCATCTTGGGTCGTAACAGGAGACGACCATGATCGCATTGCTGCTCTACCGGACCGTCACAGACCAGCTAGTTCCCTGGGCCATGGCGCTCGCAACCCGGATGCTGGCGCGCAGCCTCAACATGCCGGAGCCGCTGGTGCATTCGACCGGCGACTACGTCGTCGCGCAGGTCACGGCCTTCGAGCACAGCGTCGGCAGGAGCCTCTGCCCGTTCCGCCTCGCCCGCCTGCTCCGCGCCTGGTGGCGTGGATTGCACTGAGTTTCACCTCGAGCCCACCCCAACCATGGAGACCCACGATGATCGACGCATCCACCTTCCTTCGCCGCGCGCTTCTTGCCGACGCGATCTTCAGCGGCGTGGCCGCTCTCGGTTTCACGTTCGGCGCCAGCGCGTTCGCCTCGCTGTTCAACCTACCCGAAGCGCTGCTGCGCGAGACCGGCCTGTTCCTGATCGCCTACACGGCGCTGGTCGGCTGGCTCGCCTCACGCGCCTCCGTGGCAAAGCCGCTCGTGCTGCTGGTCGTGGTCGGCAACGCGGCCTGGACCGTCGGCAGCATTGCGCTGCTGCTCTCGGGCGCGGTGTCGCCGAACCTTGCCGGCGAGCTCATGGTCGTGGCGCAGGCGATCGCGACCGGCGTGTTTGCCGAACTGCAATATGTGGGATTGCGCAGGAGCGGGAGTGTGCTGGCTGCCTGAGGCCACATCACTCGCTGTCGTTGCCCGGCTGGACCGGGCGACCCAGTATTCCAGAGGTAGTCGTCGCATACGGAGCTGCGGCGTACTGAATGCCCCGCTTTCGCGGGGCATGACAGTTATGCCAGAAGCTCGAACTCAGGCTAGGCCCGCGCGCGGCCCTTCGCCTTGCCGACGGCATGACCATTAAGCTTCTTCTTTTTGGCGGACTTCACGCTCGCCTTCTCGGCTTTGCGCTCCGCGCGCGCCTTCACCTTGGCGCGTTCGGCCCGCGCCTCGGCGCGCAGCTTCTTGCGCTTCTTCTCGCAAGATTCGCACTTGCAGCCGATCGGCTTCAGGTAGGCTTTGAAATAATCGGTGCCGTAGTCGTAATTGATCTCGTCGCCCGGCTCGATGTTCCTGATGGCGCGGATGAAAACCTTGCGCTCGCGCGGCCGCACGTCGGATTCGGCGTTGGGCCGGCACGAATGGTTGATATAGCGCGCGAGGTTCTTGCGCACCGAGCCGTCGATGGTCCAGCGGCCGTTGAGCTCGAACAGGTATTTGTTCTCGATGTCGTCGTGCTCGGGAATCCGGGAGTCCAGGATCGGTCCGTAATAACGGATGATCCGGGTGCCCTTCTTGATCGGCTTGGTGGCGAAGAGGCCGAGCCCGGTCTTCGAGCGGCCGACGCGATAAGGTTTGTTCGACGAGGTGGCTGGCATGATCACGAAAAACGAGGACGCGAACGAGGCTGAAAGAGCCCAAGCGAAGCCGCTCTTCTAGAACGATTCCGCGCCGCTGTCAGGTGTCTGTTGACCCCGTTTGAACCTTGCCCACAATCAAGACGTCTGATGGTACGGAGTTCCCACTCGATCAAAGGCGTCGTCATGTTCCGCATCACCACCGCAGGCTTGGCCATATTGCCCTTGGCCATGTTGCTGATGTGCAATGGTCTCGACCGCGCCGACGCCCGATCCGTGGGCAGCCAATATACCTCGACGGTCCCGAAGGATTGCCGCCAGATCGGAAAGCCCAGCGAGCTCGACGGCAGCACCACGCGGGTCTGCAAGGGCAAGGATGGCCTCGTGGTCCTGATCGCCGAAGACGATCTTCGCGAAATCGTCTCCGTCGGCCGCAATCGCGAGGCCGCGGCCGAGGAACCGGCGGCTAAAGTCTGGTTCGCTCCGTTCAACTCGTCCGAAACCACCGTCGAATGGCGCACCGCTGGGGCCAAGCCGTTTGCGATGATCCAGCGCTGGCACATCGCCGATGGCACCGATCCCGACAAGCAGGGGCGGCCGAACACCAAGGCCATGCTCATCGTGACCCGGCTGCCACCCGGCCCCGTCTGCCACGTCGCCTATGTCGACGCGATCGCCAACCCGAACGCCAATGAGCTCGCGCGCAAGGCCGCGGACGAGTTCGCCCGCAGCTTTACCTGCGGCAAGGACGAGGTGAAGATCATAGGCGCACGCGGCCGCGCGGTCGAGCTCGCGACGATGCGCTAGGCGCTCGCCGGCAATCGATCAGGGGCCCGGCGGCTTCCCCGTCACGGGCGACATCAGCATGGCCTCGAGCAGGCGTTCGGGAGTCGTGCCCTCGGGCAGACGCCCCAGAATATCCTCCAGCCGTCCATCGAGCAGCAGCATCGTAAAACCGTGCACCATCGACCAGGCGCGCGCGATCGCAGCGCCCTGATTGAGCGTCAGCGCGTCGCCGCGGATCTGCTCCTGCCGCATCATGCCGACGGCATTGGCGAGCCCGGCAAAGGACGCCTCGGCGGCCTCGTGCAGCGACGGCCTGGAATAGTCGAGGCGCTCGGTGCGGAACATGATGCCGTACATGCCGGGATGAGCCTGGGCATAGGCAACATAGGCTTTCGGCCGCGCCAGCGCGTGCTCGAGCGGGGTGGTGGCGGTGTCAGAGGACGACGCCATCGCCGCATTGAACTGGCGGAAGCCGACGGCCGCGAGCTCACTGAGAAGCCCGGTGAGGTCGCCGAAATGATGGGTGGGCGCGGCGTGCGAGACGCCCGCCTCGCGCGCCACCGCGCGCAATGTCAGGCCGGCGAGCCCGTCACGCTCCAGCACCCGTTCGGCGGCCTGGAGCAGCGCCTCGCGCAGCGCGCCGTGGTGATAGGGCGCCTCGGACTTGACGCTCGCCGTTCGTCGCGCGGGACGCGCCGGCGCGCTCGCCTTCTTTGAAGTACGCGCACCGCGCGCGGTTTCTGTCCTGATCTCACTCTTGCCCATGGGCCAGCTATAGGATGCAATATTGACAGTGTAAAGATTTCACTTGACCAGAACCCCTCGTACGGCTATTTGATCTTTACGATGTAAAGATAAGGAAGGGATACGCCGTGCAGCAGGACGCCGTTGCCGAACGCCGCCACAACCTCGGTCCGATTCCGTTCGAGGCCGACGCGCCCTTCCTGAAAATCATCGGTGAATTGCCGCGCGAACTGAACGGCACGCTCTATCGCAACGGCCCCAATCCGCAGTTCGACTCGCCCGGCGCGCACTGGTTCGTCGGCGACGGCATGCTGCACGCCTTTCACCTCGAGAACGGCCGCGCCAGCCATCGCAATCGCTGGGTCCGTACGCCGAAATGGCTGGCCGAGCACGATGCCGGCCGCGCGTTGTTCGGGGGCTTCGGCCGCAAGCTGCCGGATGCGCCGCAAGACCTCACCGACGGCGGCGTCGCCAACACCAACATCATCTTCCATGCCGGCAAGCTGCTTGCGCTGGAAGAAGCCCATCTGCCGACTGAGATCGATCCGGGCACGCTCGCAACCCGCGGCTATCACAATTATCAGGGCCGTGTCGCCGGCAGCTTCACCGCGCACCCGAAGATCGATCCCGTCACCGGCGAGCTGGTGTTCTTCGGCTACAACGCCGCGGGTCCGCTGACGCCTGCCCTCTCCTACGGCTCGATCGACGCGTCCGGCAAGGCGACGCGCTTCGAACGTTTCGAGGCGCCCTATCCCAGCATGGTGCACGACTTCATCGTCACCGAGAACCACGTGCTGTTTCCGATCCTGCCCGTCACCGGCAGCATGGAGCGCGCGATCAGCGGGCGGCCGCCCTATGCCTGGGAGCCGGACAAGGGCGCCTATGTCGGCGTGATCAAGCGCAAGGGCAGCGCGAAGGACATCGTCTGGTTTCGTGCTGAAGCCTGCTACGTCTTCCACGTCATGAATGCTTGGGAGGACGGTGACCGCATCATCGCGGACGTCATGCAGTTCGAGGAAGCACCACTATTTACGCATCCCGACGGCAAGCCCACCAATCCCGAGAAATCCTTCGCTCGCCACTGCCGCTGGACCTTCGATCTTGCCGGGAAGACCGACCGCTTCCAGCAGACCTATCTCGACGATCTCACCGGCGAATTCCCGCGCATCGACGACCGCCGCGCCGGATTGAAGAGCCGTCACGGCTGGTACGCCTGCGCCAATCCGAAGCTGCCGATGTTCGGCGCGCTGTCCGGCGTCGTCCATGTTGATGGCAATGGAACGCGCCTCGGCCATTATCTGCTGCCGGCCGGCGACACCATCTCCGAGCCGGTCTTCGTCGAGCGGTCGAAAGATGCGGCGGAAGGCGACGGCTGGCTGCTGGCGGTGGTCTGGCGCGCGCGGGAAAACCGCAGCGACCTCGCCGTGTTCAATGCCAAGGATGTCGAGGCCGGCCCCGTCGCGCTGGTGCAGCTCGGCCATCGCGTGCCCGACGGTTTTCACGGCAATTGGGTCGGCGCGCGGTAGCTCTCCTCTCGACATCGCTGATGTCACCAAAAGGTCTCTCATGCATATGCCCTCGATCACCGCGGACCGCCTCGCTGTCCTGATCCTGTTCCTGATCTGCGCCGGGATCACGCTCCCGATGATCCGGCCGCGGCGGAGCGGCCAAACCATCTTCAACGGCGGTATCTTGCTCGCCTTCGTCCTCTCGATCGCCTGCGCGTTACCTGTGCTGCCGCACCTGTCCTGGGCCGGCTTCATTGATGAGATGGCCGACCAAGCCGTTGCAGCAATCCAATTTTTGGAAGTCGCTTACGTCATTTTGACACTGTAAAGATTTGACTTGACCACGCCTCGCTGCTGACATATTGATCTTTACACCGTAAAGATAAAGCCGGACCGAGGCGAACCATGGCGATTTTCCTGATCCTCGCGCCCTACGGCGCCTTCACTTTCCTGATGCTGATGACGTCTGCCACGATCAGCGTATTCGTAGCCTCGGCAACCTGTCTGGCCACCGTGGCGATCGATGTCGTGCGCGGTCGCTCGCTGAAGATCCTGGCTATGGGCTCGGCGCTGCTATTCGCCGCAATCGGCCTCCACCTCGCGCTGTTCGACCCGGCGCTTGGCACGCTCGGTGTCAAGCTGTCGGTCGACATCGGCATCTTCGTCATCTCGCTCGGCTCGATGCTGGTCCGGCGTCCCTTCACGCTGCAATACGCGGTCAAATCCGTGCCGGCCGAGACCGCGGCAATGCCCGGCTTTCTCTATGCCAATTACGTCATCACGGGCGCTTGGACCGCGGCTGCGCTGCTGATGGCGGCCGCCAATCTCGTGCTGCTCTATGTCCCCGGCCTGCCGCTCTGGTCGAGCCTTGCGGTCGCCTTCGCCGCCCGCAACAGCGCGATCTATTTCACAAAATGGTATCCCGAATATCGGCAGATCAAGTACGGTGCGCCGGCCAGCCCAATGTCCAACTCCCGCTGAACAGGATCGACGATGAAGGACGTATTCGCCCGCCTCGCCTCCGACCTCTTCTCTGCCATCGTCTTCCTGGTCATCTACATCATCACCGACAACGTCGTCCTGGCAACGTCGGTGGCGATTGCCGGAGCGATCGCGCAGGTGATCTACGCGCGCGTCAAGGGGCAGCAGCTCAATTACATGACCTATGCGAGCGTCGCGCTCGTCGTCGTGCTCGGCACGGTCACGCTGCTGACCAACGATCCCCGCTTCATGCTCGCAAAGCCCTCGATCGCGCATTTCGCGATCGGCGCCATCATGCTCAAGCGGGGCTGGATGCTGCGCTACATGCCGCCGATCGTCGTCGAGACCGTTCCGGAATATGTGACGGCTGCAGGTTATGCCTGGGCCGCGCTGATGTTCGTAATCGGCGCCGGCATGATCGCCGTCGCCTCCACAGGCGATCTGAAGCTGTGGGCGTTCTACATCACGGTGGTCGCGGGCGGCGCCAAGATCCTCGCCTTCGCCGTGCAATACGTCGTGCTTCGCCTCATCGTCACCAGCCGACGACGCGCCGCCGCCCGCGCCTAAATGCCTCCAACGGAGCGTTAGGCGCGAGCGGCGAGTTGCGCTATACGCTCGGCCGGGACTGGCCCGCGGATCGTCGCGGTCCGCCGGGATCTTGGGAGACGCGAATGGCCGTCGACGGCAACTGGACTCTGACCCTGACGACCCCCATGGGCGAGCGCAAGGCGACGCTGAGCCTGACGGCTGCCGGCGGCACGCTCACGGGGACGCAGGGCGCGGAAGGCGATACAGCCGAGATTTTCGATGGCACCGTCAGCGGCGATGCCGTCAACTGGAAGGTCTCGATCACCAATCCGATGCCCTTGACGCTCGAATTCATCGGAACCGTCTCCGGCGACAGCATGAGCGGTGAGATGGGCATCGGCCCGATGGGCAGCTTCCCGTTCACCGGCACGCGCGCCTAAGCGGCGCGGCAACGGTGCGCGCGCTCGGTCTCATCGCGGCGACGATCCTGTGTGTCGCGACACAAGCGGCTAGCGCGGACGACGCCGAACCGGCGTGGCGGGCAAGCGCGCTCGCCATGCTACCGGCAGGCTATGTCGCCGGCACGGCCTATCGAACCGAAGGGTTGACGGGCTACCTCGCCGTCTATCCGATCTCGTCGAACGATCCGAAGTCACCTGCAAGCGTGTTCGCCACGCGCCAGGCTCTCGTGGTCGCGCTGACGCCGGATGCGACGCGCGCAATCTCAGCCGAATTGAAGCCGCGTAGCGGGCCCGATTCTGACAACGACGACACCGACTTCGCAAAGCTGCATGCCGATCTCGCCGCCAGGCGCTCAACGCTTCCCGACGGTACCGAGCCCTGCGATTTCGGCGCATGGTCCGTCGACAAGGATCCTGATGGCCTCAACGTGCGTGCCGAACCATCGATCAAGGCGCGTGTGCTCGGCACGCTTCCGCCGCCCTACCGGTTCAAGCTCGGCGGCAGCGAGAACACGCCGGATGGCGGCTGGCTTACCGAATTCCGCATCATCGGTTTCAAGAACGGCTGGTTTCTGATCGAAGGCGCCAAGCCGCCGGGCAAGGACTACGAGGACGACAAGAAATATCCGCGCAGCGCGCCAAAGCCCTATGCCGGACGCGGCTGGGTCGCCTCCAACAAGGTCGGCGCGTCCTACGCCAATGGCGCGACACGCATGGGCGGCCTGTTCCAAGCACCCTTCGTCGATGCGAAATGGATGCCCGCCCAGCGCGAGCTCGGCGGCGCGATCGACACCGACGGCGGACCGAAGCACATCTTTGCCTGCAGCGGCCTCTGGGGCTTGGTCGAGAGCCAGGACGGCGTCCGCGGCTGGTGGCGCGGGCTGTGCTCCAACCAGGTCACAAATTGTAGTTGAGCGAGTAAGTCTCGTGGCCCGGACGCGACGCAGCGCGAAGCGGTGCATCGCAGAGCCGGGACCCATGCCCGCCATGGGGACCCCGGATCAGCAGCGCATCATTTCATGCTGCGCAGCGTCCGGGGAACGCGGCCTCAGCCCAAATTCAACTCCTTGAAGAAGTCATTGCCCTTGTCGTCGATGATGATGAACGCCGGGAAGTCGACGACCTCGATGCGCCAAATCGCTTCCATGCCGAGCTCGGGATATTCGAGCACCTCGACCTTCTTGATGCAGTGCTCGGCAAGATTCGCCGCGGCACCGCCGATCGAGCCGAGATAGAAGCCGCCATACTTCTTGCAGGCCTCACGCACGGCCGGCGCGCGGTTGCCCTTGGCGACCATCACCATCGAGCCGCCGGCGGCCTGGAACTGATCGACAAAAGAATCCATACGGCCCGCAGTGGTCGGGCCGAACGCACCGGAGGCATAGCCCTCGGGCGTCTTGGCCGGGCCCGCGTAATAGACCGGATGGTTCTTGAAATAGTCCGGCAGCGGCTCGCCCTTGTCGAGCCGCTCGCGCAGCTTGGCATGCGCGGAATCGCGCGCGACGATCATGGTGCCGGTCATCGATACCCGCGTCTTGGTCGGGTACTTCGAGAACGTGGCAAGGATATCCTTCATCGGCTGGTTGAGGTCGATCTTGACGACCTCGCCGCCGAGCGACTGCTCGACCTCAGGCAGATACTGCGCCGGGTTGTGCTCGAGCTCCTCGAGATAGACGCCCTCCCTGGTGATCTTGCCGAGCACCTGGCGATCGGCCGAGCAGGACACGCCGAGCCCGATCGGGAGCGAGGCGCCATGACGCGGCATGCGGATCACGCGGACGTCGTGGCAGAAATATTTGCCGCCGAACTGCGCGCCGACGCCGAGCGACTGCGTCATCTTCAGAATTTCCTGCTCCATCTCGAGATCGCGAAACGCGTTGCCGTCGGGCGAGCCGTGGGTCGGCAGCGCGTCGAGATAGCGAGCCGACGCCAGCTTCACCGTCTTCATGCAGAGCTCGGCCGAGGTGCCGCCGATGACGATCGCGAGGTGATAGGGCGGGCACGCCGCGGTGCCCAGCGTCAACACCTTCTCCTTCAGGAAGGCGAGCAGCCGGTCCTTGGTCAGCACCGAGGGCGTCGCCTGGAAGAGGAAGCTCTTGTTGGCGGAGCCGCCGCCCTTCGCCATGAACATAAACTTGTAGGCGTCATCGCCCTCGGCGTAGATCTCGCACTGCGCCGGCATGTTGTTGGCGGTGTTCTTCTCCTCGTACATCGACAGCGGCGCGACCTGCGAGTAGCGCAGATTGCGGCGCAGGTAAGCATCGCGCGCGCCTTCCGACAGTGCCGCCTCGTCGTCACCATCGGTGATGACGTTGCAGCCCTTCTTGCCCATGATGATCGCGGTGCCGGTGTCCTGGCACATCGGCAGCACGCCGCCGGCGGCGATGTTGGCGTTCTTGAGGAAGTCCAGCGCGACGAACTTGTCGTTCGGGCTCGCCTCGCTATCCTCCAGGATCGCGCGGAGCTGCTTCAGATGACCCGGCCGCAGATAGTGGTTGATGTCGCCAAAGGCCGCTTCCGACAATGCCCGCAGCGCCTCACGCGACACCACCAGCATGTCTTTCCCCAGGACCTTCTCGACCCCCACGCCCTCGGCCGTGATCTTCTTGTAGGGGGTCTCGTCCTTACCCAGCGGAAACAGCGGCGTGTGCTTGTAGGGCGGAACGGGCTTGGCGGGGTCGGGGAAAGTGGTGGGAGCGTTCATGGGCGGGAATCTCGGGGTTTTGGAGCCCTCGCATGGGCCCCTTTCATAGAAGCGTTCTAAGCTTTTTTGCCGCAAAGGGAAGGCGCTCTGGTGCGGTCGGGGCATCCCGATTCGACGGCACGGCGAGCTATTTTCGGCGGCTGTCGGCGGACACGAGGCCCTCATGACGCCAGTGAAGACCCTGGGTGCACCCCTTGCGCTACGCGCGAGACGACGGTTGAATGCGCCCGCTAAGGGGCTTTCATCATGACATTGAACTTACACGTCCGCGGCGCGATCCTGGTCGCCGCCGCCATCACCGGCCTTGTGACCATCGCCTCGCCCGCCCGCGCGGACCGCTGCGATGACAGCGCCAAGGAGCTGGCGAACCAGGTCGATCGCCTCAAGGTGAATTTCCGCGCCGCCAATGTGGTCTACTTGACTCATCCCGCGGCCAAGGAATTGTCCGTGGCTTGCCGTGGCGACAAATATTCGATCGAGCTCTATGCCAAGGGCGATCGCAAGCCCAAGCCGGAGTTCTTTGCGCTGGTGGGGTCGATGGCCGCGATCGTCTTCACCGTGACCAAGGACGATACGACGACGGGCGCGACACGCTGCCTGAAGCGGATGGGGCTCTTGCGCGGCGACAAGATCAGCATGCGCTACCGGCGTCTCAACATGGAATGCACCCGCACCAAGACGGATGCGTCGATCGCGATCACGCGCGGCAAGGACGAATAGGCGGCTCCCGCGCGGTGTGCGTCTGACAGCACACCGCCCATTTCGGACTCCGTCATTGCGAGCGTAGCGAAGCAATCCAGAATCCCTCCGCGGAAACAGTCTGGATTGCTTAGCTACGCTCGCAATGACGAGGAGAGGTCTGTCCTCTCGCGGAAACAGCGCTTGTGGCGGCACGAAAGCGGCCTCCTCTGCCGCACCAGATCCCTCGCATTTTAACGATTGGCTTGAAGGAAATTTCGCGTCTCGCGGCGCAGGGTCAATTGTTTCCATATGTGAGGATTTGTGGATGAGCGTTTCTACCGTTTCGCCGCCGCCGATCGCGATCGTGGTGCCGAGCTACGACACGACCAAGCAGCAGGACGATCAGACCAAGACCAAGGACAACGACCCGACCTATAAGCCGCCGCCGCCTGCGCCGCTGCCGCCGGGTCAGGGTACTCGGATCGATCAGCTCGCCTGATCAGCCGCGTCGAGATGAAATGCCCGATCCGGTCGATCGGGCTTTTCGCGTGTCCGGCCGCATCTTCGCCGGATAGCGGGACCAATATCGTGCGCGGCTACCCTGAGACCTGCGCATGATCGCAAGACTGCTGTTGCAGAGCACGATCACCACCGCCGCCATGGGCGCGCTGCTGTTCGCGTGCGCCGGAACCCTGCACTGGCCGTCGGCTTGGGTGTTCCTCGCGACCTCCGCCCTGCTCGGCCCGCTCTGCGGCTGGTGGCTTTACCGGGTCGACCCCGCACTGCTCGCCGAACGCCTGCGGCCGGTCCTGCAAAAGGACCAGCCCGCTGCCGACAAGGCGTTCATGGCCGTCTTCGTCATTACGATGCTGGTCTGGCTGGCGGCGATGGGGCTTGACCGGCGTACGCTGTCCTCCGACATGCCGATGGCGCTGCAGATGCTCGGCCTCGCCCTGTTCCTGCTTTCGACGCTGTTCATCCTCTGGGTTTTCCGCGAGAACTCGTTCGCGGCGCCCGTGGTGAAGCTGCAAGCCGAGCGCGCGCAGCGCGTGATCTCGACGGGGCCTTATGCCCATGTACGCCATCCCATGTACAGCGGCATGATGCTGTTCTTCGCCGGCGTGCCGCTGCTTCTGGGCTCATGGTGGGGACTTCTGATGGCGCCCTTGTTCCTCGTCTTGTTTGCGGTCCGCATTCGCATCGAGGAGCGCACGCTGCGCGAGGGCCTGCCGGGCTATGCCGACTATGTGACGCGCGTGCGCTATCGCCTGCTGCCTGGCGTCTGGTGAGCGCGCGCATCACTCTGTAAATCGCAGAAAAGTGTTCCCTCCGATCGACTGACGTCGGCCGAAGCGTTCGCAGGCGCTCTAGCCATCCAATTCGCGGTAGCGGCGGAAGATGCCCTGCTCGTTGAAGGGAATACGGCGCTCGCTTTCGAGATAAGCCTTGATGTTCGGGCGCGCCGACACGCGGTCGTGCATGCCGACGAGGGCCGGGATATCTGTCTCGAACGCCTTCATCCGCTTCGGAAACGCATAGCGTAGTCCCGCGACGAGCTGGAACAGCGAGAGATCGACATAGGTCATCTTGCGGCCGGTGACATAGGCGCCGCCATTGTCCTGAAGGAGGTGCTCGAAATAGCCGAGATATTTCGGCACGCGCTCGCCCCAGAAGTCGGCGGTGCGCTTCTTTGCCGGCGGTTTCTGATCTTCGTAGTAGAGCGAGGGCCCGAGCGGGTGATGGGTGTCGTGAATCTCGACCATGAAATCGGTGATCGTCAGCTGGAGCTGATGCACCCAGAGTTGACCCGCTTCCGAGTTCGGGGCGAGGGCGTGGCGGGCGCCGAGATAGAGCAGGATGTTCGCGGTCTGGCCGATGACGAGCTTGCCGGCTTTGAGGAACGGCGGCGCAAAGGGCGGCGTGCCCTTGTGTGCGTCCATCATCTTCATCATCGCAGCTGTACCGCGTCGGCCACGCGCCACGTCGATGTAAGCCGCGCCAGCCTCCTCGAGCGCGAGCCGCACATATTCACCGCGGCCCTGGATCTCGGGCCAATAATAGAGCTCGTATTTCATGGAAGGGTCCGTGAGCGTGGAAGCGACAGGACCAATCTATCACGCGCGACAAGGTTCCGTCAGGATGGGGCGGAAGGGCGGCACCACACGCTCCGTCATTGCGAGCGCAGCGAAGCAATCCAGACTGTCACCCTGGAGGGACTCTGGATTGCTTCGTCGCTGCGCTCCTCGCAATGACGGAAGCCTCAATTCGACGCGAAGCAATACAGCAGGCCGTCGCCGCCGGTGCTCTTCAGATCGGCCTGCGAGCAGCCGCCGTCGGGTCCGCGCGAGGGGTGTGCGGTGTTCCAGGATTTGACCGTCGGGTTGGTCGCAGGGCCGTTGATGTCGGAGTGGCCGAGCATCGCCGCGCCTTGCGTACTCGACGTCCAGTTTTTGCAGGTGCGGTCGTCGGGACCCGCAAACGCGGTGCCGTCGGACTGCGATCCCGTGAGAATGTCGTGCCGGTTAGGCTGGTCGCCATAGCCGTTTACAATCTCGCCCTTCTCGGTCAGCGCTGTCTCCTTGCTGATCTTGTTGGCGCTGTGCAAATCGGCCACGTCCTTGGCGATTTCCACGCCCTTGGCGTTCTGCCAAGGTCCCTTGCCGATGCGGTCGCGCGCGTTGACGGCCGGCTTGCCGTCGGCGGCCTGCGTGGAGAGATAGGCGCGCCAGGTCTTACTGCCGGCGCCGCCGGCCTGGGCCAACTTCTGGCACTGCGCATCGGCCCCCTCCAGACCGCCGAGATCGGCGCCTTTGCCAGGACCGTTGGAAGTCACGAAGAACGTCATGTTGGCCGACTGCGCCTGCGCCGATGGCGCCGCAAGCAAGGCCGCAGCGAGCGCGAGGCCTGAAATCGTCATGGTTCTCTCAATGCGGATCATCCTGTCCTCCATTTGTGTTGTCGTTGGCCGCCAGATTTCAACCCGACGCAAGCCCGCTTATTCCGATGCCGCGATGCGAGACGCCCAAAAGAAAAAGGCCCCGTGCAAGGAGCACGATGCCCTGTTTTTTTCATGTCGTCTGCGATCAGTTGGTCGACGGGATCGCCGACGATTCCCAGCCGCTTCCCGACTGCCATGTCGATTAATTGCTTCCCGGGACAATGGTGCCGGGCGAGCATACCAAATGGGCCGATCCTCAAGTGATCGTCCAGGGGAGGACGCGGGGGACTGTGGCGGGACCGTTCAGGGCGGCATCCGCGATGACATCGGGGCTGCGTAGCGCGCGGCGCAAGGGGAGATCGTTCATGCACCGGACCACAATCCGCCCAATCACGACAATTGCCGGCCGCGCCACCCTTTGCTGCCTTGCCGTCGGTCTTGCCCTGGGTCCGAACTGCGCCTTGGCCGCGGAACTGCTCAAAGCCCGGCTGGCGCAAAATCTCGCACCGATCTCCGGCCTTGCGATCGTCGCCAAGTCGAAGGGAATCTTCGAAAAGCACGGTCTGGACATCACGGTTTCGAACTTCACGTCCGGCAAGCAGTGCCTGGACACCGTGATCGGGGGCGGTGCCGACATCGCGACCACGGCGGAGGCGCCGGTCACCGCATCGACGATGGCAAACCAGCCCATCGCCTTCATCGCCGGGATGGAATATTCCGATCTCAAGACGCTCGTCGCGGCCAAGGCCGGCGTCAAGACCAAGGCAGATCTTCGCGGCAAGCGAATCGCCTTCACTGCCGGCACCGGTAGCGAGGTTTACACGGCGACCTTGCTGAAGTCGGCGGGATTGACGCCCAAGGATGTCACCCTCGTCAATCTGCGGCCGCAGGAGATGCTGCCGGCACTCGCGGCCGGAAGCATCGACGCGATCGACACCTGGGAGCCCCACGTCGCCAACGCGAAGAAGGCAATGGGCGAAGCCGTCACTGAGGTAGATACAAAAGGCACCTATTCCGAGACGTTCAATATCGTCGTCATGAAGCCGTACCTGGACGCCAACCCAGTGCTGGTCGAGAAATTCATCGCCGCACTGATCGATGCCGAGATCTGGATGAAGGCACAGCCGGATGAAGCAATCACGACAGTCGCGGACGCAGTTGGAATGAAGCGGGACGAACTCGCCCCCATCTGGGCCGACTATGTTTACCGGGTGCGTCTCGACGACCGGCTCATCGAGATTCTGAAGACCCATTCCGCATGGCGCCTCGAGAGCGGCAACCATCCTCCGGGAGCGGCGATGCCCGACTTCAGCAAGGTCGTCGTCACCGAGCCACTGAAAAAGGTCGATCCCGCACGCGTCACCCTGTCGTGGAAATAGGCACCCGCGCGGCCATGCAGGAAGCCACGTCAGCAGGACGCGATATTGCCATCCGCACTGGCGGTCGCGCTCGGCCGAATTCAGTTCGGCTTCGCCGCCTCAATATTCTGGTCGGGGCGCTTTCGCTTCCCTTGTTCATTGGGTTCTGGGAACTGGTCTCCCGTTCCGGGACCGTCAACATGGTGCTGTTTCCACCGCCGACGGTGGTTGCTGCGGCCGTGCTTGAGTGGATACGAAGCGGACAGTTCTTTAGCGATCTGTTGGCCAGCCTCTTTCGCGTCACCACGGGATTCATCATAGGCGGCGCGCTCGGCATCCTGCTCGGTGTTCTCACCGGCCAATTCCCCGTTATCTCGAGCTTGCTGTCCCCGCTATTCCATATCTTGCGGCCAATTCCGCCGATTGCGTTCGTGCCGATCGTCATCCTCTGGTTCGGCCTGTCGGAGGCGGGAAAATTGTTCCTCGTCGTATGGGGCGTATTCTTCACGGTGTGGCTTTCGACTCACATCGGCGTGCAGAAGGTCGACCGCGGCCTGATTCGGGCGGCATTGATGCTCGGCACGCCCCGACGGCAGATGCTGCAGGAGATAGTGCTGCTGGGCGCGCTTCCCTACATTGTCGTCGGGTTGCGCACCGCCGTCAGCATCTCCTTCTACACGCTCGTCGCGGCTGAACTGGCCGGCGCTTTCGCCGGCATTGTCTACAGGATCGAGATTGCGCAGCAGAATTTGCAAACGGGCCAGGTCATGGGCGGGCTCGCAGCGCTCGGGTTGATGTCGTTCATCGCCGACCGGCTGTTTGCGGCTCTTGCCGAACGTATCGTCTGGTGGCGCTGATGTCGGGATCTCGATCGGGCATGAAACTGGCACTGGCAAGTTCGCCTGCCTCCGTCGAATCGGCGCGAAAACAACCGGCCGTTCAAGTCTCGAACCTGAGCATCGTTTTCGACACCAAGCGCGGGCAGATCATCGCGGTCGATCGCGTTTCGTTTGACGTGGCGCCTGGCGAGTTCGTTTGCATCGCCGGTCCCTCCGGCTGCGGCAAGTCGACGGTGCTCAATACGATCGCCGGGCTGGAAGTGCCGTTCGAAGGCGAGATCCTGGTCGAGGGTGCGCCCGTCTACAGTCCGCGTCCCGATGTCGGCATGGTGTTCCAGCAGCCGCATCTCTTCCCCTGGAAGTCCGTCCGCAGCAACATCGCCCACGGTCCCAGGATGCTCGGAAAGTCCACGACGGAAGCGTATGCCATCGCCGACGATCTGATCGCGATGGTCGGCCTCAAGCGTTTCGCCGACGCTTATCCGATGACGCTGTCCGGCGGCATGCAACAGCGCGTGGCGATCGCGCGAGCGCTGGCCAATCAGCCCCGTGTGCTGCTGATGGACGAGCCCTTCGGGGCGCTCGACGCGCAGACCCGCGCCGTGATGCAAGACAATCTGCTGGCGCTGCGCGACCGGATCAAGGCTACGATCGTGTTCGTGACGCATGACATCGATGAAGCCATCGTGCTGGCCGACCGCGTTCTCATCATGAGCGCGGGACCTGGCCGCATCCTGCGCGAAGTCGCGGTCAAGCTGCCGCGCCCGCGGTCGAGTTCTGTCATGGTCGAGCCAGCATATCTTTCGCTCAAGAAAGATTGTCTCGACGTCATCCGCGCAGAAGGGTTGCGGGCATTCAATCAGTCGGACGCGGACTGATGACGCGGAGTCCGCGTCTGAGGCGAACGCAGGGAGCTGGCATGGTTCTTGAATAGCCGATGCCAGGTCTCACATGCGGAGCCGGCCATGCACAGGGCGAACAGCGCGATAGCGGCAGGTGTGATGCTCGCGGAGTCGGACGATCTCGTCAGACCGCTGCCCGGCTTATTGGATGGTCTCAACCGGGCTGATTGCAATCGCTTGCGTGCGATCGGACGCGAAAAGATCCTGGAAGCCGGCCAACTGGTGTGGTCCCAGGGCGACGCACAGGCCGGGATCTACCTGATCAGCGAGGGGCGCATACGCAGCTACTATGCCGCACCGTCGGGGCGCGAAGTCACGCTCGCCTATTGGTTTCCAGGCAACTTCGTCGGCGGGCCCGACATCTTCGGGACAGGCCCGCATATGTGGACATCGGTTGCGGCCGAGCGCAGCCGGTTGACGTTCATGCCCGGACTGGCATTGCGGCGGCTTGCGCTCGAATCGCCGGCAATCGCCGTCGCCTTGCTGGATGCCCTCGCATTCAAGGCGCGATGCTATTCGGCAATGGCCCAGATGCTTGGGACGCGCTCGGTCACCGAGCGGCTGCATAGCCTGCTGATCTTCCTGTCGCATGTCTACGGCGTGAAACGCGACGGCGAGATCGTCGTCGGCATGCCGTTTACGCACGGCGACCTTGCCAATCTGATCGGATCCACCCGCCAATGGGTGACCGTGCAACTCGCGCGGCTCCAGGATGAAGGCGTGATCAGATACGAAAGATCCGTGATTGCGATCCTGGATGTTTCTACACTTGGGCAGGCGATGGGATAATGTCCGCCCGTTAGCCGCCAGACTTCAATTCGAATGCCGATCCGTCTGCGCCGGCCTCGAACCGCCGTGCGAGTCCGATCAGCGCGCGATCGTGCCAGGCCGGCGCCAGCAGGGTCACGCCCATGGGCATGCCGTTCGGCAATTTCGTATTCGGAACGGCGACGCCGCAGAGATCGAGTAGATTGGCAAAGTACGAGTAGTAGCCCAGACGATTGTTGAGGGTGATCGGATCACGATGCATCTCCTCCAGTGTGAACGGCCGCGGTGCAGTCGGAACCACCAGGGCATCGATGCCGGCAAAGATTGCTTCGGCGTCGCGGCGAAGCCGGTGCAGCCGGTGAATGGCGCCAAACGTGTCGATCGCCGAATACCCGGCGGCTGAGCCCAGCACGGTCCTCGTGACATCAAGCAAGGCGCCGGATTCGACGTCGATGAGCGAAGCGATGGCCGAGTGCCGCTCCGCGACCCAGGGACCGCTGAACATCAACTCCCCGGCCTGGCGGAATGGGGCGAAGTCCACCTCGATCGCCGTTCCTCCGATATGAGCAAGACGTTCGCAGGCACTCTCGTAGAGTTCGCCGCATTCCGACATGCCGAAGCATTCGAGATCTGCTGGCGCAACGCGGCCGAACCGGAATGATGCCGCCGCACCGTTGGCGGGGAAAAAGGTTCTGGGCAGGCGGCTGTAGGGATCTTCGAAATCAAACCCTTCGATGATGTCGAGGATTGCTTCGCCGTCGCTGACGGTATTGCAGAATACCGACACGCAATCGATCGTCGGACAATTCGGCACCAGGCCACGTGATGACACCAGCCCAACGGTCGGCTTGATTCCGACGATGTTGTTGAACCCGGCAGGTATGCGCCCCGAGCCGCCGGTATCGGTGCCGAGCGCAAAGGCGACGTGCCCCGCCGCCACGGCGACCGCGGAGCCGGAACTGGAACCGCCCGCAACATAGCGCGCATCGGCAACCGACGCGCAGGGGCCATGGGGCGAGCGCACGCCGGACAGGCCTGTGGCGAACTGATCGAGATTGGTCTTTCCGAGGCAAATTGCGCCGGCTGCGGTGAGGCGTTCGACGCTATGCGCGGAATGCCAGGGCGTATAGCTGAACGCCGGACATGCGGCAGTGGTCGGCATTCCCGCGACGTCGATGTTGTCCTTCACACCAAATGGAATGCCGAGCAGCGGAAGATTTTCGCCCGTCCGCGCGCGCGCCACCAGCTTATGGCATTCTTCGAGTGCCTCCTGCCGCGGGCGAAGATAGATCCAGCAATTGCGGTCGCGCTCGGCCTCGATCCGGTCATACGCCGTTCCGATCGCCTCCAGCAGCAGGGACGAACTCCTGGCAATGCCTTCGTAGTTTGTCCTGAGGCGCGCGACACACTGGCTCACGGAATATCTCCTCATCCAACCGGCAGGCGCGAAATTGCGGCAGCTCTGCGCGGCCAACAAGCAATTAAGTGCTTCCCCCAAATGGCCGCCTGACCGGAAACGCGCCGCTCAAACAAAAAGGGCGCCGTGCCGAAGCACGACGCCCTCGTTTGTCGCTATACGGGCGATCAGTTGGTCTGCTGGATCGCCGACAATTCCCAAGTGCCGCCCGGACGTCGGGCAAAGGTCCAGACTTCGGTGGCCTCGCCCGGCTGCTCGCTGCCGGCGACAATCGCGCCGGTATTGCGGTCGAGCGTCTTGTCGGTGAGCGCGAAGCGCAGCGCCACCGTCGCGTAATCGGTCTCGCCTTCGCGCCAGGATTCCGCGAGGTCGCCCTGCAACAGCTTCACACCGCTGACCTTGTTGACGACATTGCGCGCGCGGTTCTGGCCGAGGTCCTGCTCGAAATAGGAGACCATTTCCGGCGTCGCGAGCGTGTGCAGCTTGGCCACGTCCTCGTTGGACCAGGCCGACTGGACGTCGCTGAGCAGGCGCTCGAACGCTTCATAGTCGTCCGGCTTGATCTCGAGCGGTGCGTTGTTGGCGCCGAAGCCGAAGCCACCGCCAAGACCACTACGATTGTTCGCCTGCGGTCCCGGACCGGCACCGGCGTCAGCATTGGCATAGGCCGCCTGCGGGGTGTGGCGGCGCTGCCACCAGGACATCGCCAGCCGAACCACGAGCACCACGAGGACGATCTGGATGATCAGGCCGATGATCGACGACAGGCCACCGAGGCCGCCGAACAGGCCACCGCCGAACAGCATGCCGAGCAGGCCCGCGCCGAGGAACCCGGCCGCAAGGCCGCCCATGAAGCCGCCGGCCCGGCCGAACAGACCGCCACGCGCGGGTGCGGCGGCAGCCGAATTCATGCCTGCGCCCGGCTGGGTGTAGGTCCGATTGAACTGCGAGGTCGAGCCCGGCGCGGTCGTGGTCGATGGCGGGGCCGAATAGGTGCGCGAACCGCGCGAACCCGACGACATACCGCCACCGACGCGCGCGTCGGCGGACGAGATCGCCAGCGCAGTCGGCAGCGCAAGCGCCAGCACGACGGCAATCGTCTTGAAGAGACTGCGGGAGCGTTGCGAGAAATTCATGTTGGTTTCCCAGATCCCCGGCATGGGGATGTGCCCCTAAGATGGGCAGCCTTCCGTAAAAAGGAAGCCACTATCGGAACTTATGGCTGCGGCCCTCAGTCGCGGGGATGTGGCAAAAGCCCATATTTGGCGGCGGCTTGGCCGGGTGTGCAAAGGAGCCGCGGTCGCCGGCTACCGGTCGGTTTGGCGACAGCAGTTCAGCTTTTTTCCGTCATTGCGAGCGAAGCTAAGCAATCCAGGCTGTTTCCGCGGAGGCAACTGGATTGCTTCGTCGCTTCGCTCCTCGCAATGGAGAATGTGGAGCCCGCGCCCTCACCCCGCCTTCGCCATCGTCTCCTTCACGGCCGCCACGAGCTGGCTAAGTGTGAACGGCTTGGGCAGGAAGTCGAACTGCTGGCCTTCGGGCAGGCTCTTCTCGAACGCGTCCTCGGCGTAGCCGGAAACGAAGATGAACTTGATGTCGGGGTTCTTCTCGCGCATCGCCTTGAGCAATGTCGGGCCGTCCATCTCCGGCATGACGACGTCGGACACGACGAGATCGATTCCGCCGCTCTGCTCTTCCAGCACCTCCAGCGCCTCGACGCCGTTCTCGGCCTCGACCACGGTGTAGCCGCGCGAGCGCAGCCCGCGTGCGTTGAGCGCGCGCAGACCCTCCTCGTCCTCGACCAGGAGGATGGTGCCCTGTCCGGTGAGATCGGTGCGGGGCTTGGCGTCCGCCACGGACCCGGCCTCCTTCGCGGCACCATTGCTGGCGCCAACGACCGGCGCCGGCTGCTCGACCTGCACCTCCGGCTCGGCATGATGGCGCGGCAGGAAGATGTGGAACGAGGTGCCCTGCCCGGGCTCGGAGTCCACGTAAATGAAACCGCCGGTCTGCTTGACGATGCCATAGACGGTGGAGAGCCCGAGGCCGGTGCCCTTGCCGACCTCCTTGGTCGAGAAGAACGGCTCGAAGATCTTGTCGCGGATGTCGGCGGGAATGCCGGTACCGGTGTCGGCGACCTCGATCCGCACATAGTCGGCGGCTGGCATGCCCTTGTAGGCCAGCCTGGCCGCTTCCTCGGTGGTGACGTTTGCGGTGCGGATGATCAGCTTGCCGCCGTCGGGCATGGCGTCGCGCGCGTTGACCGCGAGGTTGACGATGACCTGCTCGAACTGGGAGACGTCGACCTTGACCGGCCAGAGATCTCGGCCGTGGATGGTCTCGTGCTTGACCTTCTCGCCGATCAGCCGGCGCAGCAGCATGGCGAGATCGGAGAGCGCATCACCGAGGTCGAGCACCTGCGGCCGCAGCGTCTGCCGGCGCGAGAACGCCAGCAACTGTCGCACCAGCGTGGCGGCCCGCGTCGCGTTCTGCTTGATCTGCATGATGTCCTGGAACGACGGGTCGGTCGGCTTGTGCGCGTTCAGCAGGAAGTCGTTCGCCATCATGATGGCGGAGAGCACGTTGTTGAAGTCGTGGGCGATGCCGCCCGCGAGCTGGCCGACGGTCTCCATCTTCTGCGACTGGTTGATCTGGTTCTCCAGCGCGCGCCGCTCGGTGGTCTCGAGCATGTGCACAATGGCGACTTCGGCGTCGTTCTCGGCCGCATCCACCGGCGTGACGAAGAACTGGCCCCAGCGCTCTCTGGTTCCTTCGAGCGCCACTTCGACCGGCGCGACGTCGGCCTGGCCCTCCGCAGCCTGGTTGATGGCCGCGATCAAAAGGTGCCGGTCGCGCGAATTGACCGCGCGGAAGATCGACTTGCTGGCGCTGTCGAGCCCCAGTGCCTGCCCGAGCTTGGCGTAGCGCGCATTGGCGCGCACGACGTTGCCGCCGCGGTCGACGGTGGCGATCGCCATCGGGGTATGGTCGAAAAAGCGCATGAAGCGCACTTCGGCGGCGCGGTCGGGATCGCTGCGCTCGTCGCGGGCACGGCTGATCACCAGCGTGCGCGACGGGCCCGGCGCACCGTCGGCGCCGAAGGCGAGCTTGTGATAGAGCCGAACCGGCATGGTCTTGCCGGTACGCATGCGCAGGTCGATGTCGAAGACTTCCGTCTTGACCTCGCCCGGCACCGCCACGATCGCGGTGAGCAGCGAAGCACCGTCGCCGGAGACGATGTCGGTGAGCTTCAGCCCGCCCGAGCCGATCTCGGCGAGGTCGTAGTCGAGCCAGTTCGCCAGCGTCGCGTTGACGTAAGCGAGCTCCCCGGCCGGATTGACCGAGAAGAAGCCGCAGGGCGCGTGATCGAGATATTCGATCGCGTGCTGGAGTTCCTGGAACACGTCCTCCTGGCGCTCGCGGTCGCGGGTGATGTCTGCGATCGACCACACCGCGTATCTCGTCTCGCGCTTGCCGGTGCCGAGGGGCCGCACCCGCATGCGGAGCCAGCGGCCCTGGCTGCCATCATTGCCGGAGATGCGGACCTCTTCCTGCTGCCGCTTGCCTTCGCGCGCGGCTTTCAACAGGCGGAACACCGCCTCGGAGACGTCGGGGTTGCCGATGAAGACGCGCTCCACGGGGCGCACGTCCTGCGGACCGGCGGCGCCGGTCAGCGTCAGGTAGGCCGCATTGGAATAGACCACATGGCCGCGCGGGTCGGTCACGGCGAGGCCGTCGAAGGCGTGGTCGGCGATGCGCCCCATCACGGGATCGTCGAGATTGCGATCGGCGAAGCGGATGATGCCGGCGGCGAAGGCGAACAGGTTGAACAGGCCGACCATCGCCAGCACGGCGAGGATACCGAGGATATAGGGCTGGGCCTGCGCGCGCCCGAGCGTCATCAACCCGACGGCAACGGCGACGAGGCCGGCGGCCACCAGCAGCACCAGCGCAATGCTGCCCGAGCGCGGCGACGGCTCGTGCGCCGCAACGGGCTCGCGTGTGAGGTCGTGGTCGGTCTCGGCAGTCATCTCAAGCTGGCACAAGCCTGTCGGCAGAGAATCAACGCGCTACAGGGCGCGCAGGGTCCTCCCTGCCTGAATCGGACCCGCAGGCGCAAGGGCAGCAGGGGCGAAAGGTACGCTGATTCCCAGATTACGGCCATTTCCAGTACTTTTCAGGGGTTTTATTGCCGGGTGGCACCGAATCCGCTCTTTAGACGCATGACGTAGCCGATGACTTCGGCGACCGCATGGTAGTGCTCGGTCGGGATTTCCTCGTCGATCTCGACGGTGGCGTAGAGCGCGCGGGCGAGCGGCACGTTCTCGACGATCGGGATGTCGTGCTCGCGCGCGATCTCCCGGATCTTGAAAGCGAGGCTGTCGACGCCCTTGGCGACGCAGATCGGCGCCGACATGCCGCGCTCGTAGGACAACGCGATCGAATAGTGGGTCGGGTTGGTGATGATCACCGAGGCCTTGGGAACCGCCGCCATCATGCGCTTCTTGGAGCGCTGCTGGCGCAGTTGCCTGAGCTTGCCCTTGATGTGCGGGTCGCCTTCGGACTGCTTGTACTCTTCCTTGATCTCCTGGAGCGACATCTTCTGCCGCTGGAACCAGCTGCGATACTGGAAGAAATAGTCGCCGATGGCGATGATCGCGAGCGCCGCGACCACCGCGCCGAGCAGATGAATGGTCAGGCTGGTGGAGGCGCCGAGCAGGGCAGCCGGATCGAGCCTGACCATCGCCTCCATGCGATGCCGCTCCGGCCACAGGATCACGGTCATGACCGCGCCGAGCACGATCAGCTTGCCGAGACCCTTGAGGAAGTTCGCCGCCGCTTGCTTGCCGAAGATGCGCTTGAGGCCTTCGGCAGGCGACAGCTTGCTGAACTTGGGCTTGAGGGATTCGGCCGACCAGACCAGTCGGTGCTGCAGCACGTTGCCGGCAATTGCCGCCAGCACCAGCATCAGTAGCGGCACGCCCACCGCCGCCAGCACCGCGACTTCGATCTGCTGCATCAGGGCGAGCAGAGCCCTGCCGTCGGTCTTGATCATCCAGGAATTGGCGAGCAGGTTGCGCATCGGCGCCAACAGCCCGCTGCCGACCGATCCCGAGAAGCTCGAGACGACGAGCGTGGCGCCCGCGATCATGAACCAGGTGTTGATCTCCTGGCTCTTGGCGACGTCACCGCGTTCGAGCGCCTCTTCGAGACGTTTTTGCGTCGGGTCTTCTGTTTGACTCTCTGGATCGTTGTCTTCCGCCATCGATCACCCGGTCACTTGAGTGGCATCATCTGGTGCATGACACCGATGAAGTAGTCGAGAAAGGTGCCCATCATCGCCGTGAGCACGACGGCAAGCACCAGGAAGCCGGCGAAGATCGACAGCGGCACGCCGACGAAATAGACCTGCATCTGCGGCATCAGCCGCGCCAGCACGCCGAGTCCGATGTTGAAGACGAGGCCGAACACCAGGAACGGTCCGGAAAGTTGCAAGCCCAGGCGAAACGCGGCGGCAAAGGCGCGCGTCGCCAGTGCGGCGACATCGCCGCTCGACACGGTCTCGCCCGGCGCGAAGATCGTGTAGCTGTCGTTCAGCGCCGCGATCACCAGATGATGGCTGTCGGTGGCGAACAGCAATGTCACCCCCAGTATCGTCAGGAAGTTGCCGACCAGCACGCCCTGCTGTCCCTGAGTCGGATCGACCGAAGTGACGAAGCCGAGCCCCATCTGCTGCGCGATCACGGCACCGGCAACCTGCAGCGCCGACAACGTCACCCGCGCGGTCGCTCCCAGCACGATGCCGATCACGATCTCATGCAGCATCAGGACCAGCAGCGGCGCGATCGAGCCCATGTCGACCTGATAGGCATTGCGATGCAGCGGCAGGATGATCAGCGTGAGCAGCAGCGCGATCGACAATTTGATCCGTGTCGGGATATTGGTCTCGCCCAGGCCCGGCAACAGCATCACCATCGCGCCGACCCGGGCAAAGGCGAGCATGAAGGAGGCGGCAAGCGCCGGCAGCAGCGAGACGTCGATGCGCATGATAGGCGCATAGTGCCTCAGCCGCCGATGATTCGCGACGATATCCGCAGCATGTGGGAATGCAGTGCGTCTGCCATGAATGGCAAGGCCAACAGCATTGTGGCAAAGATGGCCAGGATTTTCGGCACGTAGATCAGCGTCTGTTCCTGGATCTGCGTCAGCGCTTGGAACAGCGACACGACGACGCCGACCACGAGGCCGACCACCATCAGGGGCGACGACACGATCACGATCGTCCAGATCGCATCACGCGCGACGTCGAGGGTTTCCGGTCCGGTCATTTCGCAGTTCCTTTATTCAACTCTCATCCCCACCTCTTGATGAGGACACACGAACCAGAAAAATCAGATCGGCATCTTCATGATGTCTTCATAGGCCGCGATCACGCGGTCGCGGACAGAGACCAGCGTGGACACGGCGACGTCGGTATCGGCGACCGCCGTCACCACGTCCATCACGTTGGCCTTCCCGGCGGCCATCGCCACCGTCTGTGCGTCCGATTTACGGCCGGACTCCAGGACGCTGCCGACAGTATCTTTCAGAAGAGAGGCGAAGGACTGCCCGCTCGGCTCGCTGCCCTTGCCGGCACCGCTGTTCTCCAGCACGCGAGCGAGGTTTGCATAGGCGTTGGCGGCAATTGTCGGTGTTGCCATGGTTCAAATGTCCTGTTCAGCTCTTGAGGATGTCGAGGGTGCGCTGGATCATCCGGCGCGTCGCGCTGATGATGTTGAGGTTGGCCTCGTACGACCGCTGCGCGTCGCGCATGTCGGTCATCTCGACCACCGAGTTCACGTTGGGATATTTGACGTTACCGGTCGCATCCGCCGCCGGATTGTTCGGCTCGTATTTGGTGCGGAAATTGGACTGGTCGGGCTTGATCCTGCCGAGGGTGACGACCTGCGCGTCGAGTGTACGGTCGAGCGCGGAGGAGAAGGTCGGCACCTTGCGCCGGTAAGGATCGCCGCCGGCGGTCTGCGAGGTCGAATCCGCATTCGCGATATTCTCCGAGATCACCCGCATGCGCCCGGCCTGCGCCCGCAGACCGGAGGTCGCGATCGCCATTGAACGGGCAAAGTCGCTGCTGTCATTCGCCATGGTCTATCTCCAGCCCTAGCCCTTGCCGATCGCGGTCTTGAGCAGGTGCAGGCTCTTCGAATAGAGCGAGGTCGCCGCCGCATAATCCATCTGGTTGCTGGCGGCCTTCATCATCTCCTCTTCGAGATTGACGGCGTTGCCGGCGGGGCGTGTCTCAAAACCCGCATTCTTGTTCTGGTCGAATCCGGAGGCCGCGCCCGACGGCGCCATATGGGAACCGCTGGTGCGGGTGAGCGCCAAGGGACCCATCGAACCCGTGACGGCGCCGCTCCTGTCCAGCTTCGGCTCGACCAGGTCGCGCGGACGGAATTTGGGCGTGTCGGAATTGGAGACGTTCTCGGACAGGACGCGCTGGCGCTCCTGGTGCCATTGCATCTTGGTGCGAAGCGCCGATAGCACCGGAAGATCGTTGATGGACATCGTTGCGGCTCCTTCCGCCTCTCGGACCAGGTCCGAAGCTAGGCAGAATTTGCCGCCTGTATGGTTAACAGCCGGTTAAGGAGGTCGCAGGCAGCTGTCCCCCGGCGGGACACCACTGCGCGTGCCCCGTGATTCTACGCCTCCAAAAGCGGCATTAACCCAACCGCTTGGCGGCGCATTCACAGGTCAAGAAGTCGTTTTGGATCGAGCGATTCATGGGTTATTAAGAGTTGGGGACGGCAAAACTTGCCGTGGGACGTTAAGAAATCGCAGTTTGGGGCAACGTAAGCCGGTGGTTGGCGCATCTGACCACTGGCCCGAGACAAGCGCCATTTGTCGGGGACAAGTATGCAAGGCAGCCCTATCACCTTCATCGTCGCGTTCATCGTCGTTCTGGCGTTGATCGGCGTCGCTGCATGGCTGGTTCGCCGATTCGCCACCAGCCGGCTTGGCGCAAACACCCAGCGCGGCCGGATGCCCCGGCTCGCCGTGATCGATGCCGCCGCGGTCGACGGCCGCCGCCGTCTGGTGCTGGTCCGGCGTGACAATGTCGAGCATCTTCTGATGATCGGTGGCCCCACCGACATCGTCGTCGAACCCAACATCGTGCGCGCAGCACCCGGCCGCGACCAGCTCCCGCAGCGTTCCAATGCCGCCGAGCCGCCGCGTCTTGCGCCGATGCATGATACCAGCAGCTGGGCCGACGAAGCACCGCGGCCCGAGCTGCTCGATCATCCCGAGCCGCAAATGCCCGAGCCGCCACCGCGGCCCGCGCGTCCCTCCTTCGCCGACGAAGTGCGCCGGCCCGCTCCCGGGCTGGCCGAACGCCGCAACGAGCCGCCACTGGCCGGCTTCACCTCCGAGCCGCTCGCGCCGCGCCCCGAGCGCGAGCCGCGTGCCGAACCTATTCCGCCGCGCGTTGCGCGCAACGAACCCCCTCTGATGCCGCGCCCGCCCCGCCAGAGCGAGCCGGTAAAGGCGCCTCCGGTGCGCTCCGAGCGCGTAGCCGCGCCTCCTCCGCCTGTGCCGCAGGCTCCGCCCGTTCCGCCGCCGGCGTCCGCTCCTGGGGGGCCATCGAGCGCCGAGCAGAATCTCGCCGAGATGGCGCAGCGGCTCGAAGCTGCGCTGCGCCGCCCCGCCGGCGAGACGCTTGCCCCACCGGTCGCCCCGGAGCCCCCGGCCGCTCCTCCGCGTGTGGCCCGCAGCGAGCCGCCGGCGCCACCGGCACCTGCCGCAAAGCCGGCTCCGGAAAAGACCAGCTTTGAAAATCTCGAAGACGAGATGGCCTCGTTGCTCGGCCGTCCGAAGCCGTCTTCGTGAGGCTGCCGGCCCTCCCGCGTAGAGTTTTTCTTCTTTCTGTCCTGATCGGCGCGGCTTCGCTCGCGATGCCGGCACATGCGCAGGACATCAGCATCAATCTCGGCGGCGGAGGCGCTGGCGGTGGCGGCGTCACCGAGCGCGCGATCCAGCTGATCGCGCTGCTCACGGTGCTGTCGATCGCCCCGTCGATCCTGATCATGATGACGTCGTTCACGCGCATCGTGGTCGTGCTGTCGCTGCTGCGCACCGCAATGGGCACCGCGACCGCCCCGCCGAACTCGGTGATCATCGCGCTAGCGATGTTCCTCACCTTCTTCGTGATGGGACCCGTCCTGCAAAAATCCTACGACGAAGGCATCCGTCCGCTGGTCGCCAATCAGCTCGGCGTCGAGGACGCGCTCCAGCGCGCCTCCGTCCCCCTGCGCGGCTTCATGCAGAAGAACGTCCGCGAGAAGGACCTCAAGCTGTTCCTGGATCTCTCCGGCGAGCCGCCGCCGGCAACCCCCGACGATCTAGGCTTACGCATCCTCGTCCCCGCCTTCATGATCTCGGAGCTGAAGCGCGCCTTCGAGATCGGCTTTCTGCTGTTCCTTCCCTTCCTGATCATCGACCTCGTCGTCGCGTCCGTGCTGATGTCGATGGGCATGATGATGCTGCCGCCGGCAACGATCTCGCTGCCGTTCAAGCTGATCTTCTTCGTGCTGGTCGACGGCTGGTCGCTGGTGGCAGGCAGTCTGGTGCAGAGTTACGGGGGGTAGCGGTCCTGGGCAGCGGTCAGCGACCCCATCCTCTCTAGCCCGATGCTTGTAGGCGTGCACTTGAGCTTACCAGCGCAAGACGGAAGCCTGCCATCGTCAGCGCGTTCGGCGGCTCGTGACATATCGGAATATGCTCAGGTTGCGCATTCAATGGGTCATTGATATGATGGTCATCATCCCTAGATCCGAAGCGGCTTATGACCAGCAACATCGAAAACCATCTACTCGCTCGGGTCGTGCCGCTTGGTCTTCAGGTCGCCGTTCTTGCTGCGTTGTCTGCGAGTGGCACGTTGGCCACCAACATTCTGTTGCCTTCGCTACCGAGTATCGCCGTCGCGGTGGGCGTCACCAGCGCTCAGGTAACGTCAGCTATCACCATATTCCTCGCCATGTTCGCGGTCGGACAACTCGTTGTCGGTCCGTTATCGGATCGTTTCGGCCGGCGCATACCCGTGATGATCGGGTTTGCTGTATTTTTCGCAGGTAGCATATGGTGCGCGTTAGCCAATGATTTGGCGGCACTATTGATTGGTCGCGTTGTGCAGGCCGGTGGCGCATGTGCCACGTCTGTCCTTTCGCGAGCTATCGCAAGAGATCTTTTCCAGGGCGAAAAGCTAGCGCACGTGCTCACCTTTGTTATGGTTGCGATGGCAGCGGCGCCTGGATTCTCGCCCCTGGTCGGTGGCGCGCTGGATCATTTTTTTGGCTGGCGTTCAGCCTTTGTGTTCGTCGGAATCTTTGCCGTCGTCGCCGCTTCGGCATTTCTTGCGGCTTTCGGAGAAACGCACCACGCGCCACGCGCCGAGTTCAATTCCTCGACGATCGCCAAGAATTACTGGTCGCTATCGACTGACCGCCGTTTCGTGGTTCCTGCCGCAACTGTTAGCCTCATCTTAGGTGCGCTGTTTGCAATGTTTTCGGCGTTGCCGCGTGTCTTGATAGAAGGCCTCGACTTCACACCCATGCAACTCGGCCTGTTCTTCGCAGGCACTGTCATGATCGTCTTTAGTGCCGGCATTATCGCTACCAAAATTGTTCCGCACCTTGGTCTCGACCGATCGATTTGCATCGGTCTCGCGCTGGCCTGTGTCGGCGGCGGCATGGTGTTGCTATTCGCGCTTTTCGACGGGCGCTTTTTGCCATTTCTTGTCGGCGCATGTGTATTCCTGCTGGGCATGGGCATGGTCAATCCGCTCTGCAGCGCGCAAGCTCTTTCGCCATTCGGCGATCGCGCCGGTGCTGCCTCGGCCCTGTTAGGTTTCTGGCAGATGTTGGCCGCGGCGCTAGGCGTATCGCTTGCGGCGGTGATCGCAAGCAACCCCATGATCGGGCTTGGTCTTGTGCTAGTGCTTGCCTCGAGCTTGGGCTCGGCAATTTATCAGGTCCGGGCAAAGCTCAATTAGGCCCGTTAACGTCGCTTGCTGGCCTTAGCGGCTTCCCCTGTTTCTACGCCCTAAGATCGGTTCGCGGAGCATATGTTTCTCACAATGGACCTGGAGCCCTCGGCCGACTAGCAAAGGCAAACGGGCCATGTCCGGTCTCAAAGACTGAATGGACAAGGCCTACGTCCTCGTGGACTGATCGGGTTGATGAGTACGCGGGCGATAGTCTTCGGCCCTGCCCGTCACTTGAGAGCTGGCTCACGGGTACCTGTCGCGAGGCCAAGAAGGAGCGGCGTCCTATCGCGTCATCTTGATCTGGCGCACGACGGGGATCGTGGGCAGCGAGCCGGTGTGGTCGGACTCGTCCTTGGCCTGTGGAGAGGCCGGCGCGCGGGCGGTGGCGTCGGGAAAGCGCTGCTTCATCTCGCGCAGGAAGCCGTCGAGCGTGTCGACGCTGGCAGCCAGCTTGGCGATATCGGCAAATTCGGCGCTGGAAGCGCCGGTCGGTTTGCTCGCGATGTCGAAGGCGAGCCGATCGGCGCTCTCGCTCATCAGCGGCGCATATTTCTCGCGGAAGCGCGACATGCCGATCGAGTCGTCGGCGAGCGCATAACCGACGGCGGCGCGGATGATGTCGCTTTTCTCCACCGCGTTGAGCGGCTTGAAGTCACGGAAGCGCTCGCCGTAATAGAGCTCGATCTGCTCGGCGGATTCACGCCAGCGCCGCGCCGCCCAGAAGATATCCGAGCGTAGGCGCAGCACCTCGCGGCCTGTAACGTTGGAGACGATATCGAGCGCAAGATCGTGGCGGCCGACGTCGCTCTGTGCACGCGCCTCCAGCAGCAGGCGTTGCTGCCTGAGCTCGCCTGAGAGGTCGCTGATCCGGCTCGCGCGCAACGCCGTGATCGCCATGTCGGGTCTGCGATTGGCGAGATAGATCATGGAGAGGCGCGCAGCGACTTGCGCACGCGCCGCGCCTTCGAGGCGATGGTCGACCTGGTATTGCAGGAGCTCGGCGGCCTGGTCGAGCAGATCGATCGAGGCGAGACGGTCGGCGAGGCGTCGGATCAGTTCGTCGCCGCGGCGGCCGATCGGCGTCAGCTCACGGAACTCGTAGAACATCCCGAGCGATTCGATCGGCGGCAGCTCGTCGCCCTTGGGTCCCAGGAAGAGCTGCGTAAACAGGTCGGAGGCGAGGTCTTGCGCCTGGCGCGAGGCTTCCGCGTTCGGCTGCAGCTTTGTCGCGGTGCGCGCCGCGGTGAGCGCGTCCCGGTAGCGTCCGTTCTCTGCAAACATCTGCGACAGCATCTGCAGCGTCTTGACCTCAATCGAGTCGCCGCGCCAGGTCATCGAGAGCGTTTCGAGCTCGCGCAACGCGTCTTCCTTGCCGATCTCGTCGCGCTTCTGCCGCAGCGCGACCTCGAGCTGCTTGGCCTCGGCCGCAGCCGGCCGATCGGACGAGCCGCCGGCGAACTTGTAGTCGTCGAGCGCGTCCTTGTCGTGGCCGAGCGCCTCGGCAAGCCGGCCGCGCAGCACGGCAAAGCCGGGCGCGGCCTCGGGCGAGACGCCGACCACCTCGAGCTCGCTGCGGCGGTTGGAGGCGCCCGCATAGTCCTTGACCTCGAGCGAAGCGCGCATCGCCTCCATCGTCACGATGCGCTGGATGTCGAGCGGTAGCGAGGCGATGGCGAATTCGACGTTCTTGAACTTCTCGCGCGCGTCCGCCCATTTGCCTTGGCGCGCATAGGCGAGCGCTTTCCAGAGCTGGGAATCGTGGCTGTTGCCGATCACGGGGTTGGCGAGGTCCTTCAGGCCCTGCGCCGGCCGACCGATCAGGATGCTCGCGATCGCATGCATGATCAGCGCACCGCTCTCCTCCTTGTTGAGAGGATCGGCGAGCATCAATTCGGTGACGGCCTTCGCCTCGTGATACATCGCGCGCGACATGTAGAATTGCGCGAGGTCGAGCCGCGGCAGGGAACGCATCGCCGGTTCGAGGTTGGCGATCGCCGTGATCAGCTCGTTCTGGCGCGCTATGAAATTTTCCGACTGGCCCTTGCGCCAACCTTCGGGGCTGAAGACCGGCCGCACTGCGGTCGGCGCGCGCTCGGCCGAGATGTCGACCGGGGACAGCGTCAGCCCGCCCTTTTTGCCGAGGATGACCTTGTCAGCCCCGACCTCGACGCCGACCTCGTCGGAATTCGGCCGGATCGCGATGCCATGCGCGGATTCCAGCAGCGCGAGATCGACGAGATCCTGCCGCTTGATGAAGCCGCGCACCGGCCGCTGCGCGGTGATGACATAGAGCGTGTCGCCGGCATCGGGATCGGTGAGCTTGTGCAGGAGCCCCGGATTGGCGAAGGGGATCGCGATGTTGGCGAGCGCCGGGTCGGTGATGTTGCGCGAGATCATCAGCGGCAGCGGCGTCGCCTGGATCTTGTCGGCGAGGGTCAAGAGCCAGTTGGTCTGCTTGCCGACCTCCTCGCTCGACAGCGAATAGACCAGCGGCCGGGTGAGACGGATGCGCACCGCCTGTCCCTTCTCGAGCGGGACGCGGCCGACCTCGCCGATCATCGCGCCGCCCTTGGTGCGGATCGCCTCGACGTCGATCGGCTCTGCCGTATCGAACACCAGCCAAACGGTGTCGCCGCGGCGGAACGCCGCCGCAGGGGTTGCGACCTGAAGCGGGAAAGTTACCCGCAGGCCGTCGCTGTCGCGGCGGACATCGACGCTGGCACCAGTCGGCTGCGGCGCAGCGGGCGCCTCTGCTGGCGCGGCCTTGACGGGCTCCTTGACCGGCTCTTTGGCAGCATCCTTCACGACCTCTTGAGGCGCTTCGGCCATGACCGGCTTGGCGGGCGCGACCGCAGCGTCTGCAACTGGCGCGACAGACTTCGAAACTTCCTTGGGCGCTTCCTTGGGCGCTTGCGCAGCGGGCGCGGCTTCGGATGCAGGAGCCGGCACCGATTTCGGCGCTTCAGCGGGCGGCATGGCGGCGGGCGCTTCCGGCTTCACCTCGGGCTTGGCATCGATCCTGGCTTCGCGCGCGATCGTCTCGGACGTCGGCGGCGCGATCTCACGATGCGCGTCCTTCGGCTTCTCGGCCGCCGGCTTTTCAGGCGCAGGCGCCGGTCCATGAGCGGCGGGCTTGGCCTGCGCGATCGCAGCTTCCGCCGACGTGGCCATCTTGCCCTTGTCCGGCTGGAAGGAGATGTCGACGACGTAGTTCTTCTCGTCGCGGAACGAATGCACGTCGGAATCGCCGATCAGCGCGATCTCGACACTGGTCTGGTCGATGTCGGCCTTCTGCTTGATCGAGGCGACGTTCGGCGGCGCTGCGACGACCGCGTCCGCCAGATCGAAATTCAGGTTGGCGTTGAAGGCGAGCGTGAGCTTCTGTTCATTGAGCACGGAGGATACGCCGACGCCATCCGGCATCTCGAACACGAAGCGGACGAAGGTCGGCTGCACCGACGCGCGCACGCGGATCTGCGGCCGTTTCTTACTCTCCGCCGCGGCGCGCTGGGCGCGCAGCGCGCGTTCGGCGACGCGCGCGCGCTCGGCGAGTTCCTTGACCACGTCCATCGGCAAGCTCGGCGGCGGCCCCTTCCAACCCTCCGGCAAGAGGTCGATGAAGGTACGTTCGCCGGCATTCATGGTGTTGACGGTGACGCGCCGCGCCAGCGACAGGCGGATGGCGCCGCCATCGGGATCGCGGCGGGCGGAGTTGACGTAGTCGGGCGCGCCTTCCGGGACGCGATCGACGGGAACGTCGACCGCCCGGTCGAAACGGATGACGAGAATGGAGCCGGCCGTCGTAACCTCGGAGGGGACGTCCTCCCCGAGCTTGATCACGAGACGGGCAAAGCCGCCGCTGGCCGAGAAAGTCGCCTCGCCCCTGATCGCGTCGGCCGCCCGGACAGGCGCCGTGAAGCCGATCAGCAGGCTGGCTGCCAGCAGCGGCGCCGCGCGGACATGACGCGACAGCCTCCGCGCCAGGGCGCGGGCTCGCGACACAAATCCAGCGGCAGCGTCTCGCGCCATTGGCGGCATTACTTCCGGTTCGACGGTCCACGCCGGCATTGCTGCCGGCCCCTGCCCCAGACTGTAGATTTTGGCAATTAAGGACTTCTTAAGTATGAGCCCTCAATTCGGCTTTTGCGTCGGCTTGCCGTCGATCTTGGGCAGCTCGCCGGCCGAGGCGGACTGATCGCCGCCGCCATTGGCCCTGCGGGCCATCTCGACCGTCAGCCGCTCGGCGGCCTCCGGGGACATCAATCCCATGATGTCCGACATTTTTCGCGGCGCGATCTGCGAGGCGATCTCGATCAGCACGCCCATCTCGAGCCGGTCAAAGACCCGCGCGGCGTCCTTGGGCTTCATGCCCTCATACATGGTGACGAGGCCCTTCATGCGCTGGGCTTCGGCGGCCTTCTGCTCGGCCTGCGTCGCGGAGATACGCGTTTCTACCGCCTTCATCTCCTCGACCTTGTTTTCGATGCGCTTCTCGGCGGATTTCAACAGGCTCTCGCGGATGTCGATCTCGCGCTGGCGGGCCTCGATCTCCTGGCGACGCGACTGCAGGCGTTCCAGGATCGCGCGCTCCGAGGCGGAGATCTGCGGCTGGGCTTCCTCCTTGACCGCGGCGCCTTCGGACTTGGTGTCGGGTGCGGCCGGCTTCGGCGCCTCCTTCGGCGCGCCATGGGTCGAGCCCGTGATATCGGAATCCTCGCGGCTGGCCGGGAAGTTCAGATTCTCCTGCGCCCACGACTTCTTGGTCTGGCTCGGCTTGTAGTCGAATACATAGCCGCCATTGATCACAAGACCCGTGACCTTCAGCGTGGCCAGGCCAGCGACGGCAACCAGCACGATCGGAATGACGCGGATGTTGCGAAAAGACTTCATACCCTGACTTTATGCCGCAAGACCGTTGGATCGTCGGCGCTCGGAGAAGGCTTCGGCCGCAGCCGCCACCGCCTTCGCCGATGAAGGCTTGGCTGCGGGCGCGGCGACCGTTTCCGGGTTCGTCACGGGGCGCGCGGCGATCGCGATCTTGGACAGCCGCCGCACCACGTTGTCGGCTTCGCCGAGCTGCTTGTAGAGCTGCTCGGACATCTGGGTCGCCGACGCAAGCTGGCTGCCGAGGTTCTCGTTGACGTCGCGCACGGCGAGCTTCAGCCCGCCGATCGCGCGCTCGGCAATCTCGGTTGCGGTGATCAGCTCGCCGATGACCGCCTTCAGCGAATGCTCGTCCGCCTTCAGCCGCGTCAGCCGCTTGTTGAGCGTGACGCAGTAGACGATGGTCAGCATCAGCAGGATAGCCACCAGCGTCTCGATCGCCATTCCCAGGGAGTGGTTCATGGGGCCTCCATCATCTTGTTCTGCTCGTCGACCTTTTCGAACATCGCAAGTGTCGTACTTGGCTTGCGCAAGGGTTTCGTCACCCGTATCGCGACGCGGTCGCCGACCCGGCCCATGCGTCCTTCGGTGATGGTGACGTCGCCGCAGCGAACGGTGACGCTGGCATCCGCGCGCATGTCCAGCGGCAGCGTGTCGCCGACCTTTAACCGCATCAGCTGCTTGAGCGGAATGTCGGCTTCGTAGAGCACGGCGTCGACGGAGATCTCGGCCTGGACGATCTCGGTGGCGAAATGGCCTTCCCAGATCTGGTCGCGGCCGAACTTTTCGCCCATGAACATCTGGAGCAGGACGCCCCGGATCGGCTCGATGGTCGCGTAAGGCAGCAAGAGCTCGATGTTGCCGCCGCGATCTTCCATGTCGATGCGCAGGCGCACCAGGATCGCGGCGTTGGCAGGACGGCTGATCGCGGCGAAACGTGGGTTGGTCTCGAGCCGGTCGATGGTGAAGGTCACCGGCGACAGCGGCCGGAACGCCTGTTCGGCATCGGCCATGACGACTTCGACCAATCGCTTGACCAATTCTGTCTCGATCGTGGTGTAGGGCCGGCCCTCGATGCGCAGCTGGCTTGAGCCGCGGCGGCCGCCGAGCAGCACGTCGATCATCGAGTAGATCAGGCTGGAGTCGACCACGGCCATGCCGAAATTGTCCCACTCTTCGGCCTTGAAGACGGTGAGGACGGCGGGCAGCGGGATCGAGTTCATGTAGTCGCCGAAGCGCACCGAGGTGATGCGGTCGAGCGAGACTTCGACGTTGTCGGAGGTGAAATTGCGTAAGGACGTCGTCAGCAACCGCACCAGGCGGTCGAAGACGATTTCGAGCATCGGCAGACGCTCGTAGGAGACCATCGCCGAATCGATGATGGCGCGAATGCCGGAATGGTCGTCGAGCGTGACGTCGCCGACCGCGAAGCCGAGGAGGTTGTCGATCTCCTCCTGCGACAGCACGCGTTCGCCGGAATTCTTGCCGGCGCCGAGATCGCGGCTGCCATCCTCGACCATGGCCGCCCATTGCAGGGCCATGGTCTCGGATAGTTCGTTTTCGGCAGCAGCCTTCGCGGCCTCAGCGGGATCCTCGGAATCGAGCGAGGCCTCCCATTGGGCGGCAATTGCATCCTGGTCTGGTTGGTCGGTGCCTGCCATGAGCCCTAGCCCGTCATGCTCACTGGATCACGACTTCCTTGAACAGCACCGCGCTGACCTGGACCGGAGCGACCGCGGCGTTGACGCGCTTGGTCAGCTCTTCCTTGAGGCGGAAGATGCCGGCGGAACCGTTGAGGTCGGAGGAGCGCAGCTCACGCGCATAGGTCTGGAAGATGTCGGTGATGCGCGGCATCGTAGGCTTGATCGCCTCGACCTGCTTCTCTTCCTTCAGCTCCAGAACGATCTTGAGCTTCAGATATTGCACGCGCTCGCCCGGCGCGCCGGCGAGGTTGACCATGATGTCGGGAACCTCGACGAAAGACGGCGGCTTCGGCGGAGGCGCCGCCTCGGCGTGATGCTCGTCGTCGCCGTGACGGAAAAAGAAGAACCAGGTCGCGGCGCCGCCGCCGAGAACGGCGAGCAGGCCCACCACCATGATCATCAGCTTGAACTTGTTCTTGGGCGGAGCGGCTTCCGCGCCGTCGGCGGCCGCGCCGCCTTCCGCTTCATTCTCTGCCATGATCGCCGCGCTCGCTCATCTCTCAAAGGGGTCGAAAGAGCGAAGCTCCTGGCAGACAGTGACGCGATACAAATGCCCCAGCGCAGTGCTCCTCTTACGCGCAAACGCTACGGTAATAATGGTTAACGGAACCTTTCGATTGGGCCTTCACTAGGAAAAATCTGCCGGGCAAACATGGCTAACAGACCCTTTCTGCCGCCTCCCCGCATCCTCGAAAAACAGACAAGGTATTGAAAGTACATAATTTTCCCGCCTGGCACGAGTTTCGCTGAGAAAGGACCGAGACCCAGGGTTTGGGAGAACCCGAGGTCTCGTTCACGGGATCGGCCAATGCGCTTGGGAGAGCGAGCTGGCGGATCTCACTCAGGGGAGATTTCCGATGCAGAACGCGCTTCTGATCGGCTTGTCACGACAGATGACGTTGGAACGGCAGATGGATGTCATCGCCAACAACGTCGCCAACGCAAACACCAACGGCTTCAAGGCCGATCATTCGCTGTTCGAGGAGTACCTCAACTCGAACGCGCGTGAGGACAATTTCGTCGGCTCCGACCGCCGGGTCTCCTATGTGCAGGACCGCGGCACCTTCCGCGACGTCGGCCAGGGGCCGATGGAGCCGACCAAGAATCCGCTCGACATGGCGATCAGCGGCAACGCCTATTTCGCGGTTCAGGCCAATGGCGCCGAGCGCTACACCCGCGACGGAAAATTCTCGCTCAACAGCACCGGCCAGCTCGTCACCTCCGACGGCAACCTCGTGCTGGGCACCAGCGGCCCGATCACCTTCCAGCCGACCGACCACGACATCAACGTCGCGCCGGACGGCACCGTCACGGTGCTCGAGGGCACGGCCAAAAACGATTCGATCCGCGGCAAGATCCGCATGGCCTCGTTCGACGATCCGGCCAAGCTGACCAAGCTTGGCGCCAACCTTTATGACATCGGCTCCGCGGTCCCGCAGGCCGACACCAAGTCGACCGTGCAGCAGGGCTATGTCGAGAAGTCGAATGTGAACTCGGTCGGTGAGATGAGCCGCATGGTCGAAGTCATGCGCAGCTACACCGCCATCGCCAACCTGCTCCAGCAGCAGAGTGACATGCACAAGTCGGCGATCGAGAAGCTCGCCGACGTTCCGGCCTGATTGAGGGAGAACTGACATGCAGGCGCTTCACACCGCAGCAACCGGAATGGCGGCACAGGAACTCAACGTTCAGGTGATCTCCAACAACATCGCCAACCTGCGCACCACCGGCTTCAAGAAGCAGACCGCGGCGTTCCAGGACCTGATCTACGAACACGTCCGCCGGGTCGGCGCCCAGTCGTCCGACCAGGGCACCATCCTGCCGGTCGGCGTCGACATCGGCGGCGGCGTCAAGACCGTCGGCACGCCGCGCAGCATGACCCAGGGCACGCTGTCGCAGACCGGCAACGACCTCGACATGGCCATCACGGGCGAAGGTTTCTTCAAGATCCTGATGCCCGACGGCAGCTACCAGTACACCCGCGACGGCACCTTCCAGATGGACAATCAGGGGCGCATCGTCACGGCGCAGGGCAACCCGGTGCAACCGACGATTACGATCCCGAACAACGCCTCGGGCCTCACCATCAACGTGCAGGGCCAGGTCTCGGTGACGCTGCCGGGTTCGTCGACCTCGGCCGTCCAGGGCCAGATCGGCCTGACCCGATTCATCAACAAGGCGGGCCTCCAGCCGGTCGGCAACAATCAGTTCACCGAGACGCCCTCCTCCGGCCCGCCGCAGGACGGTACCGCGAGCTCCGAGGGTTTCGGCAACATCACCCAGAGCAGCCTCGAGCAGGCCAATGTCGACGTCGTCTCGGAGATGAGCGACCTGATCGCCGCCCAGCGCGCCTACGAGATGAACGCCAAGGTGATCAGCGCCGCCGAC
Organism: Bradyrhizobium sp. MI1.4; assembly: GCF_055811315.1. Classification (NCBI taxonomy): domain Bacteria; kingdom Pseudomonadati; phylum Pseudomonadota; class Alphaproteobacteria; order Hyphomicrobiales; family Nitrobacteraceae; genus Bradyrhizobium; species Bradyrhizobium sp. MI1.4. The sequence continues at coordinate 43,275 of NZ_JBVVPP010000010.1, read as the reverse complement.
CAGATGATGCAGTCGACCACGGCGTTGTTCCGCTGAGGTGATGACGATGATCCGCACCACCCTCGCCACGATCTCCGCTCTCCTCGTGCTGGCGCTGCCCGCACGGGCCGCCGACGACTTCATCGCGACGCCGACGCTGCGCGCGAGCATCACCGTGACCTCGGACGTGGTGCGGGTCGGCGATCTCATCGACAATGCCGGCTCGGCCGCGCTGATCCCGGTCTACCGCTCGCCCGATCTCGGCACCACCGGTGCGCTGCCGGTCGCCCACGTGCTGGCGGTGTTGCGCGCAAAGCAGGTGATCGGCGTGATGACCGGCGACATCAAGGAGGTCCAGGTCACCCGTCTCGCCCGCACGCTCGTGAACAAGGACCTCGAGACCGCGGTCGCCTCGGCGCTCGAGCGCCGCTTTGGACTTGGCGATGCCGCCAACATTACCGTCACGTTCGACCGCGGCATTGCCGACATGCGGCTGGATGCCTCCAACACCGGCGTGCTGCAGCCGGTGGCAACCCGCTACGACGCCCGCAGCGGCCGTTTCGACATCGCCTTCGAGATCAACAACGATAACAATCCGGCACCGACCAAGCTGCGTTTCACCGGCACCGCGATCGAAACGGTGGAAGTGGCCGTGTTGACGCGCGACATCGACCGCGTCGATCTCCTGAAGGCGTCCGATGTCGCCATGGAGCGGCGGCCGAAGGCCGAGGTCACCGGTGAGGCCGCCTCGCGCGATCGCACGCTCGGCATGCAGCTCCGCCGGCCGATGCGGGCGGGGACGCCGATCCGCGTCGCCGACATCGTCAAGCCCGACTTCGTGCAGCGCGACCAGAACGTCACCGTCATCTACCAGGTTCCCGGAATCTATCTCACCACGCGCGGCAAGGCGATCGAGAGCGGCGCCGAGGGCGATACCATCAGCGTGCTCAACCTGCAGACCAAGCGCACGCTGAGCGGCGTCGTCACCGGCCGCGGCCAGGTGACGGTCCAGGGCGCCAGCCAGGCCGCGCCGATGCCGGCCGCGGTCGAACAGACCTCCTCGCTCAAGCGCGACGAGGCGCCCGCCCCCGTCGATACCGCAGCCCTCGTCCGGAACCTGGTCCAAGCCCCGGCATCCTCGGCCCAGATCGCACAAGCCCAGATCCCGCAAGTTCGCGTCTCGCAAGCTCCAGCCAAGTCAGAGTAAGTCATGTCCACGTTCAGTTCGGCTTTTCGTCCCGGTCGCATCGCGATCTCTGCCCTGCTGCTGGCGACGTGCGCGCTGGCCAGCGGCTGCTCCTCGATCGACCGTCTGTCGCAGATCGGCGAGCAGCCGAAATTGTCGGCGATCGACAATCCGACGACGCAGCCCGGTTACAAGCCGGTGCAGATGCCGATGCCGAAGCCCGAGGTCGCCTCCTACAATCCGAACTCGCTGTGGCGCAGCGGCAGCCGGGCCTTCTTCAAGGACCAGCGTGCCCATCAGGTCGGCGACATCCTGACGGTGGCCGTGAACATCACCGACAAGGCCAATATCGAAAACGACACCCAGCGCAGCCGCACCAACAAGGAAGATTCCGGGATCACCGACTTCATCGGCGCCAAGACATTGGGGGCCCAAGCGCAGAAGGTGTTGCCCGGCCGTATCCTCACCGCCGACTCGACCGCGTCCAGCGAGGGCAAAGGAAGCGTGGACCGCAAGGAAGCGTTGCAGACCAACGTCGCGGCGGTCGTCACCCAGGTCCTGCCCAACGGCAACCTCGTGGTCGAGGGCAAGCAGGAGATCCGCGTCAACTACGAAATCCGCGAGCTCATCGTCGCCGGCATCGTCCGTCCCGAAGACATCCAGAGCGACAACACCATCGATTCCACCAAGATCGCGCAGGCCCGCATCGCCTATGGCGGCCGCGGCCAGATCATGGACGTGCAGCAACCGCGCTACGGCCAGCAAGTCATGGACGTGCTGCTGCCCTTCTAGCCTACTCCCGAGCTCCCACATCGTGCTCGCGAACCTAGGCGCGGACGACGATGTACGACGCGGCCCTCGCTAGCTCCCCTGGCGAGGGCCGCATGTATTTTGGCGATGGCTGCATACAGCGCTCGGCGACGCGCGATTGTAGCGACGCCGCTATCCCCCTCTCCGCCCCCTCGACTGTCATCGCCCGCGAAGGCGGGCGATCCAGTATTTCGAGACGTCAGCGATGAACGGAGAAGCCGCGGCGTACTGGATTCTCCGCCTTCGCGGGGAATGACGACGCAGTGCCCGCGGCGCCTACGTAAACTCCGCCTCCACCGTCCCCAGGCCGTCCAGCTCCATCCGCACCTTGTCGCCGGCCTTCAGCCACAGCGTCTTCACCAGGCTCCCCGTCAGCACGAGCTGTCCCTCGTGCAGGCCCTTGCCCTCGGCGGCGAGATGGTTGGCGAGCCAGGCGAGTGCATTGTGGGGATGGCCGAGCACGTCGGCGCCGGTGCCGTGGCTGACCTCTTCACCGTTGACGATGGCGCGGCCTTTGACGGCCTTCAGGTCCGGCACCGACGAGCGCGGCACGATCTCGCCCAACACGCAGCCGGCGGCGAAGAAATCGTCGGCGATCAACGTCGGCGCGCCCATCGTTTCCCACTTCACATAGCGGTCGTCGACGATCTCGATCGCGGGATGATAGGCCTCGACGGCTTCGCCGACCCATTCGGCCGTGAATGGCGCCTCGCCGGCGGCGAGATTGCGCTTCAGCCGCACCGCGATCTCGCATTCGACGCCGACGCGGACATAGTCGGCAGCCGCGAGCTGCACGCCGCTGTCGTGCACGCCTTTCTGGAACACGCCGCCGCCGCATGGGTGTGGAATCCCGATGTAATCCTGCATCACCTGGCTGGTGCAGCCGATCTTGTAACCGACCAGCGGGCCGGCATGCGGCAGCAGCAGATCGTGCAGCGCCCGCTGGACCTGATAGCCCTCGGCTTCATCGGCCGGAGGAACCTCGAGCGCCGCGAGCGGCGCATGGTTGCGGCGCGCCAGCGCGATCGCCTTTGCGGCTGCGAGAATTCTGTCCATCGGCGCCGGCTCCTACACACCACAATCGAGGGCGGCACTTCAGCATCCCCGCCGGGGCGTGACAAGCGCAGGGCGCCGCGCGGCAGCACGTCATGCCAGCACAGGCTGGATGAGCTGCGGACGCTGATCGTCCACATCATGGCAAGCCTCACGGGCGGCGCCGGCGTTTAAGGAAATATTGAGCTGGTCCGGGCTTTATGGGGATGCACGCCTTGTAGCGTCGCAACAGGCCTGATTGCAGCAATGTGTGAAGCTGCTGGATCAGCGCCTCAGCATTCGAGTCGATGTCCTTGATGCGACTCGCAAAACCTGCCGCACCTGAAGTGAAGGCTGTTTCTCATCCGAACTCACGTGAGCTCGGAGGAGTTAAGTCTAGCTCATTGATTGCGATTCATTTTTCGCGATTGCGCTCGCGCGCCGAAACGCGCGGTTGCAAGCGACAGGCAAAATGCTGCACGGCGCGAAAAGGGGCACCTTGCGTTCAAATATGCCCGCACCACAAGACCGCGTCGACTAAGTACTTGATTTCGCACGACCGTGTTCCGGAAGAATGGATCGGTTGGCACAATAAGAACGGGGCGATTGATACGAAAGGTCGCTAAGACCGGGTCGAGGCTAGTAAGCGTCTCGTTTACCCGCACTTTTCGTAGGGCGGCTTTTGGCCCGAACCGAGCCGGCAGATCCGCCTCCTTGCCCCGGCGGCTCCAGGGGTCCTCTGTCAGTAGCGTCGGGCATTCCGGCTTGCTGGACGGCCTTCTAGGGGGACTCCCAAAGAGGAGATTGCCATGGACGCCACGACGTTGCTGCGCATCCAGGAATTCAACTGGCTGAATTTCGACTGATCACGGGGAAGCACGATGATCCGGAATGGGTCGAGATCACGACGCCGGAGCAGGCGGAGTTCGCCGACCGTGCCTCGAAGACATCGGTGCCCCCTCACTTCGGGGCGGAGCGGCGCGACAGCGAGGTCGGCCGGCACCCACCGCTGGTTCAAGCTCGCACTCGTCCATCCGATCACGGGCGCGGTCCAAGGCGACGTCGTCATGGCGGGTGCCCGGGCCCGGCACCCGCCTGCGGCATGCGATCCGCCACCTCGGGCCGTCGCACAGCGTCGCCTTCGGGGGGAGAATCTATATCCCGGCTGCCGAACGCGATCGACGAGCTGGTTAGGCGAAATCTCATCTCGGAGACGAAGAAATCGGCATCCTCGTCCAGCAGCACGCCATACGCCAGAGGCGGGCGACCTGCCGAAGCCGACGAACGCTTCGGATGCCTGCCGTCTTTGAACTTGGCGGCGCCGTAGGCATGCAGGAGTTCGTACAGCCGGGGGGGGGCGGCTTTCGATCACGACACCGGCGAAATTGGGCTGAACCGGATCCCGGTTACGGCGAGGAGACGTTCGGAAAAGCCTGGGATCCCCGCCAAGCAGACGAAGCGCCGGGCAAGGTGAAGGCCGACGAGCTGCGCGCCCTGTTCGGCTGGATCGACGCCACCGACGAGATCAGGCTCAACTCGGTCGCCTGAGCCCGCGCGTGGTTGCCCCGGCCGCGGACTCTCTAGTTTTCAGTTCCGCCCCGCTCAGCGGAGCTTCCGGGCGGTGCCTTTGCGGTCAGGCGACCCGCAGCGTCCCGTTCGTATCCGAGATCCGCGATGAACTTGGACATGATGCCATAGCCGACCTTCGCCCGCTCCTTGTTGAACGTCTGCCAGAATGCATGCACGCTGATCGATGGATTGGCTTCGATCGCTGAGCGGATGTAGTCCTCATGGCCCTCGAGCTTGCTCGCGGCGGGCAGGTCCCCGTGCTCGATGAAGTAGGCGACCCATTCGGTGACTGCCTTTGCGCTGACGCCGAGCCGTCGCGCGACGAATTAGGCGCTCAACCCCGTCCTGACCTGTTGACTGCTTCCCGCCTCAGGTGCGTCGGGATCGATCGCGTAGCTCAGTTGGAGTCGCGAATTGGTCAAACCGGTCGCAAAGGACGTCGGAGAAGCCGTCCGTCATCACGCACATCGAATTGATGTACCCCAGCGCAATTGCCAGCACGCCGTCGACATTCAAGCTGTCCGTTAGAACTGCGTGATCAACGAAATCATGGCGGCGGCCGACGTGAACAACGCTGGCGTGAACAACGCTGGCCGTATCGAGGCAAATTGAAGGCCGCGTACCACAGGCTGCGCGAGGAAGACGAGGAGCGGCCTGACTAAGGACTCCGGTCTTCTTTCGTGCGCTCTCGAGCAGGACGGCGAACGCGGGCGCGCCAGTCGTTGGTAAGTCGAGGTCCAAGATCTCGAGCAGCGAGGCAGCGAGCATAAGATTACTGGTAGACAACAAAAAGCCCCCGCTTTCGCGAGGGCTCTTGAGGTTAAGACTACTCGCCGTTCAATACTTCGCGGGCTTTGTCTTTCACTCCGCCGACGGCGTTCTGGGCCTTGCCCTTCACCTGGTCCGCTTGACCTTCGGTTTCTGTCTTAGCATCGCCGGTCATCTTGCCGACGCCTTCCTTGATCTTGCCCTTGATGTTTGTCGCGGCGCCTTCTACGCGATCTTTATCCATGTTCCACTCTCCTCGTGCTGAGCGAGAATAACCTGCGTTAAGCGGAGAGGTTCGGGTGGAACTGCGTTCCCTCTCTCACGTTTCCGGGAATGGCAAAGAAGCAGGTAGGAATAGAAGTCATTGAGGAGGGGACCGAGCGCTTTCTCGTGAAGACGTTCGACGATGGTTCCGAGGAGCGTCAGCCGATCGTCAAGGAGCCGCGCAAGAAGCAACCGCGACGCATTGACTGGAGTCGGAAGCTGAAGTCGGGCCTGAAGAGAGGGGTCTAGGGAGACATAGCGCCGCGCTCGTTATTGAAGGGAGCGCGCTCATTCAGAACAAACCCTGGTCTGGCATTTGTACACGCTACGGCTGTGGGGGAATTAATTTTCAGGCATTCCGGTTTGCACTTTCCTCACCTCAGCGAAGCGATCACCGCAGTGGGCTCGACTGCGGGAGTGCCTCCATGCCGGGATGCTGTTAGGCGGCAATCGCGAACATCCCACTAGGGTCCGTCATTCATGGCGTTTGCGGCTCATGGCCGACTCCCGCAAGCGGTGGTGGAGGGGCCGGACGCGGTCCGCCGCTCCGGGAACAATTTGTGCGCCGAACTGTTCGCCGACTACCTTCAAGCTGGTGCCGCGTCAGCGGTTAAGGTGCTTCGTGGCAGAGTCCGAGAGTTCCGACGATCTATTGCAGGAAAGCGTTCCGGCCGCGGACGCGCCAGCCATCACCTCACTTCTGTCGTTTCAAATCGGGATCGTCGTAATAGCGACGCTCTATTTGGCGCGCGAAGTGCTTGTGCCGATCACGGCCGCAATACTTCTTTCGTTCGTGCTGGCCCCACTCGTCGATCTACTCCGAAGGTGGCGACTGGGACGAGTACCTTCTGTACTGATTGCTGTTTTTGTTGCGATTGCCATCATCGGTGCGATTGGGACGGTGATCGGATCGCAGGTCGCACAATTGGCGCCCCGCGCACCTGAATATGCAGGCACGATCGAAAGGAAGATCGAGGCCGCCCGCACCTACATGGCTGAGAAGGCTTCTGGCCTACTTGAGCGCATCGGTTACGATGCAACGCCGCTGCAGACGGTCCCGCAAGGCTCGGCTGGAGCCGAGACCTCGGTCAAGGGTGACCAGCCCGGCTCAAAACCAGCGACGTCGAGCCCGCTCGAGCTACTTCAAAAGTATCTGTCCCCTATCCTGTCGCCGTTCGCAACGCTGGGAATTGTCCTCGTGATCTCGATCTTCGTGCTGCTGCAGAAGGAAGATCTGCGCGATCGGATGATCCGGCTGTTCGGTGCCACGGACCTCCATCGGACGACGGTGGCGCTGGACGACGCCGCTCAGCGGCTGAGCCGATACTTTCTGGCTCAACTCGGATTGAATTCGGCGTTCGGTGTAATCATCGGCGCGGGATTGTTCTTCATCGGCGTGCCCAATCCTGTGCTGTGGGGCATTCTTTCCGGGCTGCTGCGCTTCGTGCCTTACATCGGCTCGTTCATATCAGCAGGCTTGCCCATCACGCTCGCGACAGCCGTCGATCCGGGATGGTCGATGGCGATCTGACAGAGATCCTCTATATCGTGGTCGAACTTGGAGTAAGCCAGGGCATCGAACCGATACTTATGGCCACAGCACCGGCCTTTCGCCATTAGCGGTTGTGGTATCTGCGATCTTCTGGAGCTGGCTTTGGGGCTCGATTGGCTTGGTGCTTTCGATGCCCCTTACGCTGTGCCTGGTTGTGCTCGGCCGATATGTTGATCGGCTAGAGTTCCTGGACATCCTGCTTGGAGACCGACCGCCGCTCACGCCCGTCGAGAGTTTCTATCAGCGATTCCTGGCGGGAGACGCGGACGAGGCCCAGGATCACGCCGAGCTGCCGCTGAAGGAACGATCGCTGTCTTCCTATTACGATGAAGTCGCTCTAAAAGGCCTGCAGCTGGCTGCCAACGATGCCGAACGTGGCGTGATCGGGCAAAGGCATCTGGAACGTGTGCGGAATACGATAGAGGGGCTCATCCGCGAACTGGCCGAGCACGAGGACCAGGATCCTTCTTCGCTGGACACGCAGCCTGCCGGCACGCCTAGAGATCAACGGGGCATCCCCAGCAATGCGGCGCCCGAAGATTGCCCGCACAGATCCGCGCTTTCGGCCCCATGGCAAGGAGCAGCCCCCGTTCTATGCCTTGCCGGCAAGGGACCGCTCGATGAAGCAGCGTCTGCGATGTTGGCGCAACTTCTCGGGAAGCATGGTCTGGGCGCGCGGGTCACGAGGTATGACGCCGCCTCGCGCGAAGCCATCAACGCGCTGGAGGTGACAGGTACCGTCATGATCTGCATCTCCTACCTCGATATTCGGGGCAGCCCTTCGCACCTGCGCTACCTTCTGCAGCGATTGAAGCGAAGAGCTCCAGGCGTACCCGTCCTTGTCGGATTGTGGCCAGCCGAAGATGACGTTCTGAGAGACCGACAGGTTCAGACTGTGATCGGCGCCGATTACTACGTCACCTCGCTCCGGCAGGCGGTAAACGTCTGTGTATCGCAAGCTCGTAAAGATACGCGGTCATCCAGCACCGCCGGGGCGTAAGCGCGCTAGGCAGCACCACTCCTTTGCCCTGACGTCCTGCGCACCTCAGCTGCTTAACCCTCCTTGGCGCCGGAACCCTTCCAGCGGAGGTCCGTTCAGCCGGTGCACCGGAGAGGTAACCAGATGTCACACGATCTCACCACCTATCTGGGCGGACTTGCTGCCTTCCTTGCTTCGCTCTCCTACGTCCCACAGGTCCGAAAGGCGTGGCCCCGCGGATCTACCGCCGATCTCTCCATGGGAATGTTGGTAGCGCTGACCACGGGGTTGGCTTTGTGGGTCGTCTATGGGGCGATGCGCGGCGATTGGGTCATCATCGCCGCAAACGCGGTCGGCGCTTCTTTGGCCGGGATCGTCCTCGGTTGCAAAATCCGCGACTGCCGTGCGTCGACGCGCGAAGCGGTACAGGAACGATCGTGACTGGAATACAGTTGTCCCGGCTCGAAAGGCAAGGACGACAGAAGCATGACTGAACACCCAGACGTTTCAGAGCGGCAGTCGATCGGTTGGTCACTGGCGTCCACATTGGCGGTTCTCGGCCTTGCGCTCATCTCGGATCGCTTGCTGCCGACGCAACAGGATCGGGAGGAGAGCCCATCCATCGTTCCTTCCTCGCAGACGCGACCAGATGGCGCTGACGAAGACCGAGGCCGCCAGGCCACAACCCCCTCGGAGATCCCGCCACGCGGCTGGAAAGACATCCTTCGGCGAGTCTACGCGAACATCTCCAAGCACCGCATTCTGGCGCTGGCGGCCGGCATGACCTACTACAGCATCCTGGCCATTTTTCCCGCCATCGCCGCGCTTGTCGCCGTGTACGGCCTTTTCTCGGACCCCACTACCATAACGCGACACCTCGTTCAGCTGGGCGGATTTCTCCCCGGCGGAGCGATCGATATCGCACGCGACCAACTCACCAGAGTTGCGTCCAAGGGCTCGCAGACGCTCGGCATTACCTTCGCCATCGGCCTTGGTACTTCGCTTTGGAGCGCCAACGCGGCCATGAAGTCTTTGTTCGACACTATGAACATCGTCCACGGCGAGAACGAGAAACGTGGGTTCTTCAAGCTCAATGCCGTCTCACTAGGTTTTACGCTCGGCGGCATCGCCTTCGTCGTCGTCGCTCTCGGATCCATTGTCGCAGTACCCGTTTTCCTGGACTATGTCGGCCTGTCCGGCGCAGGCGACCTTCTGCTCCGGATCGGGCGGTGGCCGGCGATGTTTCTCATCCTGACCCTCGCGCTCGCAGTGATCTATCGATATGGGCCGAGCCGGCAGACGGCCCGCTGGCGTTGGGTCACTTGGGGCAGTGCCATCGCGGCTCTGCTGTGGATCGCGGTTTCCGGGGCCTTCTCCTGGTACGCCGCAAACTTCGGCAAGTTCAACGAAACTTACGGCTCACTTGGGGCGATCATCGGCTTCATGACTTGGCTGTGGATCTCCGCCATCGTCATCCTGCTCGGTGCGGAGGTCGACGCGGAGATGGAACATCAGACCGAGCGCGACACCACCACCGGCACATCCAAGCCAATGGGGTCGAGGGGAGCGAAGGTCGCCGACACCGTAGGCGGCAGCCGCTGACGGCATTGCTCCAGTTTCGCAGCCTCCATTCGCCAGCCTGGGTAACTTACGCAACGCATCTGTTAGAGATCTCCTGCTAACCAAAGCCACGGGCACCCGCAAATTCGTCCATCAAGAATGGTCTGAAGCGCCGCTCGGGCGAGTTCGGTACCGGACATGCCCGGCATGAGGTGATCCGTCACGACGAAATCGGGAGTGAGCCCCCGGTTCAGCAGTCGAAGCGCCTCTTCGGCCGATCCCGCTTCAACCACATCGTGCCCGAGCGCCGAGCACATCGACCAGATGGTGCTGTTCTCGGGCGACGGCGACTTCCGGTCTCTGGTCGAGGCCGTTCAGCGCCGCGGCGTGCGGGTCACCGTGATTTCCACGATCGCCAGCCAGCCGCCGATGATCGCCGACGAGTTGCGCCGCCAGGCCGACGTCTTCACCGACCTCGTCGAGCTGCAGTCCAAGCTCGGCCGCGACCCGTCCGAACGTCCCGCTCCGCGTGATCGTGAACCGCGTAACCACATGCCGAAGTTCTTGCAAGAGCCGAAAGGAAATGACCCTCTCGAGTGAGACAGCCTTCCTCAATGGCCTACTTGCGGCTAAACCAGGACCCATAGCTGGATTGTTATTGGGGCGTCACAATCGACGTCCCGTCTCGATGCAATCGCGTCGTTTCGGCGAAGATCGTAGAACTCTTCGCGTGACCTGGCGCGCATCATGGCTTCGTTAGTCGAAAAGACCGGCTGCCGGCGCCAGGTCGATCTGGTCAGGCTCGCGAAATCGCTGACGTTTCCGGTGTGAGGCCCGGGAGAGACGGCGCGGTCGGCCGGACCTCTGCGCGGACGGCGCCGGAACCTCTCGAAATGATCATTCCGCGATGATCTAGGGCCTGTCCTCGTTCGTTCCCAGACCTACAGGTCGCTTGTCGAGGCGCTATGATCGCTGCTATCCGAGCTTTAGATGCGCCCATCCGGGCGAAGGCTGGTTTTCCCCGGAGGACTGAAGCGCGGCTGTCGACTGGCACGAGCAAAGGGCCGAACACAAAGGTGGACTGGGCTGATCTGATCGGACGCGTCGCCTCGACCCGAGACCGGGAGGCCTTCAAGCGCCTATTCGAGCATTTCGCGCCACGCATCAAGGGACTGATGCTGAAGGCCGGGTGCAGTTCAGACGAGGCGGAGGAGATTGCTCAGAATGCCATGATCGCGGTCTGGCGGAAGGCAGGCCAGTTCGATCCGGCGACGGCCGGAGCGGTGGCATGGATATTCACCATCGCGCGCAACCTGCGCATCGATTTGTTCCGCAGCAGAGCGCGGGCGGACCGCCTGCGGGGCACCGCTGAGCTTCCCGAGACGCCGGATCCCGCCGAACCGGCGGATGCCGTCATGTCCCGCGTGCAGGACGCCGCGCGGATCAATTCGGCGGTCGAGCGGCTCTCGATGGAGCAATCCATGGTGGTGAGGTTGTCGTTCATCGAGGAGAAGCCGCACCCGGAAATCGCGAGCCTGCTTGGCATTCCGCTCGGAACGGTGAAGTCGCGGATCAGGCTGGCGATGAACCGCTTGAGAGACATATTGGACGAAGAAGCATGACGATCAGCCATCATCCGCCGGAAGATCTTCTGGCCGACTTTGCGGCCGGCAGGTTGGAAGAAGCCCATCAATTGGTGGTGGGGGTGCACGTTGCGGGTTGCGCGCGGTGCGGCCGGTTCGTGCAGGCCATCGAGCAACTTGGCGGCTTGGCTCTTGAAGATGTCGAGCCGGTGCCGGTCGCATCGGATGCGTTCGAGCAGGTGATGTCGCGCATTCACGACGCTCCTGAAGAACGAGCGGCGCGGATTTCCGAGGCCGCTCGCGGCAGCGAGCAGGATGTTCCGGCGGCGCTGCGAAACTACCGCATCGGCAAGCGCAGGCGCATCGCTCCGGGTCTGAGCCTGCGACCGATCGAGTTGTCCGGATCGGGCACGGCGCGGGCATTTCTGCTTCGCTCCGCGCCGGGGAGCCGCATGCTCGAACACACGCACACCGGAACCGAACTGACCCTCGTGCTCCAGGGCAGCTTCAGCCACGAGGGCGGCCGATTTGGTCCGGGTGATTTCGACTATGGCGACGATGAGATCGATCATCGGCCTGTGGTGGGCGACGAGGGCCCATGTCTTTGCCTCGTCGCAATGACGGGCGACCTACGCATGAACGGCCTGCTCGGCAGGCTGATCGGGCCATTCGTGCGGCTTTGATCCGCTCGCCTCCTTCTTCCGCCGGGTGATCCGAACGCGAGTCCGGAGCGTTTCGAAGGAAACGCAAGGGAGACAGATCATGGCCGGCTTAAGCCTGACACGACAGGCGCAGAGCGAAACATTGCCCGAACTGCTGGCATGCGTTTCGGCGGGCGACACACGGGCCTTCGCAGCGCTGCATATGCTGACACGGAGCAGGCTGCGCAGGACAGCGCTCGCCGTCGGAACTCCGCCCCACGACATCGAGGACATTCTTCAGGAAACCTATCTGAAGATCTGGCGCAACGCGGGTCGGTTCGACAGCGGCCGTGCTTCAGCGATGACCTGGATGTCCGCGATCGCCCGGAACACCGCCATCGACCATCTGCGGGTCAGAACCCTGCCGACTCACGAGCTCGACGAGGCACTTCTGGTCCCGACAATTGCTGATCAGCCGTCGATCGACGATTTCGACTACGCCCGCGCCGACCCGATCGCACGCAGCGTGCTGGCTCGTTTGCCGGAAGACCGCCGCAGACTGGTGGCGCTGGCCTATCTCGAGGGTGAGAGCCGCGCGAGCTTGTCGCGGCGCTTCGGTGTGCCGGTCGGCACCATCAAGACTTGGTTGCACCGAACCCTTCTGGCGGTGCGCAAGGATTGCCTTGCCGCATCGGCTGCAGCCTGAAGCAGACGAGGAACCCGCGCGTGGCCGCAGAGATCATCGAATTCCCAAACCGTGGACACCAGGACCCGCTTGTGTCCTCCGTTGCGAGGCTCGAGCAGATGGTGAAGGAGGTCGACCGTCTGGCCGCCGAGCAGCCCGCTGATGGGCTCGATCAACTGCTCGTTGTCATGGCGCGCTTCGGTGATCGACTGGTCGATCTTGCGCACCTGGTGCTTGACGACGATGCCAAGCGGAGTGTCCAGATCGCATTCACCTCGCTCTCCGACAAGATCGCGGCGACCCGCGACGCGTTTGACGAGTGCGATGGAGCGACGGATCTCTGAATTCGGCGCCACGCTCACCCGTTCGACGCTATGAAGTCAGCTCTGAGTCTGATCCTAATTGAGACGGAGCAACGAGATGTTCAGCAAGGTCGCAAAACCCACCCAGCCGGCATAGGGAATGAAAAGCGCCGCTGCCAGCCGATCGTTCGCCCATTGTCGCCAGACGAAGGCGAGGATCACGGCGAACAGCGCAACAATGACGCCGAGCGCCACGTCCATGCGATGAAGCGAAAAGAAGATGGGAGACCATGCAAAATTCAGGATCATCTGCAGAGCCCATAATCTCATCGTCGTTCCGCGCGGCTCCGCCTCGAAGGTGCGGAATCCCGCCACGGCGATCATCAGGAACAGAGCCGTCCAGACCGGTGCGAACACCGCATCCGGCGGATTGAACGATGGCTTGTCGAGCGCCGCGTACCAGACTCCTGGACGGTTCAAGACCCCGATCAGAATCCCCGCAGCAGGAACCAGGAACAGGAAAGCGGCGCATCGGTACCAGCTGCCGCGCTTCCGGTCGCCATCGTGTCGCAGTGCTCCGTTGTGCGTCCCGTCCATGATCAATGCGCTATTTTTTGAGCGACGAGAAATCCGGTCCAGGCGCTGACACCGGCGAGGACGGATCCCCAGCACACGTCCGCAACAGTGAGCCCCGTCGACCAATTGCGCAGCGTGGCCTGGTTGGTCAGATCGTAGGTCGCATAGGTGAAGCAGCCCAGCATCACGCCGGACGTGAAGGCACGCAGCGCGCCACCATCCTGCTGAGCCGGCAGCACCGCGAACCAGATCAGGCCGACGGGATAGGCCAGATAGAACACTGCGGCGGCGGCGAGGTCGGGCTGCGAGCGCAACATGTCGCCCAGCACCGGCCGGTAAAGTCTCTCAACCATGGTCTTGAGCCAGATCATGTCGAGCGCAACGAAGGTCGCAGCCACCGACAGATACGCGAAAAGCAGGCTCATGTCCGGTCTCTCCTCCGGTGGTGTCGCAACCGGTTTGACAAAGGCAACGCCTGTAAACGACGTGAGCCCTTCGCTGGATCACGCTACGCGCTCGTTCCCCCTTGCCGCCCAACCCTGTCACGCCCTTGAACCAGATCGTGCGGCCGGAGCTCCGATCATTCCGGCGCCTTCTTGGGCGGCCGTGGAAAGAAAGCGCTGGTGCGTGCCTGATAGTCCCGATACCGACCGCCGCGGGATCGCAGCATCTGGACTTCTAGCGGGGGTATTCCGGTCACGTGCACGAGTATCCAGTACATGATCGCCGGCGCGATCAGGCTCGCCCAGCCCCATGCGTAGCCCGGCGACAGCGCGATCATCGGATAGGCGAGCCATCCGAGCCATTCGAAGAAATAATTCGGATGACGCGACCAGCGCCAAAGCCCAATATTGCAGACCAGGCCCGCGTTTGCCTTGTTGCGCTTGAAGCGTCGCAATTGCTCGTCGGCGATCGCCTCGCCTGCGACGGCCGCAAGCATGATGGCAGCGCCGACATAGTCCTGGACTCCCAGGGCGGCCTGCGGAGCGTGTGCAGCCAGGAAGACCGCGAATGGCAGCGGCACCGAGGCGAAGGCCTGCGACTGCAGGAAAGCAAACATGTGAAGCGGCGCCTGTGAGCCCCATTCCTGCGCATAGCTTGCATAGCGCGGATCGTCGATACCCGCCGCGGCGCGCCGGGCGATATGCGTCCCGAGCCTCACCGACCAAAGCAGCACGAGCCCGCCTACGAGCATCTGGCGCACTTGCAGCGCCTCGCCGAATGGCAAAAGGGCCGCCACCGCCCCAACGAGGCCCACGGAATAGGTCCAGATCGTGTCGACCCACCCGGAATTGCCGGTTCGCTGCTGAACGATCCAGGCCAGCCCCATCAACAGCGAAAGCGCAAGCGCGATGCCGGCGACGATCAGTATCTGCAGCAAATCCATGTCTCACCATACTCAAACTCGGATCCTTACGTCCGCCCCGTGCCCCGGTTTCGCGAGTGATCCACGCTGTCCGCCGGAACGTTTCCTTAAGCGCGGGTGGACAGATCAGCTATTGGAGCTGTCCTAAGCCAGGCGACGGACGACATTGGCCCGAAACCGGATGTTCCGGCCGTCGCCGGTGGCATTTCGGGGCGACAAAGCATGCGTTTGGCGGTGATCGGGACGGGAATTGCCGGCAATGCCGCCGCATGGCTCCTGTCAGAACGTCATGCCGTGACCGTCTACGAGCGCGAATTGCGACCGGGCGGACACAGTCATACAGTGCGGGTTGACTACGATGGCGAAGAAATCGACGTCGACATTGGCTTCATCGTGTTCAACGAGCCGAACTACCCGGAATTGACGTCTCTGTTCGCGCACCTGGGCGTGAAGACCGAGGAGACATGCATGAGCTTCGCGATGTCGGCCGACCAAGGCCGATTCGAATGGCGGGGCGGCGGCGAGACCTTCCTGCAGGTCGCCTCCGGCCTGTTCGCCCAGCCGGGCAACCTCTTCTCCCCGTCGTATTTTCGCATGCTGGCCGAGATCCGTCGCTTCAACAAGGCAAGCGTCTCCGACTTGCGGGCCGGCCGGCTCCAGAACCTCACACTCGGCGAATATCTGCGCCAGGGAGCGTTCAGCCCGCGCCTGTTCAGCGATTATCTGGGACCGATGGGGGCCGCCATCTGGTCGTCCCCCTCAGCCGAGATCCTCGCCTTTCCCGCGGAAAACTTCATCGCCTTTTTCGACAATCACCGGCTGTTGCATCTGGATCGGCCGCTCTGGCGGACCGTCCAGGGCGGCAGCCGGCGCTATGTCGAGAAGCTCACGGCCAGGTTCAAGGCCAGCATCCGGCTCGGTTGCGCGGTGACGTCGATCCATCGCACCACGCACGTTGTGACGATCGCCGACAGTCACGGCAATCAGGACTGCTACGACGCTGTCGTCATGGCCTGTCACAGCGATCAGACTCTGGCGATGCTGTCGGATGCCGACCCACGCGAGAGATCGATTCTCGGCGCGATCCGTTACGCTCCAAACACGGCCTATCTGCACCGCGACATCAACCTCATGCCGAAACGCCGCAATGCATGGGCGTCCTGGAACTTCTTGCGCTGGCGACGCGAAGCGCCTGCCCAGAACGACGTCGCGGTGACTTACTGGATGAACCGGCTGCAAGGCATCGACGACAGCAAGCCGCTATTCGTCAGCCTCAATCCCCCTTGCGAGCCGGCGCCTCATCTCACTTTCGGCAAGTTCACTTTCGCGCATCCACAGTATGACGCGGGCGCGTTCGCCGCGCAGAGGAATCTCCCCGAAATCCAGGGACGCCGCCGTACCTGGTTTTGCGGCGCGTGGACCGGCTACGGATTCCACGAGGATGGCTTGCGCTCCGGCATCGCCGTCGCCGAGGCACTTGGCGGTGCGGTGCCGTGGCGACAGTCGGACGCGTTGCTGGCGCAGGCTGCCGAGTAGAAGATGTTGCAATCGAGCGCTCCAGAACGAACAGCGACGTCATCTGCAGCCGCGCTCTATCTGGGCCGGGTGATGCACGCACGTATGCGGCCCGTGCACCACAGGTTCGCTTACCGGGTCATGAACCTGCTCATCGACCTCGACCGGCTTGATGAAGCGGATCGACAGTCTCGCCTGTTCGGCGTCAATCGCGCTTCAGTCTTCAGCTTTCACGAATCCGATCACGGCAACCGTGACGGTGCGTCCTTGAGCAATCATGTGCGACGCCTGGCCGAACAACGCGATGTCGATCTGTCGGGCGGGCGCATCCTCCTTTTGTGCTATCCGCGGCTCTTCGGCTACGTGTTCAATCCACTTTCGATGTACTTCTGCTATGGCAACTGCGGCAATCTTGCGCTGCTGATCTACGAAGTCCGCAACACTTTTGGCGAAATCCATTCCTACATCCTTCCGGTGGAAGACCCAGTCACCGGCGGCGCCATACGACAATGCCAGGCGAAAGGATTCTACGTCTCGCCCTTCATGGAGATGCAAACGCAATATCGCTTCAGCATTGCCCCGCCCGATCAGCAAGTGAAGGTCAGAATCGTGCAGAGCGATGAGCATGGTGTGATATTTACGGCCGCATTCTCTGGGCAACGCCGCCCGCTGACCAGCCGCTCGCTGTCGGCGACGCTCGTCACTCTGCCACTTCTCACCTTCAAGGTCGTCGCGGCCATTCATTGGGAAGCGATCCGGCTTTGGCTGAAAAATGTTCCTTACGTCCCCCGTCCGAACCAACGCTGAATGTGAAGCCATGGATTTCGCAGCCACTCACCAGACTGCTCGTTTCGATGACGTTCCCTTGCTCGCGCGGCTCGCGCTGCGGCTTGCCTCGCGGCTCAAGCTCGGCACCGTGGATGTTCGCCTTCCCGACGGTAGAACGGTGGTGTTGCGGGGAACGCATCCGGGTCCGTCCGCGACCATCGAGCTCAACAGTTACGCCTTCGCGCGAAGCCTGGTCCTGGGCGGCGATATCGGCATGGCCGAGGCTTACGTTAGAGGCGATTGGAGCACACCGCATCTCTCCCAGCTGCTGTACGTGTTCTGTCTCAACGACGACCTGGTCGACAGCGCCTTCGCCGGCAATGCATTGGTCCGGCTTTGCCGGTGCGCGCTGCATCGGTTGCGACGAAACACGCGACTGGGATCGCGGCTGAATATCCACGCCCATTATGATCTCGGCAACGAATTCTTTGCGGCCTGGCTCGATCCGAGCATGACCTACTCGTCGGCATTGTTCTCGCCCGATGCGACCGACCTGCTCGCCGCTCAACGGCACAAATACGAACAGCTGGCGAAAGCGATCGAGCTGCGGCCCGGCCACACCCTGCTCGAGATCGGCTGCGGCTGGGGCGGCTTTGCCGAATATGCCGCCAAAACTTGCGGCGCCAAGGTCTTGGCGCTCACCATCAGTAAGGAGCAGCACGCATACGCCAGCCGGCGAATCCACGAAGCCGGGCTCGGCGAAAAAGTCGAGGTCCGGTTGCAGGATTATCGCGATCAGGACGGGCAGTTCGACCGTATCGCCTCGATCGAGATGATCGAGGCCGTCGGCGAGCCGTTCTGGCCGACATACTTCAATCAACTTCATCAACGGCTCAAGCCGGGCGGTCTTGCCGGTATCCAGGCGATCACCGTCCGCGACGAGCTCTTTGACAGCTACCGGCGGCGCGTGGACTTCATCCAGAGATACATTTTTCCGGGCGGGATGCTGCCTTCGCCGAATGTCCTGCGCTCGCTCGGCGAACGCGTGCAGATGCCTCTGATCCGCGAGCGGGTCTTTGGACAGGATTACGCCAAGACGATCGCGGTCTGGCGAACGAGCTTCGGCCACGCCTGGACGGGCCTGACCTCGCTCGGGTTCGACGAGCCGTTCCGGCGGCTGTGGGAATATTACCTCTGCTACTGCGAGGCAGGTTTCAGGGCCGAAAAGATCGACGTCCGACAGCTGGTATTCGCGCGCCGAAGCTGACGAGACCATCCTGCCGCGGCCACCTCGAGGAGCCCTATTGCATGCTTGAGTGAGTGAATGGTGGCCAGGGCGGACTGGACATCAAATCTAAAAGATCCAACAATGTCAATTGCTTACCGCGACGACCACAATGCAGCTTGTACCACTCCAATGTGCTCCTGTCGACCGGGCTATCAGGCCTCGCACGATAGAGCGCCAGTCCCGATGTCTTCATGATCCGAACTGATCGGACTGCCAGGTCGCGCGGTGCGATCACAAGCTGATGGGACATCCGTTCCTCGATGGGCATTCGCTGCTGGGCTTTTCACGCCCAAAAGCAGGTTCGGGCGTACTGATCCTATGCTTCTACCAAGTGGATCTTCAGGGGTGCCAATGTCAAAGGCGCCCAGACGGTATTCTTCGCCGACCGACATCTCGTTCGGCAGTTGCGTGATCAAGGTGAACGTTGCTTCAGGGAAGCGCGTCCACACGTCGATGTCCTCTGGCGTGACAGTGACGAAACCGAAGAAGCACCTATATCGGCCCGGTTCCGTAACGCGACCGACCTTGTCCCAATTGATCTTGTTTACGCGCATTTCTCGCTCGATCAGAAACCAGAGGTTCGATTCTCTGTGGGGAAACGGGTCTTGATGTCTATGGATCGGCAGTCCCCCGTCACATCATAACTGGCCGCGATCGGTTTCCGCCCGGTTACTGCCAAGGACGCAGCTTGAACGGCGAGCTCTAATTCCACTCGTTCTCGGGCAAAGAGCCGGGCGGAGGCCTCAACTCCTCCAATCCCGCTTCGATAATGGCGATCTCGTCCTGGACGGCCGCAACCGAGCTCGCCGGATTGATGCCGGTCACAGCTTGCAGCTCTGTAAGCAGCTTGCGACGGTGCGCCAGTAAGTCGGCCAGAGCGCGTCGGTCCCGCACCCTTATGTAGCCGGCGACAATCATCTGAATCGCATTCGACAGGCCGCTCTGGGGCGATTGTCCGAGGAGTTTACCCGTTATTTCCTAAGCCAACGTTGCGTGCTGCACGTTCATCGCGCCAGACGTGCTCCGCCAGAGCGCAGGAACGTTCTCGCCTCGTAGGGAGTTCCACGCCGAGCGAAAAGCGCCAGGATGAAACGTGCAATGCGGTGCCTTATCTTCGCGACTAACGATTGGGGCAGCACATTGGACGCGCAAGCGATTGACTGCATTAGCGCGGAAGAAGCTCTACAGCTTGGCTCCGCCGCGGTGGAGGACGACCCTGTTGAGGTTTGGTGTGGATCACGGCGTCTTGCTCGTTTTGAGCCGGACCGGAGGGTGCGGCCATTTCCGCGCCTGCGCGAGCGCTTGATCAAAGTCGAACGACGTATTCGCGAAGGCGAGCAACACATCGCCCAGCAAGAGAGGGTGATCGCCGAATTAAAGCGAGGGGAACGCGATCTCGCAATCGCGTTTGCGGTTCTGGACACCGTGATCGAGACCCAAAAGGCTCATTTGCAGGCGCGAGATTTGCTGCTCGCGGAGCTGGCGAGGCGGTCCGCGTAAGGTTCTTTCCCCGCCTGCGGTACGCTAGGCCGGAGAGCAGGTTGTCAAGCTGTGCTGGCAAAGCCGTGCTGCGGACTGAGATGGCTGACCGAAGCGGCACCCAGAACGTGGGGCATATTGCCGAGTTTTCCTGTAACTTGGGGGCGCTCTGTCCCCAACTGAGCGCGGCATTTTTCCATGCGGTGCGTGGCCGCCGGACGAGATGCAAGTCCATGCCCTTGTCCGGTCGTTTTTGGACAAAGGGACGGCCCGCTTGTGCGCCCGCATGGAGATGGCTGACAAACCTCGTTTCCAATTTCGCGGCGATCATCTCCCTTGGCTGCTTCCCACCCATGCCGGGCGGGGCCGTGCGGGAGACATACCGCGGCCTTGTGCTTGAGGCAGCTCAGCGAACCGGAGAGTTAGAGGCCATCGGTGCGCGGATCTTCGAGCGCATCACTAATCTTGAGCTGGAGCTTGCCGCGCGACTTCAACAAGCCTGAAAAGCCAAGACGGTGATAGATGACGAAGGAGGACACTGGTTCCGTCTACGATCCACTCCGAAGGACGTTGGTGGGCGTCCGGCAGAACGCTGTGCGGTTCACGTGGCGTGGCGGCAAGCTGGCTTAGTTCTGCTTACGACGCACTATCCGACAGCTCCGACAGGCGCAGACTAGATAGAAAGGTGATCCGGCCTCTCGGCTTCAGGTCCGGCTCGTACGGCTTCGATGCGGGTTGTCAGGAGCAGCTGAAACATCGCGCGCGGCCATGTACTGAGCCGCTGGCCTTGTTCGTTCCGTCTCGAGTAAAAGTACGGTTCCCAGGTTGTCGGAAACGGACCAGCGCCAGACGCGGCCTCGCTTGGCAATCGCGCAACCAAAGAGAGCGAATTCGCAGGCGGTCATGACGTGCCGCGCGCCCTTGAGATAAGTGATTTTCAGCAAACAGAAGGCGTGATTCAATAAGCAGAAAGTATGCCACACTGGCCAGACACAACTTGCCGCGCCAGACCGAGTTCCAGAGCGCCGCATCGCCAATACAGCTTGAAGCAGATTGTGCTACTGACTATCTCAGGTAGCTATTCTTCATAGTGCTCCGGAGTATGCGACCGAGGTTCTGCGCTGCTCCCAGACCTCGACTCGCGCTGGCAAAGGCTCGACCAGAATGTCACCTCCCTCTCCCGATAGGGTTGCGCTCTTCATCGATGGAGCCAATCTCTACGCGACGGCGAAAACTCTGGGCTTCGACATCGATTACAAGCGCCTGCTGAAGGAGTTTCAGAGCCGCGGGACGCTGCTTAGGGCGTTCTACTACACCGCCATCATCGAGGATCAGGAGTACTCCTCGATCCGGCCGCTGATCGACTGGCTCGACTACAACGGCTACACCGTCGTCACCAAGGCGACCAAGGAGTTCATCGACGCCTCCGGCCGCCGCAAGGTCAAGGGCAACATGGACATCGAGCTCGCCGTGAACGCCATGGAGCTCGCCGAGCACATCGACCAGATGGTGCTGTTCTCGGGCGACGGCGACTTCCGCTCTCTGGTCGAGGCCGTTCAGCGCCGCGGCGTGCGGGTCACCGTGATTTCCACGATCGCCAGCCAGCCGCCGATGATCGCCGACGAGTTGCGCCGCCAGGCCGACGTCTTCACCGACCTCGTCGAGCTGCAGTCCAAGCTCGGCCGCGACCCGTCCGAACGTCCCGCTCCGCGTGATCGTGAACCGCGTAACCACATGCCGAAGTTCTTGCAAGAGCCGAAAGGAAATGACCCTCTCGAGTGAGACAGCCTTCCTCAATGGCCTACTTGCGGCTAAACCAGGACCCATAGCTGGATTGTTATTGGGGCATCACAATCGACGTCCCGTCTCGATGCAATCGCGCCGTTTCGGCGAAGATCGTAGAACTCTTCGCGTGACCTGGCGCGCATCATGGCTTCGTTAGTCTTGCAAGCGCGATGTGCATGCGGTGCCCCAACTTCTTTATTCTCGGGCTCGCGACGCCCGCGCTCGGTGTCCTTTTGCCGTACCGTCCCTCGAACCTTTGCCCGAGCGACCGTTCTGCAGGAGCTTGCCGACGAACCAGGTTTTTTCCGTGCAGGTTGCGGGCCTCGCAGTAGCTAGACCCCAGGGTGTCGAAGGCAACCAGTCAGCACAAGTTTTCGCTGTCTGTCAGCGATACGATCCCTATGCGAGGCAGCTTCTCCTGCGATTTGATCCCCATCGATTGCTCCGTTAGCTGCCCGCCAATAAGACCGGTCGCCACCGCTGCGATCAGAACAACGAGGGATGGACAGCCGGGTGGCAAATTCCGGGGAAACCCGCACGAGTGCCGGCGAGGTGCTGCGCGTCGAAGGTTTAACCGTCCAGTACGGCGCGCTGGTCGCGCTGCGCGACATGAGCTGGTCGGTTCATAGCAACGAGATCCTCGGCATCATTGGCCCTAACGGCGCCGGCAAGAGCACCTGCTTTGCAGCCGTTACCAACGCCGTGACCTATCGAGGCCGTGCCTTCCTCGATAGCAGCGAAGTCTCCGCGCTCCAAACATTTGATCTCGCCAGCCGCGGCCTGCGCCGAACCTTCCAGCAGAACTCGTTCTTCGGCGAGTTAACGGTCCTGCAGAATGCCGTTTCGTCGATCTTCCGCGACTTCTCGACCAATTTGATGACTTCGCTTTTCGCACCGTGGCGCGAGGCCACGACCCGCCGTTCCGCCGAGACCGCCGCCGCACAACTACTCGACTTCTTCGGCATCCCACGGCATTACCATGGCCAGCTTCCGGGCGACATTCCCTACGGCGTGCAGCGGCTGCTGTCGGTGGCGCTTGCCTATGGCACCGGAGCAAAAGTGCTGCTGCTGGACGAGCCTGCCGCCGGCCTTAGCGGTGGCGACATGAAGAAGCTTGCCGACGTCCTGATCGGGTTGCGCAAGCGCGGGCTGGCCCTTGTGGTGATCGAGCATCACATGGACCTGATCATGTCAATCGCCGACCGCATCGTCATGATCGACCAGGGCGCGATGCTGGCGACGGGAACGCCGACCGAGATCCAACGCGATGCCCGGGTTCGCGAAGCTTATCTGGGGCGGGACGAATGACCGGCGTGCTGAGCAGCGACAATCTCTGCGTCCGCTACGCCGGCAATGTTGCGGTGTCAGGCGTTAGTATCGACGTTCCCGCCGGCCGGATGGTCGGCCTCGTGGGCGCCAACGGTGCCGGCAAAACCACGCTGGTCAACGCGCTGGCCGGCTGGTCACGCGGCCACGCCGTTGTAACAGGTCAGGTCCAGCTTGAGGGCCGCAACATCGAGAGGCTCGCGGCCCACGAGCGGGTGGGACGCGGCCTCACGTTGGTACCGGAAGGCAAGAACATTTTCGCCGAACTGACGGTGGACGAGAACCTCGAGCTGGTGCGTCCCCCGGCCGACGCGACCGGCAGGCACCTCTTCACCACCCCGGAGGTCTTCGACTTTTTTCCACGCCTAGCCGAGCGCCGCTCGCACAAGGGCGCGGCACTGTCCGGCGGCGAGCGGCAGATGCTTGCTGTGGGACGCGCACTGCTCGCTGGACCGCGCGTTCTGATGCTGGACGAGCCCTCCGCGGGGCTCGCGCCTCGACTGATCACCGACCTGCTCTCCCGCATCCGCCTGCTGGTCGATCGCGGGCTGCCGGTGCTGCTGGTCGAGCAGAATGTGAAAGCGGCGCTTAAGGTAGTCGATCATCTCTATCTGCTGGAACGCGGCCGGGTCGTCGGCGAAGGTGCGGCCGCGGTAATGGCGGCCGATCACCGCATCATCGAGGCCTACCTCGGCACGGTCGCGGATGCACCGCCATGAACGTCGCGCAGCAGATCATCAACGGCATCGTGCTCGGTTCCGGCTATGCATGCATCGCCCTCGGCTGGACCATTTTGCTAGGCGTGGCGCGCCTCGTGAATTTCGCACACGGTCAGCTCTATATGCTCGGGGCGTTCGTCACCTGGTACGCCATCACCAAGCTTGGTCTGCCCTATCCGCTCGCCATCCTCGTGGCAATTGTGGTGCTCGGAGCAACCGGCTTTTTAATGCAAAGCGCGATGATGCGCCTGGTGATGACCCAGAACCTAACCAGCCTGATGATCGTGACACTAGGGCTGGGCTATGTACTCCAGGGCGTAAGCGCCCTGATCTTCGGCGGCAATCCGCAAATCCTTCCCGGAACATTGGCGCGCGCCAAGGTGGATCTTGGTACGCTGTGGTTCACTTGGCAGGACGTGCTTGTGCTTGTCGTGACGATTCTGCTCTATGGCGCCGTTTGGGTATTCACGCAGCGTACCCGCTTCGGCGCAGTCATTCGCGCCGTCGCCGAGGACCCCAAGCTCGCGGAGCTGTTCGGGATCAACGCCAAGACGGTCTATCTGCTCGTCTTCATGTTCGAATGTTCTGCGGTGGCTCTGGGCGCGGCGCTGGTTGCGCCCCGTTCACCGATCTTGACCAGCATGGGCTTTAACGAGGTTATCATGACCTTCGTCGTTGTCGTGCTGGGCGGTATCGGTTCGATCGGCGGCGCGCTCGCGGCCGGCATCGGGCTCGGCCTGTTTACGGCTTTCTTCGGCGCATTCGTTGCGCCCGCCTACACGACGGCGGCTGCCTTTGCGCTACTGCTGGCTTTGCTGGTGATCCGTCCCGCGGGGCTTGCGACCAGATGACCACTATCGAAGCCCCCCGGCCGCTATCGATCCCGTTCCTGCGCCTGGTCGCAATCGCGGCTTCCGTCGTCATCGGCTTCTTCCTGCCGCGCCTGCTCGGCGGCACCTCGGTTGCCTATTCGACGCTGACCACGATCGCGATCTTCGCGGTAATGTGCTACGGTGCCGATATCATTCTGTCTTATCTCGGCGAGGTCAGCCTCGGGCACACCGTGTTCTGGGCCATCGGCGGCTATGCAGCCGCGAACCTGTCCGTCAGCTACGGCGTTAACGGATGGATCACAGCTGCGACGACAATCGCGCTGTGCCTCGCGGCAGCTGCTTTCCTCGGCGCAGTCACCTTGCGGACCCGCGAATTCGTTTTCTCGCTCGTGACCTACGCGGCCGCCGTCGTCGCCTACGAGATCGCCTTCAACTGGGACGCGGTGGGCGGTTCCGATGGCATCGTCGGCATTCCGCCCTTAAAGTTGCCTTTGATTTTCACGAATTTCTCCGGCGCGATGCAAGAGGATCTCTGGCCGATCGCCTTCGCTCTGCTTGTGTTGACTTTGGCCTTCATCGCACGCTTTCGTCGCTCCCGCCTCGGCACCACTGCGCTGATGGTGCAGATGAACCCGGCACTCGCCGCGAGCCTTGGCGTCGATCCACGCCGGATCAGGCTCGCAGTATTCGTGATATCCGCGCCGATCACGGGGCTCGCCGGCTGGCTGTACGCGTATCAGCGCGCCTATGTCGGCCCGGACATGTTCGAATCCTACTTTCTGGTCCTTATGCTCACCGCCATCGTGCTGGTCGGACGCCGCATCCTGCTGGGGCCCCTGATCGGCACCGCACTCCTGATCGCCCAGCAGAACCTGTTCTCGCTCGGCGGTGACTGGAACAAGATCGTGCTGGGATCCGTGCTCGCACTGGTCCTGATCTTCTGGCCCACCGGTCTCGTAGGCCTCTATCGCCGTATTACCAAGAAGTCCTAAAGACACATATTGGGAGGAATAGCATGCATAAGACGAAACTGGCTCTCGCGCTGCTGGCGGGTCTCGCATCAATGCCGGCGATGGCGCAGGACATCAAGGTCGGCACCATCTTCCCGCTGAGCGGCGGCGCCGGCCCAGATGGACAGACCGTGACTAATGCGGTCAAGTTGATGGTGCAGCAGATCAACGACAAGGGCGGCCTGCTCGGCCGCAAGCTCACGATGATCTCCAAGGACGACGAGAGCACACCCGCAGTTGGTGTCAGCCGCGCCAACGAAATGATTGCCGAGAAGGCCGACGTGGTCATTGAAGGCTGGAACTCACCAGTAACGCTCGCGATGCAGCCGATCCTCGCTCGCGGCAACGTTCTCGACATCACGGCGGTCTCGAAATCGGAGCTGATCCTCAGCGGCGAAACCAATCCGTACGCGATCCGCATCAACAGCTCGAACGGCTTTGACGCTGCCGTGATCGCCAAATATGTGGTCGAGACCATGAAAGCGAAGAAGGTGGCTTTCCTGACTCAGAACGACGTCTACGGCAACGGCTTCCAATCCGCGGTCGAAGCCGAGTTCAAGAAGCTGAATTTCTCCGGCCAGGTCGTCATGACTGAGAAATTCGCATTCAAGGATACTGATTTCCGCGTCCAGCTCACCAATTTAAAAGGCGCTAATCCGGACGCGGTTATCGTCACCAACTCCTCGAACTCTTCGGGCCTGCCGGCGATGGTCGAGCAGTACCGCCAGGCCGACATCAAGTCGACCTTCGTCGGCGCGGTCGGCATCATGTTGACCACGGTATTCAAGGTCGCCGGCGATGCGAATAACGGCGTGATATCGGCGGACATCTTCTTCCCCGACCTGCCGCCGTTCACGACCATTCCAGAGAGTAAAGCGTTCGTGGCCGCTTACACGAAGGCCTATGGGGCCGCTCCCGACAAGAGCGCCGCGTTGGGCGCCGCTGCCGTGCAGGTGTGGGCGCAGGCGGTGGAGTCGACAAAGTCGCTTGATCGCAAGACCGTTGCGGAGGCGATCCGCGGCAAGCCAGTCAAGGGGACGGTGTTCGGCGACGTCCAGTTCCTGCCGAACGGGCAGATGCAGCCGCACTATGTTATGTTCAAGGTAGTCGACGGCAAGAGCGCCAAGCTCGAGGCGCTGCAGCCATAGCTTCGCACGCCCACTGGACACTTCTAAGCCCGCCATCCCGTGACGGGCGCCTCGACCAACCGCAGCGTGATACGGTGCGCTCACCGTCTCATTGGCAGTAGTAATTTGCTCTCTGCGTGCTCGATTGCCTCCGCAGGTCGAGAATTCTGTGTCCGCATCTGGCTTCGTCCGGTGCTTCCGTGGAGGTCGCCGTCCAATCGCGGTTTACTTGAAGCCTACTGGCGGCGAAAACCGCCTCCGTTTGCATAACACTGAGCCATCACAGCTGCGGCTTCATTGGCCCTGCTCATTCACTGTAGGATCGCTGTTGCCCCGATTCGGCCGTCTCGTTCGAGGCCAAGCAACGCCGCGCCCGCTCTATCTGGACGTTGGTGGCACCCTGACTACGGGCATACATTTCAGCCACCGCTGCTGAATACCTTGCAACGTAGTATCTGACTTCCGAGCAGGAGATCCGGTCGCCGGGCCTGTGTTGGCGTGCGGCATACGCGGCAGAGCTCATCGTGATGAGGAACAAAACGGCAGCTCCGATTCCCGACGCGATCTTCATTGCTACCTCCGTACTTGGTGGTTCATTGCACAGAGGTGGCCTGACTCGCGGTCGTTGCGCAAATTAACATTTGTAGTCTCGCGCAACGCCGTGCGGGGTGTTGCTCTCTTGCGCCACAGTCAGGGTCGTAGAAATGTGAGCGTCACGATGGCGCAGCATCTGGGATGGCTCGTTGCTCCGACGACGGCCGGCTCACAAGCGCCCGACTTGCGTCGGCGCGGAAATCCAATCTCCCCACAGACTCACCAGCCGGTAATCAGTAGCAACCGTATTGCCACGTTGGCATCATTCGGCCCCTATCATTTGCGCGCGAACGCCTGACAAATTCCGAGACAAAGGCTTCGTTGCTGAGTCGCCGCATTAAGCCGATGGGTTCCTCGATTAGGTCGCGTGTGGATTCACGACCGTATATCCGCGCAATAAACGAGCATGAACCCGTGTTGCATGCCCGCCAGAGTTGGAGTCGTACGCCATCCACATGTCGCCACCAACGTGCTGTTCCAATACAAACACGTGGCCGCGGCGTGCGGCGACCATCCCCGGTGCTGGCGATGTACGGGGAAAACGGAGCCAATTCGCCGCAAGGTTCAGCTCCGGAATCACCCGACCGAACACGCGGAGCGCGGCGCCACAACCGCAATATGAGGAAGGGCAGCCGGCCGGACGACCGCGGATCACGCGCCCCCTCCGGCTCGCTCGCGATGGCGTGTCGCAGCCCGATCCTACCGGAGAACTGCCGGTGACCACCGCAAAGCCGCCCGCCCGCTACAGCGCTATTTGAGGGCACGCGTCCGGCCGGCTTTGCTCTACCGAGCTACACCACCACCTGGGACACGGCCGCATCGACACGTTGCATTCGGCGATTTGCTGATTGCGGAAGGGACGCGCTTCAGATGGGATTGAGCCGGTGATGAAAACAAGCGAAGTGAAAAAGACTAGTTTCAACATGCAGGACTCCTACGCGTGTCCTGCCCCGCCTGCACAGGCAAAAAAACAATTTGGTCAATTGAAGGCTATTCGGCTTCTGCGGCCGTCCTGCTTAAGTTAAACCTGCTGCTGACCGATAAGGATTGCCAACAATGCTTGTCGGTCTAGAACAGTATCTCCGCTTCGGATCGATACAAGCAAGCCGAGTGATGCTCCGTCCTTCAAATTGTCATCAGATTGGGTGCCACTTTCCGTCGCTGCGCTCGGCTTCAGGAACGGATGGCGTCAATCGCGTGAGCTATCAGGACCGCAACGCTGGCCGCGATTATGATGACTAGCAGCCAACTGATCACGCTCGTCTCCATCAACGTCATGGAGTGAATGCGCTCAATCCCGCACAGTCAAAAAGAACCCGCCGGAAAGCTTAATTTCTGCGAGGGGCTGAGGACTTAAGGCAACTCTTGCGTCCGCAGTCGGTCCTATCAGGGAAATGCCAGTAACCGGGTCTCAACCGAGCCCACCATGACCGGGACTCTGTGCCGCGCCCTCTCGCTTCGCAGCCGTGAAAAACGGAATTGTTCCGCCTTCGGAACAGAATGCCCACCTTGGTGTTTTTAACCCGGCTTCATTTGACGACGCGTGGGCCGCAGCGATTTAACCTCCCGCTGCGGCCTTCGCCGCACGGGACGCCCGGCGAGCGCCCCTCAGGTACGCCTGTCGTTGGGGCCTCAGAGTCGGAGGACCGTGAGAACGGCTCAAGCGTCTCCAGCCGCAGTTTTCCGTCTGCTCCGCTGATCGAGTTTCGTGGGAGCGGCTCGCCCTGGGCATTTAGCCGTTGGGACAGTTGGCGCCCAATCGATGCCGGTTGCACGAAAGGGGCGGAATCCGCATTATGGTTTTGCTGGGCGAAGCGGATCTACCGTGGCTCTGAAGAACCCCGACGCTATTGCGGCAGTCGTGACTGCGCTGCGGCTTACTTACGGCGACGAAACGGCACGAGCCATGCTGGTCGGCGGCATGAGCCTGGCCGCGCTGATAGAGGCGATGTTCTCCGCCTCGGTTGAGCGACGCGATGCCGTTCGATACGTTGCGTCTGCCTTGGACGACTTCGCCATCTCGCCGGAACCCGGCCCCGTCTGGCACCTTCGCTACGTTTACGAAAGCCATGGCTCGTTTCGCGTCGTGGATATGGAGATTGCGACGCCGACCGGCACACTGTCCAGTAAAGACGTCTGGCTTCGTCTGCCCGTCTAGCTATCTCGCCACCTCTGCGATGTGGCAGGTGCTGTCGCCAATCCGCGAGCGCGCGGTGCCTTGCTTGACGGCCTTGTAGGTCTTTATCTTTCCGGCTGGTAGTTCCTGGATGTGCGAATAGCCGGCGGCGCGAAGCTTAGCGATAATCTCCTCCGACGTCAGGCTAAGCGCGGACGAGGATCCCAAACCAGTGCGAGGGCAGCCATGATGAACGATCGCAGCACTTGGCTCCTTGCGCGCACGCCGCCGTCGGGTTGACTCCTTAGCTTAGCCGCCGACCGGACCCGACAACGTCTTCAGTCCCGCCTCGATTGCTGCGATGTCCTGCTCGATCTGCGCAATCGACAACCTGCAGTCAAAGCCCACCCAGGCTTTCAGGTCTCCGGCAAGTCGCCGGCGATGGATCCTCAGCTCTTCAAGCGACTGGCGGTCCTTCACTCCCGCGTAGCCGTCCACAATCAACTCAATCGCGCTCGACATGACGCTACTCCACAAAAATAATTCGGATCTAATGAATGAAGCTTATTGCAAGCCGCCCGGTCGGCGCAACTTCGGCGCTGGCTTTGTACAGGATGCCTCTCCGCCGGCTTGCGCTTCAGCAATGGAGCGGCTGGGGAACAACAAGAGCCAGTGAGCGCCTCGAATGCCCAACCAGGCCGTCGTCAAAATCGGTCAAGATCATTGACGGGTTGGCATTGCACTCAGCGTCCAACGGCAAATTCTTCGAAAACGGTTGAGCACAGGGTTTTGTTTTTTTCTAGCTTTTCCCGAACTGGGGGCGTCAAACTTGCGTCCATTGAGAACGTATTTTTTTAGGGACATTGCGATGGGAAAACCTGCCGTTTCCCGTGATGCCTTCCGGGGACTATTCGCTTTGTATGCCGCGAAGGCTCATCACGACCATAAGGCCGAGGCCGAACATTCCCTTTTGCGGATGTTCGGATCTGCGGACGATATACCCGATACGTTGCTGCAGCAGTGGTCGGACAGAGCTGAGATGCTCGGCTCCGAAACCGTTGGCCGCTTATTGGATCCGCGCGTCCGTCAAATCACGAACGGCAACGCGCAGTATGAGCATGCCAGCGACTTTCTTCACACGCTGCTGAGAGACCTCGGGCAGAAAATGCAGTGATCAAACCGCCACGCCTTGGCGCCGCAGTCGTCAGATGCATAGACTTGACGGCTTTTTTCCTGCGCTTTTGATCGACTTGGACTTCATAAGAAACCATTCTGGCCTTCAGCCAAGCTCGATGACCCGGCGCGCCCCACTGTGCTAGGCATCCATACCGCTGTTATCGGGCTGATGCAGCCGACCCACGCCCGCTAAACCAACTGGACTATGTCTGCTGCCACCTAGGCGACAATCGCAAGGCCGTGTGAAATAGTTCACAGATTGGGAAACCAAAGCTCGCTACCATGGAGAGTGCGGCGGAGATGCTCCGGGCTGTTGCTAGTTCGCCTGCCCATCCAGCTTGATCATGAATCGTTTTTTGTCTCAGTAGGGGAAAAGGCGACGACGATGATTGACGACGATTTGGTCCGGGCACATCGCAACAATATCCAGCGCTATCACCTCTTATTGCAAACCACTCTGACGGACTTCGAACGGCAGTATGTCGAAAGACGTCTGAGCGAGGAGCAATCGAAGCTGGATAGGCTAAAGACTCGTACTCAAGCAAAGCGAGACGGCCAATCGGCTACAGACCACGCAGGGTAGGACACCCGATGGGGCACACGGGTTGCTGTTAAGGGCTGCGGCAGAAAAGCTTATGCGAGCAGCTGCGCGGCTTCAGCATTCGGAGCCGAGAGACAACTAGCCGAAGCACGGCAGCACGACGTAAACACTTGCGCTCGCCCTTCGGTTGCGGTTGGATCGTCTTTTTAGGATTGATCCAATGGCAATTCAATTGCTTGTGGCGAAGGTTCTCAGGGACGAGCTATCTTCAAGGGGCATTCAATCATTATGCGTTGAAGACTCCGAGGCGATTGCTGCTCGCATCTTCGAGCGGATCACTGAGCTTGAGCTGGAACTTGCCGCCCGGGGGGTCAACATCCCCGCAAGCGGCGATGATAGACCGACGTGACCAGCCGAGCGTCATGTCCGTTTACGATCCGCTATCGAGGGAGCTGGGGCGCACAAGGGCGCAAACTATCCGGCTCACGTTCTCGGAAATCGAGGGAATTCTCGGGAGGTCGTGACCGCCGTCAGCTTACAAGTTCAGTGCCTGGTGGGGAAATGAGAGTTCGCGCAAGGCTGGGGCACACGCGGGCCATGGCGTGGCTGCAGGCAGGCTTCGCGGCTAGAGTTTCTCTGAAACAGCGGGCGGTGGAATTCCATCGACCCTGAAGGCTTTCACGTCGCGCCGCCTGCGAGCTTTCCCGCGCGTCCGGGCACTGTCACTGCACGGAGAATCCAATTCGAAGGCGGCGGACTGTTCTAGCCCGTCGCCGCAGCCCTTCAGCTCTTCAGCCCTTTTTATCCAGGGCTGCGTTCAAGAAAACGAGGTGCAGAACGGCATTGTTTGAAACAAAATAGCTCCCGTTCGAACGCCCAGTCCCTGGCTCGTCGGCTCAGGCCGAATAGCGGCTTACGCAGCAGATGACGAAGACTTTTCCCGTATTGCCGATTTCAAGAGCCAATCGGCCAGGGCTGCAATCCGAATCAATAAGGCAATGGGCGCCATCGGTGGTACCGGACAGATGATCCAACAGTCGTCAGCCATCGAGGTTGTGGTGCAATCGAGAGGCCGCGCTAGCGTCGCCGCATGAGCAACACCGTGGCTCGAATTCTAGCTCGGGGAAAGGCGTACGCCCGAGCTCCTAGCATCTGCCGGGCGACGCCTGGGCAGGCGCCAGCCTAGCGGTCCCGGAAAGCTGTTGGCGATGCTCAACGCGCGGTTCTCGTCGGTTTCAAGAGCTATTTTCTGGGCAAGCATGACGTCGCCCTGAGCCAAGCCACCTAACGGGACGAAGCAGCGCCCCGTTCCGAGCCGCCCGTATTCGTCTATCTCGTTGACGTTGGCGGACGTCCCGCGCCGGATTCGGTACCGCTTCCCAGTATCGCATCCCACGACATCAAAATATCCCTTCCTATCAAAGTCCGCCCTCTGCTGAGGCGAAAGCCAAGAACGAAGGAGGCGTAGCGCACGAGCGTGAATCGATTTCTCGTCCTTGGATGCTTCATAGAGCTTCCCAATAGAGAGGCTACGGAGGGGCCACCGGCTGAGTCGAGCTAAGTTCCTCTTCACCTGGCCATCACCCACCGACTAGGCGCGGAAAAAACAATGTCTCTTCGGCGGTCGGATCAAACGTGGTGATCCTGGTTACCTCCTCCGGGCTACTCCGCACCGCTGCAGTGTATCCTTTCCCGGTGAACTCCAGAAAACGTCTCTCCGCCTGTACCAGAGCATCAGCGCTGGAATTGTCGAAAAAGTAGCGGCTGTCGCCGCTGTGATCCATCACGATCTGCGTTGCCATGCTGAGGCTCCCGATTGCACTTCGGAAGGAATGTGAAAGCGGAGACCTCGTTCCTATTTTCGTAAGCGCCGAGTGATTTTTGGTCGTGCGCCTCACTACCGGAACGCGTCTCCCGCCTGGCACGACGTGCCGGGCTAGAGCTCGCGTCGTCAATGTCGTCAGACTGAGGACGATTTTGGAGCTGACAGTGCCCGAGCCTGAGCGGGACGAGATCCCACCAGCCCGGTGCAGCCGTTGCGAGCCGGTGCGATTTCCGCGAGACGCCCGGGCGGTCCAAAACGGTCGAGGGTTGGCGGATGTGCCCAGTGTCATGTGAATACTTGCGCAGGGCGCGCGCCTGCGATGGAGAGACCATCGCCAGGTCCGGGACGGCACGACTCAACCAGCGTCGGAGGGGCCGCGCCGTCCCGTTGGGCGCAACACTAGAGCCGGCGGCACCTGGGAGGAGCACCTCGGAGAAACTGCCAGCGTCAAGGTCGCGGTATGTGGACGTTGCCGCATTCTCACCCGCATCTGCATTTCACTATGTGAATCAGGTCGACGATGGCGGCTCGCAAAAGCGAGCTCAGGAGCCGAGACCTGTGGCCGAGGGTTACCTTCCCTCAGCTCAGCCTATAATCAACTGTTCCTGCGGTCAGAGGCCTCCTTGGGCAGGGCTGCCCGCGTAAACGGTCTCACCATCGTCAGCCGGGCGGAGAACCGGCTCGCGCATTCTGCTGAATCCGCAACAGCTTGCCGACGACCGGCCACGGCCCCAACCCAGGCGCCCGACCGGGGCCGTCTTTCCACGATTCGTAGTGTCGGAGTAGGCGTAATGCTTCCCTCGCCGTCGATCGTGCCCGCCGATTGGCCATCGCGACGTCTATCTCTGCCGCTCTACGACAAGGCGCCCTTCCAAAGAAGCGGCTTACGCGGGCGGGGTTTTGCTGCTTCCGCGAGCCCGATGCCGCCGACGTGGCGCTATTCGACTTCGGACTAAAGCCGTTTTGTGCGGGCTTGCGCCAGCCGCCCCGGTGACGCAGCGGGCCGATTTGCTGCCGGATGCCATCTTCAGAGGCAATTTATCGAGACGGTCAATCGAGCCGGGGCGCGTCCGCGGTGAATGGCGCTCGCCGAGGTCCTATAGTCGGCACCGTCATCAGTTCAGCTTGAAAAACGTCTGCTCTAGCCGCTCCTTGAGTGTTTCCAGTAACGACAGTCTTGTATCAGGCGCCGCAACTTGCGCTCCCGCTGCCGGTTCGGGAATAATATTCAACGGTTTCGCTGCTCGACGGTTAGAGACTTTTTTCGCAGATTCTCCTTTTGCAGCATGCTTCGGCTTCAAGAGCTCGCCGCCTGATTTCGGAGTGACCGGTTTCGGGGCAACGTCGAGTTCAGAAAATGCGCTCTGCAGAGGCCGAGCAGATTGCACCCACGTCATCGATGTAGAAGGACTGATGTTCGACGGAACCACAATGGTCGGCAAGCTGGTATCGATTATGACCCTTTCAGGTGCCCGCTCGGCTGAGCTGATCCTTATGGACGGTCGCTCTACGTCACTGTTACCCGGGCCGATCGCCTGCTGCGGGAAGCACCAGCTGATTGCGATCAGCAACACGACGAGAGCGCTGCCGACGAATCCGAAATATTTCATCAAAGGCACAGGCCGCCTCCGTTTGTCGACGACCTTGCGACCTCGATTGTTAGCAAAAAGCTAAAGGTAGATTAAAACAGAAGACATGGTTATCACGCATGCCGCGACGCAGCGGCTATTTCGCGGGCGTCCGTGACTTCGATGCTGCATCGTAGATCTCGACCTTCAGCATCGGATACTTGGCCAACAGTTCAAGGGCCGCTTTAGTCGCGGCGTCCTGATCAAGAAATTCGGTCTTGAAACGACCATCGACGAGAATCGCATAACCGATGGCCGGCGCGACGTCAGCACGCCGAACTTCGCTTGGTTGCGGACGTTCAAGGTGAAGGGTTGTATTGTTCATTCCTTACTTATCCGGTTGGAGAACGCCCTTGTTGCTGAGGCTCTCGCAATTCGCCGAATTGAATGCCTGGGGTTTCCCAACCGGCGTAAGCAGAGAACAAGAGAACAACGATCCGAAATGCAATCGACATGCCGCCCGCCTTTTCTTATTGGGGGCGACGGTACAAGCAAGGCCTTACGGGCCGCTTAGGAGAAAGGGTTTGCGCAAGGTATACGCCAGAGCGAAGAGGGACGTTGGCTTGGCCGAAGCCACATTCACATTTGTGTCGGTGATCGCTCCGATCCAGCATTCATAATTGAATTCGCTATCGTGACCAGGTGTACTGCGGCGGTGCCCAGCTGCTCCATTTCCTTGTCAGCAGAGTAGGCTGAAGCCGCTCGTCGAAAGGCGATTGCAACCGTTGCGTATGCATCGGTGATTAGTACAGCTGAATGATCGTGCGCATCTTTTGCTTTCCGATTACGTACTTGGACGACTTTTGTCGCCGCCTGAGCGGTTAATTCAGCAAGCTTCTCGTTACTTAAGCGCGGATCATCAATACCAGGCTGACATGCTGAAGCCGCGCCGGCGATTGCCTGATAGTATTGGTGTTTTTGCCACTCATTGGCCGTCAGGTAACTCTGCAGCAGGCGGCGAGCCCTCGCTTCAAGCTGCTTTCGATCGCTTCGGATCTTTTGACGATCTGAGCTAAGCCAGCGGAGCATCGTTTGCCTATTCACTTCGGCGCCTAACGCAAAGATCATGGGGCTATAAAGTTCCATCAGAACACTTGAGTTCGTTCGCCCAGCGCCCTCGGGAAATGTTGAAGTCGATTACAGCCTGCAGGTCTCGCGAATGAGACCGAATTCTACGATGAATCAACTGAGGGAAAGAGGGAATTGAGCGTAGGTCGAAAGTAATTTGCCTCCATGTTGCTTTGTCCGCCCTGAGATGGATGCGTGCCGTCAGGGTATAAAGCTTGGTTTGCGGCAACGGAGTCAGGGCCCCAGGTCCGATCGATAGCCCAATCGACGACAAAATCGCACTTTCCTTCACTTGGAAAAAGCCGCAGAGCCCCACGGCGGTGACCCGATTAACATTGAAGCCACTATCGTCACGGGAATTGTGCGTGCTGATTCCCAATACGACAATTTACCTCTAAGTGCTTCTTTCTCGCGTTCGCGATCCATATTCTTCATACGTTAGCGGCTGCCTTGCAGATCACCACCACCGCCAGCAGGAACTCGATCGTAAATCTCCCAATGTCCACGGCGCTTCCTCACCCACGACAGCCGGTGGCAGGAGCACGGCCGGACCTACCAGGAATCGATAATTTGCGATGTACTTACGATGCCGCTTGATGGCGGCGTGCGCACTCGCCGATACAACATATGGTCCGGTCATTATCCGCCCGGCAGCCCCGCGGAATCGTTGGCTGACGGGCCGCGACCTGCAGCATCCAGTGCTTGAACGGCCCCTGCCATCGCAGGGTCGGCGTGCGACTCGACGCACTCTCCCAGATCAGCCGTGGGTCCCGCGTCGGCTTGCGCCTGGTCTGCTCAAGATGCGGCGCGGCAGGATCTGTGCATATCGTCCCGAACTGGCATGACAGTCGCGGGCAAGTCAGGCCAAGCAGGGACGTGAGGTTTTGATTCCAGCGATGAAGCACGTCACCGAACGCCCTTTTGCCGATCCACAAGCCGCAGCCCGCAAGCTGATCGAGCTCGCCGCCAGCATCGAGCCGGTCCAGGATGGGCGCATCCACATTGAGAAGATCAACTATCCCTTCGTCTCCACGCTCAAGGGAAGCGGCCCGGAGTTCGGCGCCGGCATCAGGTGCGCCATCGAGAAGGGATGGCTAGAGCTGCATGAGAGTGGAACATACGTGCGGCTGTTGGCACCTGGGAATGACCTCATGGCGCTCCGTTAGGAACGGGCCGGGCACATTCGGCATGAATCCGCGCTGGCTCGGCGCCCTGAGCTGGCGGAGCGGCCCCGGCCCCTTAACCCCAGGTCTCCCCAAAGCCGGGGCCGTCTCTCGGCGAAACCACGCAGCTGGGAGCATCCGCGCTTTGGCTGGTTTTTGGGAGGTTCGCTCTTGCTCACGGGCGACATGGGACGCTAAGGCGCTCGCTTAGGTGGCGGCATTCTTCCTGACGGTCGACACAGCTTCGATGAGGACCGAGCACTTTTCATATTCCTTAGCATCGCCCGCGACGGTACCGCGAAGCTCCCTACATTCGCCGCCGTCGAAGAACCACTTAGCTTTGCCAATGGCGACGATCACCTTGCATTTTGGGCATTGCACCTGCATCTGCCTACCATGCGCTCAGAGTCGGCGCATTTCCAGTCACAACCTCAGCGAGTTCGGATGGAAAGCTGCCAAAAAAAGCCTCGAAATGAAGGTCGGCCCATGGGAAAAGCCGCAGCGTGGTTCCAGCCCCACTGCGGCATTCCCGGGCAACTTGAAATTGGTTGGTATTTAAATCGCGCCGGTGTTCTCACAGTAGAACACCCCGTTCCGAAAATGGAGTCGGTATAACTACCGGAGTCTGCCTCGCTACGAATTTTCGCCACGGGGCGAACATGGCAGGCTTAAGTTTCCAGCCCCATGCTCCCGGCTGCCAATCCAATTGCGGATCAGAGCGCCGGAGCCTCAAAGTGGAGGTCGCAGGAACGGCTAAGAAGCTGCTCCTGCGACCAACGCCGTGGCCTAGTCGGTATTGACCCAGCCCAAGGTGGACCCGCGGACGCAGGTCGGGCCAATCCCGGAATTTGGTGCAGGCGCCAGCGATGCAAGAGCCTCTGTCAATAAAGGCCAATTTATGATTGGCTATCGCATCGAGGTAAATCCCTCAGCGGGGCCACGGTTCTGCGGCAAGAACGGAACGGTGATTGGTCCTGGGTATCATCCCAAGAGTCTCCGTGTCATTCTGGACGGTTCAAAAACACCAATAACCCTGCACGTTACATACGTCGCAATTGTAAATGCGTGATTCGAATTGATGATGCGGCAGCTCGCGTGACCAGCCGCGCAGGGACAAATTAGCTCATTAATCGTTGATCGCCGACGAATTGCGCCGCCAGGCTGACGTCTTCATCGACCTCGTCGAGCTGCAATCCAAGCTTGGCCGCGATCCGTCCGAGCGCCCATCCCTACGCGATCGTGAAGCGCATGGACACATGCCGAAATTCTGCAAAAGCCGCACGGAAACGACCCTCACACCTAGATCATTAAGGGGCGCCCAGTCGACGCGCTTGGGCGGACTGAGTTCAATAAAACAACATCACCGACATCCACGCCGCTAGCGACGCGCAGAGACCAATTCCTAGATAAGGCAATACAAGGCGCATCGGGTTTCTCCTCCGAGACGCGAAATATGTCTTAGCTTCGCATATCGGCCAGCCAATGACTACGAATCTCCGGTTGTGTCGCGGCCGACGCCGGGCGGTGACTTGCCGATGCACTCGGAAGCCGGCGTGTGTCGCAAGCTCGGCGCCGTCATCGACACACTGCAGGACGCGCACAGTGGTCCCTTTGCTGGGTTTCACGCGCGTTACATGTTGCGCAGTAGCGTAACTGTGCTGGAAATCATCGGCGGGCCGTCCTGATGCCCATTGCTGACCCACAGAACGGCACTGGTGCGGTTTCAGCCCCGCCGGGCCCTTCAGGTACGCCTGAACTCGCGAACAATCACGGACCGCATTCTGAGGCAGGAGGCGCGTGATGCGATGCCGCAGGCGTAACAAGCGACTTGATGCACCCCACGTGCGTTTGTATCGCTGGCTGCTCGACTCTCCGGCTTATTTGTCGCTGACATGCCCGGCGCGGGCGGTGCTGATCGAAATCGCGCGAGCATACGACGGATTTAACAACGGACGAATTGGGCTTTCAGTCCGACGTGCTTCTGAGCGCTGCAATATTGCCCGCGGAACGGCATCCCGGGCATTTGTTGAGCTTCAGGACCGCGGATTCATTGAGTGCGCGACCAAAGGCGGGTTCAATCGCAAGCTCCCTCATGCCAGCGAGTGGAAACTTACGTTCTGGGGCTGCGACGTCACGGGCGAGCTGGCGGGCAAACAATTTATGAGCTGGGGCAGAGAAAACTAAAACGCGGTATCAATATATCCCGGCGCGGTATCAAATCAGAGCCAGCGTGCACCTTATAATAGCGCGAAAGGAGCCTCACGGTGCCTCCTTTTGATACCGCAAAGCTTGATCCACCGACGATCGCGGTATCAATCTAGGGCACACATATAGTTTACCATAGGGTGTAGCCCACGATTAGCCGGTCAGCGCGCACCTCAAGGTGAGCTGTATCGCGAACTAGGACTGCCGGCGCTGGGCTTTCGGAACTGGCAAGCCGGTCCGAACGATGAAGCGAGCCAAGGAGCGGAAGACCCTGTTTACCCGCATTTCCGCAAACGGCCGGGGCTTGAGGTCCGAGCTGATAAACGCACCAGCGCGTAAGTCTGAAAACTGCTAATGCCCACGGCGTCGGGCGTAGTCAGCTAGCCGCTGATATCGATGGTCTTTACGCAAAGGCGGCTTCGCTTGCGCTATGGCTTCCAAGCAGTCCGTTAGCTCTCTCGGTGCCCAGAACTGATCCGCCAAGATCGCGACGAGCAAGCGGAGTGAAGACTCTGGGAATCGGGCGCATATGATTTGGTTCCGGTCTGCGAACTCCCATACGGGCCCGCAGCTTCATCGCTGCACCATCAGAGGCCGGACAGATGGCAGCATCCGACTACGCCGATCTTCTTCAAAAATCGCTTGCATCTCGGGGGCGTCCACAGCTGGGTACACTGCCTAGATGATCGGGATCGGCATTCCGGCCCGTAATTGAGTGACGCATTAATTAATAGAACGCGACAGCAACTCGTTTCTCTTTACGCCAGACAACTGCGCAGCGGCGCCGGTCACCGTCGGGAATGACAGTCAGCGCAAATTCGTCGGGAATTTTTTCATCTGCAGCAAGATCGAGGGCTGCGCCGAACGCAGATATGCTGCGAATGGTGCAATCTGCCTTCGAATGGCCGAAGCTGATCAAACCCAGTCTTGCAACTTGTTTCAAACGAGGGTTCTTCTCATCCATAGTGTCCTCCAAGGCCCGAGGAGCGCAAATCACGCATCGGTAATGATTCGGCGGCGATGGTGCGTGCCTTCCAGTGTCACCGAAGAGTTGGTTCACATAAGCCAACACTTTCAACGCCCTTGCGGCAGCGGCAGGGGCTTGCTTGCCTTAAAGAAAATCCCGCAGCCGAGCGATCTCGGCTATCTGTTCTGGGCCCAGTACGGCGGTAATAACTTGCGTTTGCGGGGCAGTATGTATTTCGTAGAGATGACGCTGGCTGGCGGGCTTCGCGAAGAAACCCCGGATGCATGCGTCTAAAGTGCCCTCGATTACAAGATAAGGACCAAGCGATGCCGCTGCGCGTTGGTTTCCAATTGAAGGCCATTTTTTTAGTGCTGCTGCCGCTGTGAAATCGATCCGTGCGCGCTGCTTCGAGCCGACCGGCGCCCCAGACGCGCCTCTCCGGCGATCCGCCGATTCCGTTCTTTTCGCAGCTCTAATCATTGGGCCAATCAAAACCTGAGGGGCCAGGGTCCGGACCAGAATGGTTGCGCTTTAACTTTTCCGGCTTCGTCAATAACAGTTTTAGAAACTCAACCGGCGGTGCTGCGGGCCTTCGACCGAATTGAGCAGCAATCTCTGCGCTGGGCACTTTCACGACCATCGTTTCAAGTTTGCCTATGTCGCTTTCGGTCGGGAGCCTGATGTCACGTTGAGGCATTGTCCTCTCCTCAAATGCACGCGGTTCCTTGCAGGAATTTCCTAGTGTCAGAGCTAAAATGAGGCCCAAATTAAATGTCTTAATTAAACGTGATTTGATATATAGCATTATAATTGGATAATAAAGATAATAATCGAGAAATTGACAAAAGATCGCGTTCCCGCCGACGAGCCTACCTTGTCTTGTTGGCCCCAACGGATCGCTGACTGACCCTGCGCCCCCGGGAGAGACACGCTAGCTGCCTTGGCAGTGGAGAACGGCATTCAATTTGTCGCAGACAATTAAATTGACTCCGACCATGGCGTCTCGGCCTGCAGCGGGAAAGTTCTAGCCAGCGGCCTATACGATGGTTACACGAGGAGGTCTCGCCAGACCTCTCTTGGCAGTTGAGAGTTGTGCGGATTCGCGCGACAGGATGACGGCCTATCTTCTCCGTGCCCGCTTGTCTCCTTGATAGGCTCGCGCGCTTTTTCGTAACACTATGCGCGCCTCTTACGGCGTCGCAATCAATCCGCTCGCAGTCGCAACTATCCAGCGATTGCCCCAGCGCACGATAGAGTCGATCCGCCCGACGCCGGGGACCAC
The DNA here is from genome assembly GCF_055811315.1 of Bradyrhizobium sp. MI1.4. NCBI lineage: Bacteria > Pseudomonadati > Pseudomonadota > Alphaproteobacteria > Hyphomicrobiales > Nitrobacteraceae > Bradyrhizobium > Bradyrhizobium sp. MI1.4. The sequence continues at coordinate 2,008 of NZ_JBVVPP010000010.1, read as the reverse complement.
ATCGCCCCGTGCTGCCATTCGAACCCCATCGGGCCCTTCAAGCACCGCCGTTCCGCCGCGAACGTCAAGCACAGCCCAACCTGCAATGGTCGTTGGTCTTGTCTCGGGGATCGACAGCAGCGACCCCTCAGGCGCAAGCGAGCCAGTCACAGACACCTCTGTGTCGACAGCGGAAGAAGCTGGATTCAAAGTTTCGGCCGTTTGCGCCCCACTCGACGCTTTGGCCAGAGGCTTCGGAGCAACGCTCGCGATGACTGTGGAGGGTTGCCCCAAACCAGGCGCTGTTCGCGAGGCTGACACTGACCCAATCTTCCGGGCGCTTTCGGACTTACCTCCTGCCCTTGGATCCGGCATGCGACGCGAAGCCGTTTGAGCAACTGGGTTGAGAGCCGAGATAGCTGCAGGACCGTACCACGCACCAGCCCAGCCCAATCCGAAGCCTCCCGCCAAGGCGGCCACGACGAAGCAAGTAGTGGGTATTGAGTGACCGCTTGGCGCCAGTAGCGCCAGGACCTCGGCTCGAATAGAGGTCGATAAATCAAGGTGATCGAGAGTGACGGGCTGTGTCGCGACCTCGCCACTGCCCTGATCCGCGACGGTCACGGTCCTCTCCAAGGTATTCGCATGGTGCAATTGCATGCTCAGGCCCCTTTGCGGTCGCCAATGATCATGCCGGGAACTAAATCAACCCTTAACAGCCGATGCGCTCCGCACGAATAAGGCAGCGGTGGATAACGAACAGCTGCCGAGGGATAAGAGCGGCCGGCCTGCCAGGCTGCAGCCCACCGCTCACTTCGCGATGTAGATGGAAGGGAATGAAATCATGCCAGATGGTTGCGAGACTTGATGGGTGCCTTCGAAGACAGGCGAGTTTTAATCTTCGAAGCTTGAAACTAAGCGGTTTCTGCCGGGGTTTGTTTTGAGACAGCGAAGAAGAAACGCTGTCACTGAGGAGGGAAACATGAACGAGCTGAACCGGTCATTGGGCAGGAACGCTCTTCTAGCCGCGAGCGTTGCTGCCGGTCTTCTTGCGCTCTCCAGCACGGACGCCTCCGCCGCTATTGCGTGTAGGGGAGAGGTTTGCTGGCGTGTTCATACGCCCTATGTCTACCCGCCGTCTCCGACAATAGTCATCCATCCCGACTATTGGAGGCCCCCGACGCCGACAATCGTCATTCGCGAGCACTGGAGCCCGGTCGAGCGCTTCACGCGGGAGTACATCGTGCGGGAGTATGGCAGCCTCGACGATCCCGAATGGTAGCAAGTGGCCAGTCAGACCGACTGGAAGTCCTGGCTGTAGGCTTCGGGATGCGCTTGAAATGAGGGCTGACCTCGGCCTGGAGGGCGACCTGGGTTGCCTCGCCATGGCGTGGTTTTTTTCAAACCTAACGCATGTTTCCTCATGGCGCTAAGAACATTGGGTCCAACAGCCGCCCACCATTGGCATGACGCTTCGCGGGGAGCACCCGCGTGCCCAGGCGCTTACCTAAGGCAAGAGATCTGAACCAACGGCCCGATTTTATCGACAAATATCTGAACCGGTTTATCCTCCGCGCTGTGCAAGCTCACGACGATATTTGGAGAGCACTCGGCCCGAAGCTCTCGAGCGAAAGCTAAGACGCCGCTGCGGAGCTTAGTTGGGGGCTGCTCAGCTGCCAGGCCGTCTGTGGAGTTGCTCATGAGTACTGAGCGGAAACCCGGCCCTGTGATCCTGTTGTTCGCGATTGCCGTGATAGTGGCGTCCATCGCGGCATTCCTCACGACGTTTGAGCGGGTCCAGACCACCACAGCTCATGGCGAGCCTACTCCGGCACCACTGGTTTAGCCAAGCCCCGCCCGCCTCTACAGCGGGCCCCGGGCCAGCCAGCAGTAGGGAAGTAAGCGCCACACCGATACCGGGCATGGTGCCCACCCTTGTGCTGCGGGCGTCGGCCGGCGATGGCGTGCCGGTGGTGGTCGACCGCCTGACCGGTGAGCGCAGAACGGCGCAGATCTTCGTCGCCGTGCT